>CANGEC010000071.1 GCA_947452625.1 Burkholderiaceae bacterium
CAAAATGCAACCCATGAAAATCTTTTTAAGAATTTCATTCATTGCCCTGCTATCGGCGAACTTTTCCAGTTATGCCCAAGTGACCGATCGCAGTATTGATGAAATCAAGCAAGAATCCATCGAGCGTGTCAAAAGAGGTTCTTATCCTTTAGGCGGTCTAGACCAAAAGGATCTTGAGGAGGCATTTTCATACATTACCACCCGCGAGCCTGATGATTGGGCGCAGGGCTTTGGCAGAGTGGCAGGGAAATACATGACTGCCGCGGCAAACGCCAAAAATAAACAGGATATGGGCGCAGCGTATAAACGTGCATGGCGCTTGTACTACTTTGGACAATTTCCAGTTCCCAACTCTCCCGGCAAGAAGCTCTCCTATGACAATGCCATTGATGCTTATATCAAATATCTCAATACTCAAGATACCCCTACTGAGGTTGTCAAAATCCCTTTTGAAGGCAAATTCATTACGGGTTACCTAAGATTTCCTAAGAATGCCAAGGGGCCAGTCCCAATGATTTTGGCTATTAATGGATTGGATAGCCGTAAAGAAACTGTGGCAGAAAGTTATACCCAAATCCTAGATCAGGGCGTAGGCTTCCTTGCGATTGATGGGCCGGGAACAGGGCAAGCACCAATCAAGGTCGACAATAAAGCTGATCGTATGTTCTCAACTGCAATTGACTTCCTCTACGACAACCCTAAAGTTGATAACAAACGCATTATTGCTTTTGGTGTCAGCTTTGGCGCCCACTGGGCAGCCAAGCTAGCTATCACTGAAAAAAATCGCCTACTCGGAGTGGTGGCCCAGTCTCCAGCGGTTGATGTGACCTTTTCTGAGGCGGTGATTAATTCAAAGGTAAATGGTAATAAAGAATATTTATTTGACTATATTCCTGCAACTTTATACGTATATGAAGGTGCAAACACGGTAGCCGACCTCTATCGCCTCGTCCCAGAAATGTCATTAAAGAAACAGGGGCTACTAGATAAACCTACCGCCCCAATGCTAATCGTTGCTGGCGCCAAAGATACTCAAACCCCAATTCAGGATGCAGAACTTTTATTGCGTAGCGGCGATATCCCCAAAGATGCTTGGGTGAATCCACGCGGCGGCCATCTTGGACGTGAGGCGACAGGCTGGATTGATCCCGTCATCTTTTCTAAGGTGATTATCCCTTGGGAGCTTAGATTAATTGAGCAATCCCGCAAGCCAAAAGAATAGCAGGTAGGTAAAACCGATAGCTGGCGAATTAATTCGTCAGCGGTTCCGCCAAAATCACCAAGCTAATTGCAGTAAATCCAATCATGAGCAACGTTAATGGTAGAGCTGCCCTACTTGCTAAGGCTGCAGTCTTAAACTCCCTTAAAGCCACTAGGTGGGCTAGATAAATTGAGACCACATGTCCGATCACAATGGCACTTAATGCGATATACCAAACCGTTTTTGCATCTAACACTGCAATATTTGGATAAAAATTTGCGGTACCAAATAGGTTCCAGCCCATACCCAATGGATCTGATGCTAGCGCAATAATATTTTGCCCCTGAATAACAAGGCTCGAGAAATTGTGAGCCACATGGTAAGCCAGCGCAATAGGAATCAGTGTTGGCGCAAAGATTTCAGGAATATAGAAAGCGTCCAGGAAGATGTTTTTTCTCTTTGAGTCTTCATTTCGAGGTATCAACAAACAGCTTCCCAAAAAGACAAAATAAAAGCTAGCCCAAACCAGAGTAAGACCCAGAAATCCGAGGAAGTAGCCATTAACGTCAAACTTACCTTGAAATAATTGTTGAAATGATAGCCAAACTGGACTGCTATGTAGCCCATCAAATAAAACGGTAGACAGCATTGCGACGATAAAAGCGACGCTGCCTGGAATCGACTTGGTATGTTCAATTAATCGAATAAAAGGCATCCCAATATATACAGATCCTTCAGAAAAAGAGAAAGGTGAAATACGCCCAAAATTTGCAAAATAAATCCCAAAAAAATCCCAACCCTCGTCCCAATCCTGCTTTCCCAAAATACATCTCCCCAGAAATCCCGATACCAGCCAGATGATCGTCAGCACGCCAAGGTAGCAAGGTAATGCGGCGTTGGGATAGACAACCTCAATCCAGCACCAACACAGCAAACCCACCACAGCCGGCCACCTTCCTAGGCGCTCTAAAGCTTGAGGCATAGACTGCGCAGCATAGGGCGATGATCCGGTTTTTTGCAGACTACCGATTGCGGCAAAAGGGTCAATGCAACGCACCACTGGTCCAAAAATAGCAAAAAGCAGCGGAACCCCAATCCACCAATTGACCCAAACGAAATGGGGGGCGATATTCATTAACGGGTTATCGGGGCCAAAAAAAGCCAGTGCAATGAGAAGGCTAAGCCCAAAAACGACAACTAACTTGATGAAACCTTGTAGCCTCGGTGAGATGGAAAATAGAAAGCGCGGGGAATGTTTTGGCTCAGCAATGAATGACTGCGAGGAGTCATCCCCTCTGACGAAAAGAATTGATAACAGATAAGTGGATGCAACTGTAAGCACCGCTCCCCAAATGAAAAAGCTCAAGGGAATCGGCAGATCGTAGCGCTCATCAAAGGCATGGGCATGGCCAATTTTTGGCAAAACCAAAAGAGCCATTGTCGACAGAGCTATAGTCAGTCTCACCTGTAGTCTGGCAGTTAATTTCAATGCAGAAAATCTATTGAGGATAAACCTCAAGAAAAGCCAATGGTTCATGATGACCTACTGGATGAGTGGTGCTACTTGGTACTTTAGGGTGCCACTCTAGCTGAAATTTACCGCTTGCCTCCGCTTTGAAAACATACTCCGAAACCTTCGCTGGACTCACCGGAATTTCAATGTGATAAGCATGAAGGTGCAATTCACCAGCCTCATTACTTTTTACCTTCCAGCGAACCGTATCAAAGCGCTTGACCTGCACGGTCTTGGCACTCATCACCTTGCCATTGAGCAGCTCAATCAAAAATACCTTTTCTTGAGCCGCCTCAGACAAGGTCATCAGCAAGAGTAGCAAGCCTCCAATCAATAGCCTGCACAATGATTGATACCCCATTATTTAATCGCAGCATTCCAGTTGGCAATTTTTCGAGCATCTCCAGTCAGCTCAAGAATGTGCATGCCAGTATTTGCCCTATCGACAATATAAATATAGCCGCGCTCATCAACTTCTACGTTATTGGTTTGAATTGCTTTGGTACTTGCAGCCTTTGTATGGGGTAATTTAGCGCCTGCCGATCCAGCGGGAGTTTCAAGTACGATGGTATTTTCATTCATCGCTGGAACGTAGTAAGCAATCTCTTTAGGGGCAAAGGGATCGCGGATATCCAGCGCTCTTACACCCGCATTAAAGTATGCAAAAAACATGATTTTCTTTGCATAGACTTCAGTCATATTTTCATTAGATGAGTGGCTACCATGGCGACCACCTCGCTTACACCAGTTGCCCGGCATATCAGGGACGGCCCAGTTAGAAATACCGAATGGTTTTGATTCGGTAGTAATGTCCAGGAACCACACCATTTGACGACCCTCTAGACATTCTTTTTGAATGGCTTCATTTGTTACCACCAAGATATCCCCTTTATTGCCTAACAAGTTATTCTTAAAGGCAGGGAAATCCATGTTCAATAACGGCAGCGTAGTATGTGCCCCGTGCATCGGAGGCAACTCAAGGCGCGAGACTTGAGGGTATAACAAATTCTCAGGGGTTGGCTCTTTTGGACCATTTAAAAGTTTGTCACGGTCGACGATCTGCAGTATTCCATCGGTATTAGTGCCATATCCAAAATACACGCGGTTACCTTTTGGTCCAGTTGAAATTGGACCATGTAAGGAAATGGGCACTGCGCCACCAGCACCAGGCTGCTGACCAACCAAACCAAAGTCCCTAATGAAAACTGGCTTAGCCGGATTGGATAAATCGTAAATTTGAGTCATGCGGTTTGTACGCCACTGGGGATTGCCCGATACCAAATAGGCTATCCCTGTATCGCACTCCCAAAAGCTTTTATGCGTACCCTTAAGACCCTTAACGATTGTAGTAATGAGAGTGGGATTTTCTGGTTGTGTGACGTCCCACATTTCATGGGCTTGATTACCAAAAACACGCAACATATAAAATTTATTCTTATCCGCCTTTGATAAGGTTGCACCAGAACAGATGCGCACCATTTGAGCGCCACCTTGCTCAGCCTTACCCTCTTCGCCGGGAATATGTTTTAAAAGCTTGGGGGTTTTGGGATCCGTTACATCAATAATGGAAGTGCCATTGTTTTCCATTTGTCCGCTTTGACTATTCAAGCGGTAATCACCATGATGGCCAACATAAGCAATCCAACGATCGCCTTGTTTTTGAATTGTGGGTTGATATGCAGTTCTGCCTTGAAGATCGTTATAACCCACGAGCTTCATGTTTTTTGATTCGGCCTTAGAAATATCTGCTGCACCGGCAATGCCACTAAGAGTAGTGAAAATCAGTGCGATTAAAAAAACGCGTTGCATAGCTAGCATCGTGATTGTCTCCATTAGGATTTATTTTTTATTTTGCTCATCATAGCCCAAGCCGTTCATTTATGGCATTCGATTCGCGTAAATAATGATTTTATTAAGGGGAACCACTAGGTCTTCATCTGGGGCATGCGAGATCAAGGTTTTTCGAAACCATAACTTGGCTGATCAAATACCCCGAAAGATATCTGTTAGGCGCCATAATATAGCGCTAGATACTTAATTTTGATGGAAGTCATCCTGAATGCAAACATCATTCGACATGCAAAAAACCTTTGAACTCCAACCTACTCAGAAAACCTGATCCTAAAAACGGTGGCATTAGCCTGTTTTCCGCCACCGCTTTAGGTGTGGGTGGAATGATGGGGGCAGGCTTATTTTCTCTATTAGGAACTGCAGGAGCTCATGCTGGGACCCATATCCCTCTGGCTTTTTTGCTTGGTGCATTAGCGGCCTCATTTTCTGTCTACTCCTATGCCAAACTTGGAGCCACCTTTCCCAGTAGCGGAGGTCCCGCTACTTTTACGGTCATGAGTTTTGGTCCCGGGGTAATCTCTGGCGGCCTCAATATTTTTCAATACATGGCCTACCTCATTGCAGCGGCGCTTTATGCTGCCAGCTTCTCCGAGTACACCAATACCCTATTTGGCGGCAATCTTTCTTCCTTAGAGGTCAAAATGATTGGAGCAGCCATTGTGGCGCTCTGTGCCGGCATCAATTTATTGGGCACTAATATTGTGGGTCGTGCTGAAATGTGGGCGATTGGCTTTGTGACCATTGCCCTCCTCCTATTTTCCGCTAGCGGTATTCATGCGGCCGATATCAGCTCCTTTGAGATGTCTGGCGGATCGATCAATGGGATTGCGATTGCTACTGGCATTCTCTACATTAATTACCAAGGTTTTGGCGTGGTAACAAACTCCTCCAATGCCATGCGTGAACCACACAAAGAATTGCCACTAGCGATGTTCTCTGCCCTTATCCTGGTAGCGGTTGCTTATATTTTAGTAAGCTCAACAGCCGTCCTGCTCTTATCACCAGCAGAAATGCAGCGGTTCAATGGTCATGTCCTAGCCAATGCTGCCGAATTGATTGCCGGCAAAATTGGTTTTGTCATCATTGGGGCCTCCGCCCTATTGGCCTGCGCTGCAGCCCTCAATGCCACTATCTTTGCTGCCTCCAATATAGCCGCCGACATGGTAAGCAAAAGATCCATCTCCGCGACCCTTGGAGATACCATCCTCAAAACGCAAATGCGCGCTTTAAGCATCTCTTCATTGATTGTGATCGCCCTGGTATTGGCCTTTCCATTAGACGTTGTTGGCAAAATGGCGAGCCTAGCGTTCTTGCTCGTCTATGCAGTAATTACCTTTGGTCATATCAAAGTGCGCAAACAAACCGGGGCAAAGCTCTGGCCTTTATGGGCTGCCATTCTCGTCAACCTGGGTTTATTCACGACACTCTTTATCAATGTCATTCAGAGCGCCCCTAGCAGCGCATTAGCCCTAGTGGGAGCTTTGATCGGATCATTTTGTCTCGAGGGAATTTCGCGCAAATACTTCAGAAACCAAACTTTACACACAAAATAAATTAGACATCCATTTGGCGATGCAAAATCTTGGGTTTCATCTCATCCCATAGACTTTCAAAATCTTCCAATCTATCCTCAGAAATTTTGACAAGGTCAAAGTGACCGCCAAAAACAATACCCTGCTTACGAACCAAGGTTTTATCAAATTCCGTTAACCCAATCGGCTTATCATCTACATCCCTGGTGAGCTCAGCAGAACACACGATCGCATTTTCCGCGTCATGATCAACCACCGCAAATTCAATAAATTGTTGATTTTTTTCAACGATCACCAAGGTGCCCTGTGCATAGGCTACAGCTTCATGGGCTTTCACAATAAAACTTAAAAATTGATTTTCCTCTTCCTTCTCCATGCGTAAATCATCAATGAAGAATAAGTATTGATCACCCTGCACGTTCACCAAAGTAAATACTTTTGGAATCACACCGTGGCCTAAAGCCAGGTTACGGTAATAGGAGGCAATTTCTAAGGCAAGATTTTCAGAAAAGATGTGCATCAGAATAAAAATATGACTAGAAAAGTTAGTTGGTAAGTTGTTTGCTTAAAAAATCAAAGGTTCGATCCCACGCGAGTTGCGCTGCTGCGGCATCGTACTTGAGTGGCGGCAATCCTCTCACATCAGATTTGGGGTTAGCAAAAGCATGTTTGGCATCATAGCGATGAAAGGTGTAATCGACCCCAGCCGACTTGAGTTTCTCTTCCAGCTGATCAACCCCTGCAGCAGCAAAAAATTCATCATGCAATGCCCAATGGGCTAGCATTGGCTTAGTAATTGCGCTAGCGTTGACATAGTCCAAAGGAGGATTGCCATACCAAACAATCGTGGCATCAAGTTCTGGCACATTGCACGCGGATAACACTGTTAAGGCACCGCCCATGCAAAAACCGGTGACAGCTACTTTTGCACTGCCTGTTGCCTTCAGATGCTGGACTGCGCCGCGGATATCCTGGGTAGCCGCATCGCCAAAGTCTAGACCCTGCATCAAATGCTCAGCCTCATTAGCCTCTAACGCTAACTTACCGCGATACAAATCCGGCACAAGCGCACGATACCCCGCCTTGGCCAAACGATCCGCTACGGACTTAACCTCTTCATCCAAACCCCACCACTCCTGAATTACCACTACCCCAGGGGCATTTGCACTAGCGGTAGGCTCAGCCAAATAGCCACTTGTGGATTTTCCATCGGGTCTTTTGAATTCAATCATGTGAGCTCCTTCATTCTTTTTTAGCGTCAGTGTGAATATATCCTACCAGCCAAAAGGTCAGCAAACCGCAGATGGCCGCGCCATAGCCGACTAGGTTGTAATGCTCCATTTTGCCGTCACTGGCAATCGTCACAACCATACCCGCAGCTACAGACGCAATTCCGGAGGCCAGCATTTGCACTGCTCCCACCAGACTCATAAAGGTACCCCGAATCTTCGGCTCAACTAATTGGCTCACAATCGCCATCGCCGGAATCATCCGTCCGGATATCAAAATGAAAAATAAGGTGGAATTGACCAGTACGATCCATAAAGGGACTGGTACCAAGTTCGTCGTCACTATGAGTGGCACGAGACTAATGATGGCTAGCACCCGAAACACTTTGACCTTGCCATACTTATCAGCCATATGACCAATAAATCGCGAGCTCATCAGGGTGGCAATACCACCGCACAGATAAATCAAGGATATGTAAGCATTTTCAATTCCCACATTGGACGTGAAATACAACGCAATATACGGAATCACAGAAAAGCCCGTCAACATGATTAACGCCATAAAGACGAACGCGCGCAAATGGTGATGAGCAATCAAGATGTCATAGATCTGCCGAAAGCGACTACCCTCATGAACATGATGCAGGTGGCCTGAGATTTTGGGGATATTGCGATACGCAATATATAAAATCACGATCGAAATCAAGCCAATAAAAATAAAGGGTGCGCGCCAACCAAGTACAGTGATGTGGTTAGCCAAGAATAGACTTAGCGGTACCCCGGCAACCGTTGATACCGAGAACGCCGCCATCACCGTCCCCAATGCTTTACCTCTACGCTCAAACGGAATGGAGTCAGCAATGATGGTCTGAACCAGGGATCCCAATATTCCACCAAAAGCTCCAGCAAACGCGCGAGCGATAAATAGCGTGTGATAGTTCGGCGCAAGTGCACAAGCTAAAGTAGCCACAATAAAACAGATATAAAGCCCTAACAACAATTGCCGACGCTCAAATCGATCAATATAGTAAGTTGCAAAGATACCAGCAACCGCTGCGGCAAAGGTATAGGAAGAGAGTAATAGACCAAACTGGTGGGTACTGATATTTAACACCTTGATGAACTCGGGACCAAGCGGCATCATGATCATAAAATCCAGTATGTGAGTGAACTGGATGCCCGCTAAAGCAAAAAGAAATAATCTCTCGCGTTGGCTAGATTCAAAAAGGGTAGACTGCTGGCTCAAGGTCTGCTTTACATGGATTAATCAATATGACATTATCAACCCTGCAATCAAAGTTCGCTGAGCTCAAACCCTCTTGATCGGTAGCCCTTAATAATGTCCATCTCCTCTCTACTACCAGATACCAATGCCCTCGCCTTTGGCTTACCCATCATCCCTTTGCTAGTTGATATTTTTTGGGGGGTTTTAGGACTCACTATTGTTTTGGTTTTTCATGGGAGCGGCATTAACCACATCAATATGCGCTTTGAGCGCCTTACCAACATCAATTTGAAGGCATGTCAGTACAACCGTGTATTTCTGCATTTCTATGCGAGCTTTATTTTTATTGCCCTGATTCATATTACTGAGATTGTGATTTGGTCAACCTATATTGTGAAACTTCACCTGGTGCAAGATCCAATTGCTGCCCTACTATTTGTGGGGAGCTGCTACACCACTGTGGGTTTTATTTCAGACATTCTTCCAGTCGGCTGGAAGAGCTTGGCTTTTTTCATTGCCTTTACAGGACTCTTTTCCCTGGCCTGGACGACCTCTGTCATGATTGGCATGACGAACACCTATAAGGCAGCCTGGAATTTAAAGTACGGCCAGGACGAGTTTAGCGACTCTTAATGCTTCCAGTAGTAGCCGTAGACACAACGCTGCCCACCTC
>CANGEC010000072.1 GCA_947452625.1 Burkholderiaceae bacterium
GTCATTCACCCATCCCTCCAATTTAAAAATGTAGGAGAGTTAATTCAGTACGCAAAAGCAAATCCAAATGCCCTCACGTTTGCCTCTTCTGGAACAGGCACTCCTTACCATTTTGCTGGTGAGCTTTTTAACTCGATGGCTGGGGTAAAAATTCTGCATGTTCCTTATAAAGGAAGTTCGGGCGCGCGTACCGACGTGATAGGTGGTCAAGTCAATATGATGTTTGATGCCGTCACAACGATGTCGGAATATGTCAAATCCAATCAAGTCAAAGCCATGGGAACCAGTGGTTTATCTCGCTCGTCCATTCTGCCTGGGGTACCTACTATTGCTGAATCAGGAGTACCTAAATTTGAGACTTCCATTTGGCTGGGTTTAATGGCGCCCGCAGGCACGCCAAAAGAAATAGTTGATGCATTGAATAAGGCGATTGTGAAAATTCAACGGAACCCAGAGGTAGTTGAGTTGTGGGCGAAACAGGGTGCAACACCTCTAATCATGAACCCTGCCGCATTTACGAATTACCTGAATGCTGATATTCAAAAGTGGGCGCATATTGTGAAGGCTGCAGGCATCAAGGCGCAATGACAATTTTTTTAAAATGCAATATTGAAAGTATGACATGAAATTATCAATTTTAAGTGGGGGTGCTGCAGCTGGCATTGTTAAAAATCTTCAAGCTCAGTTTGAGGAAAAGCATTCATGCCAGATACATGCTACCTTTAGTGCGGTAGGTGCAATGCGTGAGCTTTTATTGGCTGGTGAGGCTTGCGACTTAGTGATCTTAACCAGAGCAATGATTGAAGAGTTGATACTTGGAGGCCAGGTTGTAGAAGGCTCAATGGCGTCTTTGGGCATTGTAAGAACTGGCGTTGCCATTCGGACTGGTGAGCCCATTCCTAAAATTGCAAATCGTGAGGAACTATTTAAGGCTTTTAATGATGCTAGTGCAATTTATTTTCCGGACCCCGAAAAGGCAACAGCGGGCATTCATGTCTACAACGTGCTGAAAGCATTGGGACTAGAAAAAACCAAAGAAAATGCCTTGCGCATTTTTCCCAACGGCGCAACTGCAATGGCGGCAATGGCAGCATCCTCTGACTTTGGCTCAATTGGTAGCACGCAAGTTACTGAAATTAATATTACGCCTGGAGTGAGTCTGATTGGCATGCTTCCCAAAGAGTTTGAGCTTGCCACTGATTATTGTTTGGGCATTTGCTCTACCTCTCAGAGCCGCCAATTAGCTTCGGATTTTGCAAGCCTTCTCACTAGCGCAGGCGGAGCATCAGTACGTCAAAAGATTGGGTTTGAACTCAATTAATGAGTAGTAGTCATTCTTATTAGTCTGTAACCAGGGAGATTCATCTTGACAAGAGCCGGAGCCAATTGGACTGATCACTTCGAGGGCAACTTCATGTGGTCAAACGCGATGATGGTATGCAAAGGAATGGCGCCTTATGGTGCTGTAGCTTTGGGTGAAATAGACTTGGTTGGCGAACGTCTGCGGGGTCGTCAAGGCGAGCCTGAAGCATGGGGAATCGAGTGGGAGTTACTTGCTGCAAGGCTGGAGAAGCTTGCTGATGAAGCTGCATCTAAAAACCAACATCACAGTGCTGGCAATTATTATTTACGCGCCGGCAATTATTTCTACACTGGGGAGCGATTCATTCCACCAGGAGAAAAAAAGCTCGACATGTATCAGAGAGCGCTAAGGTGTTCGAAAGAGGGATTAAAGCGTCGTCATCCCAAAATCGAGTTTGTTGAAGTTCCTTATGATGGAACTAGCTTGCCAGCATACTTTTTACCGGCCGAGCGTTTGGATAGTAGAGATCTTGCTAAGGCGCCAACTATTGTAGTGTTTGATGGCATGGATAACTGCAAAGAAATGAGTGTTTTATTTGCAGGATTAGAGTTTTCAAAACGGGGCTTTAATACCTTGGCAATTGATGGCCCTGGACAAGGTGAATCTTTGCGCAATCGAAAAATATACGCTCGCCCAGATTTTGAACTTGCTGGTACTGCTGCATATGAATTTGTTGCTAAGCGTCCTGATGTTGATCCTTCAAGAGTGGCAGTCATGGGTTATAGCTTTGGCGGTTACTATGCCCCCAGAGTTGCCTTTTTTGAAAAGCGTTATGCCGCCTGTATCTGTTTAGGCGCATTGCATTGGAACCTACATGCTTGGCAGTCGCAAATTAAGGCGCAGCTTAAATCGGATCCTAAGAAAAGTGCCCAGTCTAACTTTCAGTTTCAATGGATTTTAGGTTTGACAGATTCGGATGAGGCTCTAGAAAAAGCAAAACTTTTTTCATTGGATGGCATTGCTCAATCACTGACTTGTCCAATTCTAATTACCCACGGTGAGAATGACCGTGTTGTGCCTGTTGCTGCAGCTCATAAGTTATTTGAAATGGTAGCCTCAAAAAATAAAACATTAAAGATATTTACGTTTGAGGAGACTGGTGCCGAACACTGTCAGGTCGATAATCGACAATACGGAATAGATTTTATTGCGGATTGGGTTAGCGAAAATATTTAAGGTGTGATGATGAACCATATAAAAACCAACCTCTTTTTTGGTCTCTTACTGCTTTCCTCAAGTTGTTTTAGTCAACCAGCAGGAACCAATATAAGCGCAACTTATCCAAATCATCCAATACGACTGATTGTTCCTTTTCCGGCTGGCGAGTCTGTAGATTCCATTGCAAGATTGGTAGCCCAGAGCTGGTCTGCTAACTTAGGTCAACAAATTGTTGTAGAGAATCGTGGAGGAGCTGGCGGCACTATCGGTACCGAGGCGGTTGCGAAAGCATCCCCGGATGGCTACACCCTGCTTTGGGGAAATGTGGGGCCATTAGCCATTGGACCAAGCTTGTATAAAAAACTAGGCTATGACGTAACAAAAGATTTCATTCCCATTAGCCAGGTAGTCAATTTGCCGTTTGTATTATTCGCTAGTCAAGCGCTTCCGGCCAACGCTCTTTCAGAAGTGACTGCTTACGCTAAGGCTCATCCTGGTGAGGTCAATTTTGGTTCGACAGGTATTGGAAGTGGTTTACACCTGATTGGTGAGATGTACAAAAGTCAGGCCGGCATCGATATTGTTCATGTGCCCTACAAAGGTGTAGCGCAGGCCTTACCAGAGATGATGAGCGGCAGAATTCAACTAGCCTTCAATACCATTCCAGCATTTTTGCCACACGTTAAATCGGGAAAATTAAAGGTGATTGTGATTACGGCCAATAATCGCTCACCACTATTGCCGCAAACACCCACTTCGGCAGAGGCTGGCATGCCTGGATTGATTGGCTCTTCATGGCACGCTGTTTTAGCACCAGCCGGAACTCCAAATGATATTGTGCGCAAACTTTATCAAAGTCTATTAGTCAGCTTCTCTTCTCGAGATTTGCGAGATCAAGTGATCAATCAAGGGGCCGAGCCTGTTTTAAGTTCTCCCGAAGATTTTGCGAAGTTTATGACGGCTGAGCGCGTTAAATGGCGGACTGTCATTGAGGCCTCTGGGGCCAGAGAGTCGATGTAATAAAGGTATTAAGATAGATATTGGTGCTATGAATCACATATTGGAGATGGCGTGAGTGAGCAAGTATTAGCGGAGCAAAACTCCATTTGGCAACCTACTGGACCAATTGAAATTCTTGCTGGAACTCCGCCTGGAGGCGGTCAGGATAGACCTGCCAGAGCGCTGGCCCGAGTATTGGAGTCTACGGGTTTAATACATGTACCTATATCAGTGAACAATATTCCTGGGATTGGAGGAGGTAACGCGTGGAAGCATTTAATTGACAATCCAGCAAATCCGCAGATTATTGCTATTAATTCACCAACGATCGTTACCAACCCATTGTTGGGAGTAACTTCACCGCTTTACTCAGAGTTATGCCCATTAGCAAACTTATATACAGAGTACATTGCTTTTGTAGTGAGAGCCGACTCTAATATACGGACACCAAAAAATATATTAGATCGTCTCCAGAAAAATCTTGGACAATTTAAGATTGCTTTAGCCACTGCCCGCGGCAATGTGAATCACATTGCGCTAGCAAAACTGACCCAGCATATGGGCGGGCCAGTTGATCAACTTAATTTGAACATATTTGATTCTGCGCGTTATGCAATTGCAAATGTATTAGAGGGTGTGGCAGAGCTTGGTGCCATTACGGCCGTAAGTGCAGCGCCTGAAATTCTTAGTGGAGAACTAAGGGTGATTGCTGTCTCTGCACCTGAGCGCCTGCCTGGTTTGTTTGAACAAGTGCCCACCTGGCTTGAAAGTGGAGTCGCTTGTATTGCTGGTACTTGGAGGGGAGTTATCGGTGGAAATGGCTTAACATCCGCCCAAATTGAATTTTGGAATCAAGTCCTCGTCAGTGCAAGCCAGACACAAGAATGGGCTGAGGAACTACAGATGCATTATTGGGCTAATACTTATTTGGATAATACTCAAACGGTAGATTTTCTCCGTCACGAGTCTGTGGAGATGAAATCCGACTTAAGCTTAGTTGGTTTAATTAATTGAATTCTTCTGAATATGAAGGATGGACAATGAGTTTCTTAAATAAATGGATTTGTAGTATTATTTTATTCTGTGCTTTTCTTTCTTGGGCGCATGCACAAGATTCATACCCTTCTAGACCAATCAAAATTATTGTTCCGTTCCCGCCAGGTGGAACCTCTGATATTCTTGCTAGAACGATAGGTCAGAAGCTTTCTCAGGAGTGGGGTCAGCAGGTGATTGTCGATAATCGCCCAGGCGCAGGCGCGAATATTGGTGCAGATATGGCTGCAAAGGCTGCGCCCGATGGATACACATTACTTATTCTGTCGACCATTCACTTAATTAATCCGAGCCTCTATAAAAATCTATCCTTCGACCCAATCAGGGATTTCGCACCAATCGGAATGATTGCGGAGACCTCTCAGGTTGTTTTAGTTCATCCATCGCTACCAGTGAAATCAATTCAAGAATTAATTGCCTATGCAAAGTTGCATCCTGGAGAAATTAACTATAGTTCTGCTGGGAATGGTAGTCAACCTCATTTGTCTGCTGAATTATTTAAATCGATGACTGGAATTAATATTGCGCATATCCCATATAAGGGGGCACCACAAGCGATCACTGATCTCATTGCTGGTCAGGTCTCTCTGACATTTGCTACGGCGCCTTCGGCTGTGCCGGTAGTTCGGAGTGGTCAAGTGCGTGCAATCGGCTTGACTACATCGAAACGGATAGCAGCCTTGCCTGATGTGCCTACAGTAGCTGAATCTGGCGTCGTTGGATATGAATCAGCGGGCTGGAATGGCTTAGTGGGTCCGGCTGGAATGTCCCCGGCCGTCATTGAGAAATTAAGCGCTGCATTAACCCGTATATTAAAAACCCCAGAAATTCGCAAGCAGATGAGCGACCAGGGTGCTGACCCATTGATCATGACCCCTAGCCAGTTTTCTACTTACATAGCTAACGAGCGAGTCAAGTGGGCTGGCGTTGTAAAAGCCTCTGGCGCACAGCTCGATTGATGATGGAGCTCAATAAGGCGTCTTTGTGGAAGCCTGATAGACCAATTCGGCTGATTGCCGGCACTCCAATTGGTGGGGGCTTGGATCGTACGGCGCGTGCATTAGCTCATGCTATTGTTAAAGATCAGTCGCTGCCAGTTTCAATTGAGGTAGTGAACCTTCCGGGCGATGGGGCCCGTAAAGCATGGAAGTATCTTGATCAGTATCCTGATGATGGCCATGTCATTGCCATTAGCTCATCTAACTTGCTGACAGATTCATTAACTGGCTTAGCTTCACATCATGAGTGGACTTATTCACCCTTAGCAATATTGGCTACAGAATATTTAACTTTTATTGTTTCGGCTAATTCTAAAATCAAGACAGCGCAGGATTTTATGACTCGACTAGGCGCTCATGTTGAGCCTATCAATATTGCGCTTTCCACGGCCCGATGGAATCCCAATCACATTGCATTGGCAAAATTAATTGAGCATGCAGGTGGAGATTTTACTGCTCCAATAATTAGAGTGTTCGATACTGCATTAGATGTGGTGTCTGATGTGATTGAGGGGTATGCAGAAGTAGGGATTATTACTGCAGCTAGCGCAGTTAGGGCCCTAAGTAATGGTCAAATTAAATCTATTGCCGTGTCTTCGCCTCAGCGCTTAGCTGGGGTTTATGCAGCCATACCTACTTGGGTAGAGCTGTCTATTGATTGTCAGATTGGTGCATGGCGTGGTGTATCTGGCACACCAAATTTATCTCTCGAGAAGCAGATGTACTGGCAACAAATTTTGAAAAAAACCGTTACTACCGAGGCATGGATTTCTTCATTAAGTGAAACTCTTTCCGTGGATACCTTTAAATATGCTACTGAATTGAGGTCGCACTTAGAAGATGAGCGGAAGGTGATGCAAGTCATATTAAAAGAGCTTGGATTTAAGTATGACTAATTCCACAGGGAGTAAAGATGATTCAATTTAACTTAAATGGACAGGCAGTTGAATTTGAGTTGGACGGCCCTAGCCCATTGATTAATGTTCTGAGAGACCACTTCGGTTTATTTGGGACTCGCTTTGGTTGTGGCCAGGAATCATGTGGCGCTTGCATAGTCTTGATTGATGGCAAGCCATCCTATTCATGCAGTGTGGGGGTAGATGAAATTGCTTCCCGATCTGTTCAGACGGTAGAGGGACTCGGCATCCCAGAAAATCCTCATCCCCTACAAAAAGCGTTTTTAGCAGAGCAAGCAGGACAGTGTGGTTTCTGTTTATCTGGAATGCTCATGCAAAGTGCCGGATTGCTTAATAGCAATAAAAATCCAAATGAATCTGATATTCGTGCCGCCTTACAGGGCAACTTATGTCGCTGCGGTGTTCATAATCGAATTATTCGAGCTGTCTTAGCAGCGGCAGAAGAGTTGCGCTCTAGAGACACTGTAACCATGCATGGCTGAGGACAAATGACATTACCAGGAAGCTTAGAGTTAAACCGCCGCCTATCATCATGGATTGAAATACAAACTCAAGGTTTGATTGCTCTTCATACAGGCAAGGTGGAGATTGGACAAGGTATTTTGACCGCAATTCGGCAAATGGCTGCAGATGAGTTAGGTATTTCTCTAGAGCAAATAGAGGTGATCAGCGCAACGACCTCTGAAGATCTGGATGAGGCAGTTACCTCTGGTAGCCGCTCTATTCAGGAAAGTGGACTTGCTATTAGACATGCATGTGCCTGCATACGTTCACTGTATTTAGATCAAGTAAGTCATCTAGCCAAGATTCCAGCAGACCAAATATCAATTGAGCAAGGAAATTTTATTGGTGCTAAAGGTATTATTGGAAGTTACTGGAGTTTATTTAAACCAGGTTTGTTAGATTGCGACGCATGGAGCGATGTGGCAATCAAAACATCTCAGGAGCGCTCTGTCTCTGGTACATCGGCACTTCGAATTGATTTGCCAGACAAGGTCTACGGAAAATCAAGGTTTATACAAGATTTAAGAATGCCAGAAATGCGTTTTGCGAGCATTGTGCGCCCCCCATCACCGGGAGCTCGTTTAGAAAAGTTGCCAACGCCTAGGTCTGGAGAAGAGGTATTTGTTGATGGAAGCTTCTTGGCAGCAGTTGCTGACACAGAACTGAAAGCAAACAGAGCTGCTGCCCACTTTGCTGAAACGGCTCAATGGAAAACACAAGAGGCTTTACCTCAAAATATCAAAAGCTTCTTAAAAACTGCTAAACAGAATCAGAGCGTGGTGTATGAGCGTGGTGATACAAGTAATCCTCATTGGGATTTGCAAGTAGAGTTTTTTAGACCTTATCTTGCTCATGCCTCAATTGGTTTATGTTGTGCTGTTGTGCGATTTTCTAATCAATGTTTTGAGGTCTGGTCTCACTCCCAAAGTATTTTTCGTCTGCGTGCTGACTTAGCAGTTGTTCTTGATGTGCCCGCTACCAATATCATCATTCACCATATGGAAGGCGCTGGATGCTATGGGCAAAATGGCGCTGATGATGTTGTTCTAGACGCCGCCCTGATTGCCAGGGCTTATCCCGACAAGCCAATACGTGTTCAGTGGAGTCGTGCGGATGAGCTCACTTGGGCCCCTTTGTCTTCTGCAATGGTGGTGCAGGTTAAGGCAAGTCTTGATCAGAATGGAAAAATCAACAACTGGTCTCATGAAATCAGTAGCAATGGTCATGAAAATAGGCCTCATGGAGACCAAAATCCAGGCTTACTTGCTGCTGCCTACATTGCCAAACCCTTTGATATCCCAATCGCACGAAATCCTCCGCTGACATCAGGGGGCGGATCTGATCGCAATGCTGTCCCGCTGTATGAGATTGATAATATTCAGGTTCAGCTAAATCGTGTCATGGAAATGCCTATACGAACATCTTCGCTTCGTGGATTGGGCGCCATGGTCAATGTATTTGCAATTGAGAGTGTCATAGAAGAATTGGCCGAAAGTGCCAAACAAGATTCGGTAGAGTTTCGTTTAAATCACCTCTCTGATGAGCGAGCTAAGGCGGTAATTCAAAAAGTCATGGATATGAGTCCATACAGAAACCATCTATCCCAAGAAGGATTTGGTTGGGGTATTGGTTTTGCAAGGTATAAGGGAGTGGGTGCGTATTGTGCGGTTGTGGCGAAAATTGAAGTGAGTAGTGCCGTATTTGTCAGGGGGTTATGGATTGCAAGCGATTGTGGCGAGTTGATTAATCCTGATGGCGCTGCTAATCAAGTGGAGGGCGGCGCGATACAGGCTTGCAGCTTCGCATTAAAAGAGGCTGTTCAATTTAATTCTGAAAAGATTTTCTCTGATACTTGGGATACCTACCCAATCCTCAGGTTTGATGGGGTTCCAAATGTTGAGACGGAATTCATTAAAAATCAGAATCTACCTCCATTAGGAGTTGGTGAATGTTCTGTTGGGCCGACTGTGGCTGCATTGGCAAATGCCATCTATGATGCCTTGGGGGTGCGGGTCAGGGATATGCCGTTTACAGTCGAAAATATTGCCAAGGCTTAATAGTCCACCACGAGGTAACTCTAGGTTTAAAGGCTAATTGCAAACGTTTAAAAAAATTTATGTATTAGGTGCTGGCGCTGTTGGCTGCTATTTTGGTGGGATGTTGGCGCGCGCTCATCATGACGTCACTCTGATTGCAAGACCTGGTCGAGCACAAGCTATTAACAA
>CANGEC010000073.1 GCA_947452625.1 Burkholderiaceae bacterium
ATCTTGGCAAAACCCATGAGGCGGTACTCGATGTGTACATAAATGTGCTCAATTTCGCCTTGTTGAGTAAATTGGCAGTAAGCAATTCTAGTTTTACCATCCAAGATTTGCAATGTATCATCCGAGGACTCAGTGGTGTAGTCACAGATGGAGTGAAAGCTTTTGAGAATATTGGCAATGGGCGTTTGCATTGGTTTTTTAAAGAGGTGCTTTCCTAGGGGGGAAATTGGCTCTAGTGGTAAAGCAAGCTTACCCGTAATTTCTTGTGTCTTAGCGATTAAAATTTTGCCAAAGCCCATCATGCGGTACGCAATGTCAACATAAATATCTTCAATATTTCCAGCTTGATTAAAGCGACAAAAACCAATGGCGGTACTATTTTTACGGATGGAGACGGTGTCCTCGCTGATATCAAAAGCATATTCGGTAATGTGATGGTTTGTTTTTGGGGTATTCATCAAAGATCCTATTTATCAGTGGTTTATCTTATTAAGACTGGGCATGAGCGGTTAGAGCGCACGCCTTATCTTTTGCGCTTGGGGCATTAAAAAGCTCGCCTTGTTCGATATTGACGATCAAATCGCCTGGCTCAATCTGCAAAAAATGGCACAACTTGCCGAGGACATCGCGATCAAAGCTGCTCACTCTGTCGTTGTAATAGCGATCTAAGGTGGCTCGAGCAATACCTGTAGCGCGGCATACATCAGATACTTTGATGCGGTGCGCTCCTAAGATGATGGAAAGGCGGCAAGAAATCATATTTTTAGCTTAAAAATTACTCGTTATCAATCAGTCTTTATACTTAACGGAGAATTATTATCATTTGTTTAATAAATTACGATTTTTAGTATTTTTGCCGATTTTTGGATTTTTGAGCGCTCAGGCAGGCTTGTGACATTTTCTGGGGATGAGTCACCTTAGAATATGTCAGCTACCCATTCGATCATCAGGAAAGTAGTCATCAAATGATTAACCACTTTATCCTTGCTCTAGCATTTGCTGCTGAAAAGCATCAGCACCAGCGCCGCAAAGATGCCAAAATCACGCCATACATTAATCATCCGATTGCACTAGTCAACGTCTTGGTCAATGAAGGTGGGGTGCTATCTTGGGATGTACTGTGTGCAGCGCTCTTACACGATGTGATTGAAGATACCGAAACTACGGAAAAAGAGCTCGTTGAGCATTTTGGCAAAAAAATAGCTGCTATCGTGATGGAGCTTACAGACGATAAAGCTTTGCCAAAAGAGGAGCGTAAGTTGCGCCAAGTACAGCATGCTCCGGCTGCTTCGCATGAGGCCAAATTAGTGAAACTTGCAGATAAGATCTGTAATCTGCGCGATATCTTGACAAACCCACCATCAGGCTGGGATCTGCCGCGTAAACAAGAATACTTTGCTTGGTCATATGCCGTAGTTGCTGGTGTGCGCGGCACCAATTCCAAGCTTGAGAAAGTATTTGATGTGATCATGCAAGAAGGTCAAGTGTACTTTAGTAAGGGTGGCGTTCATGGATGAACCAGTATATAAAAAACCCCGGCGTGGATCTACGCCCAATCCTATTGCAGTCTCAGTAAACTCAACGGCGCTTGAAATTGTAGTAAATCCAAACATGCCTACTTTTGTGCAATTACAAGAAAAGCAAAGAAGTGAGTTATTAGAGATGGCTCAGGTGCGTTATGGTCTGAAAGGGCCTAAGGTGTCTATACAGATGTCTTCGTTAGATCTGAACAGCGCCATGACTGAGGCGCAAGTATTTAAAACGCTCTTACTTGCTCCTGATGCAGAGCGTCCTGATCAAGTTCTCTATGCTTTAGCTAAGGGTGATATTGATGCCCATATGGCTAATCGCGTTCTGGCAAGTCTAGAACTACTCTCTAAAATGAAATCCATCAAAGTAATTTAAAAGGCTATAGCCCTTAAAATGATTCCAAGACTTGGGCTTTTAAAGAGAGTTGCGTGAGCGATGTAGTCTATCCTGGGATTTTTAGATCAAACGCCTTTAGAGATAATGATTCCCTCAACCTATGGGGCTGGCAAATTTAAAAGAACGCTAGATTTTAAAAATTAATGAATGCGTAAATTTGTTAGCGGTAAAGAGGGTTAAAGGATCTCCAAAAATTTAGATAATACCCATGAAAATAGGCGTAGACTCCAAATAAAATAACAGCACTAAGTACCCACTCCCAAATGGGTGCAGCAGCTATAAAATCTTTGAAACCCCGCTTAATTTCAATTAATTGATCTTCAAATCTTTCGAGCCTAGACTTTGGTAGGTGAATAATTTTTTTTATGATCGGATTCGGCTTTTTGGGATATATATACATATCTACTCCTTTTGTTCTTGGCAGAGTTAACTACTGTCTCTAGCCTATGCCTAATCAATAGAGATAGCTCGTTAATATTAAATAAAATTTGATTTAAGTCAAAAAGAGGGCTCTAAAAATTATTTCATGGAGCTAATTTTCCAATATTAACTCTAGGAGTCTTCTTGCCTTGGGCAAAGAGATTGGTTGAGTGAATCAGAAATTATTAAGATTCAAGATAAAAAGCCTTATTTACCGAAGACTAATTCTCCTTCTCTGGTTCTGCAGTAGTTAGGGTATAACTTCGAATGTCAATAGATGGATTTTGGAGGGTGAACCAAGACTCGGTGACTTAATTAGAAAGGCCAGGAGAGAGCTAAGGCTCAAATAAAATTATGCTTCAACTGACATTTAGTTCTGCGATGAATAAATGACCAATAAATAGAGATGTAAACAAAAAAAGGTTTCAAAAGTGAGCCGCCTTCAAAGCTTTGCACATCTTGGTGGGTTGGGAAAGATTCGAGCCAAGAACTGGCAGGTTGAAATTGGATTGCTGCATATAAGTCCAATATAAATCGTTGAGAATAAGCGTTAAAAGCGCTACGTAATCGCTTTCAGTCAAAAAATACCGCCAGCAGGAAGGCTAATACCATATCCTTAAGCTAAGTCAAAGAAGTGTAATTTCACTTATTTCCACCCATTCTATTTTTGTGGAAAGGGGTAGAGATGCCAATTTAGTGAAGCAAGTTTCTGAATTTCTTTGGTCCAATTATATTAAAAATCATATAAACGCTCTGGATTACTGACTAAAACTTTTACTAAGTTTTTGCGATCGGGCACCCATTCAGGCAACAGATTCAGAATGCGAACATCATCCACCATTCTGTAAGGTGTAATTTGCATTGGCGCAATACCTGGGATGGTATTGGTGTGTGGCCAATCGCTAGCCCAAACCATTCGATTGGGATTTGTTTCAACATAAAGCTGCGCTAAATCTTTGACCTCTGCATAATCTGGTGCTGCTTTAGAGATTCGGTATATTCCTGATAGCTTGATATAAACATTTCCAGATTTTATTAAGTCAAGGATGGCGGGTAACTCTACCTGTTTTTGAAAGCCCGCAGCATTGATAGAAGCGAAGTGGTCTAGAACTACTGGTACAGACAGATTTTGGATGGTATCTGAAAGCGCTGCGATGACCTTTGCAGAAGAGTACACCTGAATATGTAGCTTGAAATCCCGAATACGTTGCGCCAACGCCAGCATTTGCTTGCGAGCGACATCAGGATCAAATATGCCGGAGGTGGATAAATTCATGCGGACACCTCTAGCCCCCATCTTGATCATCTTAGCGATTTCTTGATCAGTCGTTTTATCGTCTATCACAATGACTACGCGTGCGGCATTACCCATCTCTTGTGAAGCAAGAAGATGGAAGGTGTTGTCTGTACCATAAAAGCTCGGCTGGATTAATACCACCCTTGCAAGATGTAATTTTTTCAGGTGAGCGCGTAGTTCTGGTACGCCGCATTCTGGTGGGGTGTAGACGCGATCTGCCACCATGGGATATTTTGCTTGTGGCCCGACCACATGAACGTGGCAGTCGCAAGCGCCGACTGGGACATCAAAGTTAGGTTTCAATTCAGGCTCCGCAAAAGAATCAAGAGGGCTAAGGGTGCCACTAGCCGCTAACCCTACAGCACCGGAAATAAATTGTCGTCTTGTTAGCATAGTTTTTAGACCTAGTTAATCAGTATTGAAGCGTTTAATAAAAGCATCACCGACGGCTTTGGTTCCCAATTTACCGCCAATATCGCCAGTAGTCTCGCCGCATGCAATCAATTCGCTCATGCATTGTTCAATTGCTTTAGAGGCATCACAAAATTCCGTTAATCCCTTATTTTGTCCATGCCAATTAAGTAACATCGATGCAGAAACAATCAGTGAGAATGGATTCGCTATATCTTTGCCGGCGATATCGGGGGCTGAACCATGGGCAGCTTGCCCCATCGCGTAGCGCTCTCCCACATTTAATGAGCCGCCTAATCCAAGACTGCCTGATAACTCTGCCGTCAGGTCTGAGAGGATGTCCCCAAACATATTGGTCGTAACTATGGTATCAAAGCGTTCAGGCGCACGGACAACGTGCGCCATCATTGCGTCAACAATAAAGTCATCTATTACGACTTCGGGATATTGGGCTCCAATTTGATGGCAGATATCTATAAACATGCCATCACCAATTTTGAGTACATTTGCTTTATGTATGATGGTCACATGTTTTTTGCGCGTCATGGCTAATTCAAAGGCGGCTTTAGCAATGCGCTCGCAACAATGTCTGGTAATACGACGCAAGGAGATAACGACGTCTGGTGTAATCAGCATTTCGCTATTGCCAGATTCAATATTGCGATCGGCGTAGAAGCCTTCCGTATTTTCTCGAACCACTGCAAGATCAAATGGATTGACGCAAGTTGGAACCTTGGGATAGGTGCGGGCTGGACGAATATTGGCAAATAGATCTAATTCTTTTCTAAAGAATTTTGAGGGGTTGATTTCTCCCTTAGACTCGTCTTTAAAATCATATGTAGACATTGGGCCAAGCATCAGGCCATTGGCTGCTGTCACTTTTTCTAGCAATGTTGTTGTGACGGTGCTGCCATATTTTTCTAAGCTTTGATGGCCTGCGATCTCTTGTGTAAGTTCTAGATTGAGTTTGAATCGAGAGGATGCGGCTTCAAGAATGCGAGTGGTAACGGCCATTGTCTCTGGGCCAATACCATCCCCCGGAATAATAATAATTTTCATATGCTTCGGTTTATCTTTATAGATTATTCGCCCTTAAGATCAATTGTCTTAAGTAGCTTTGTATATTTACTTGTTTCACGTTTAATAAAGTCGCCAAAATCTGCTAGAGAATTGCCTCGAATCAAAATCCCATCCTTCTCCAGTTGGTTGATAAAGCTTGGGTCACGTAATACTTCATTAATTTCTTGGTTTAAGTAGTTGACAACAGAATCTGGTGTTCCTGTGGGTGTAAAGATGCCACCCCACAGTGTGAAGTTGAAACCTTTGATGCCATCTTCGGCAACTGTATGAACATCAGGTAGAACAGCCATTCGCTTGTCTGATGAAACCGCTAGCGCCTTGAGATTTTTACTCTCAATTTGAGGTATTACGGCCGGCGCACTGGAGAAGAAGATGTCTACATGCCCACCCAGTAAATCAGTCATTGCTTGCCCTGCACCTTTATAAGGAGCGTGGATTAAGTCAACACCCATGGATTGAGATAGTTCAGCAGCAGCTAAATGACCAGGAGTGGCGCTGCCAGAGGACGCATAGGTCATGCTGCCAGGCCTAGACTTTGCAAGCTTAATAAACTCAGGAAGAGTTTTATAGCTAGAGTTGCCTGGTGAAACTAATATCAGCGGCACCTCTCCAATCAGTGCGATTGGTTTGAAGTCTTTGACCGTTTCGTAGCCTAAGTCTTTCGATACGAGGGGATTGATTACCATTTCGCCGGTTTGCCCCATAAGTAGTATGTAGCCATCTGCTTTGGACTTGGCGACGTAACGAGTTCCTAATGCACCTGTGGCGCCAGGTTTGTTCTCCACTACGAATGATTGCTTGGTCCTTTGGCTTAATTTTTCAGCAAGCCTTCTTGCGAGCACATCCCCAAGACCGCCTGGGGCATATGTCACGACAATGGAGACGGGGTTGTTTGGATATACAGTAGAAGCATTTTGAGCCTGGGCAATTGCTGGAAGCAAAAGCAAGGCGAACAGAAATTGAATGGTTTTCTTCATTATTTCCCAACGTTTAATAGTGGTTTGACTGTTCAATATCATAACCTTCTTATGCCCTGTTTCATGCTTTGAAAGGCCTCTAGATTTCGGTGTGATTTATCAAAATGTTGTATTGCACCATATTAATACCCATTCCATAAAAAAGCCCCGCAGATGCGAGGCCCAGTGATATCAATGTCTAGAGAGACTTCAAAGCTTGCTGTGAAGCTTGATTCGGTTTTACTCCGGCTTAATGTTTCTGCTTTGAATCACCTTAGCCCATTTATCTATTTCCATTTTTACTTTCTGGGTTGTTTGTTCTGGAGTGTAGTTGTAAGTCAAATAACCCATTCCAATCAATTTATTTTTAAGCTCGGGATTCTCTAAGGCTTTGGAAATTTCTTGATTTAATTTTTGAATAATGGCCGGGGGAGTTCCAGCTGGCGCTGCAATGAATTGCAAAGTGTCGCCCTCAAAATCTGTCACGCCGGATTCTTTTAGTGTTGGAACATCTGGGAGCGATGGAGAGCGTGTGGTGCTGGTGATCGCCAGAGCTCTGATGGCTCCTGCTTTCACTTGTGGAACCGCAGGAGGAAGTGCGGACAGGCCAATCGGAACTTGGTTGCCTAGTACCGCTTGAAGAGCCGGACCACCGCCATTGTATGGAATGTGGGATATATCTAAATTCATTTTTAATTTGAGAAGTTCAGCACTCAAATGAGGTCCCGTACCTCCTCCTGGTGAAGCGTAGTCATACTTACCCGGAGAAGCTTTTACGATTGTAAAAAATTCTCGAATATCTTTGGCTGGAAAACTAGGATTCACAACCAAGATATTGGGCGAGCTCACCGGTAGCGCAATGATTGAAAAATCCTTAATAGGATCAAAGCCTGCGTTGGAATATAGCGAGGGGTTGATCACAAAAGTGCTGCTGACAAGTAGTAGCGTGTATCCATCAGGAGTTGCTCTAGCCACTTGCTGAATTCCGATGTTCGAGCCTGCCCCAGGTTTATTTTCAATGATGATGGGTTTATTGAGGTTCTCGCTGATTTGTTGCATCAGTACTCTGCCGACAATGTCGGATGGACCGCCAGGGGCAAAAGGGATAATGACTTTGATTGGCCTATTTGGATAATCCTGAGCCTGAGCGTGAGGAGTGATAAGAAAAAGACCAAAGTATATTTGAGCTAGCGTTAACAAGATGTGGGGCGCAGTAAATTTTTTCATATTAGTTGGCAGTTATTTTTCCAATTCGTATAATCGTTGCAAATTTTTCAATTTCATCTGAAATTTGCTTGGCCATTTCTTCTTGGGTGTTGCCGACCGGTTCTGCGCCAGCATCTTCAAGTTGGGCTTTAAATTCTGGGGATTGCATTGCTTTGATAACAGCATTATGTAGTAGGTTTGCAATGGGTTTAGGAGTTCCGGCAGGAGCAAGCAAGCCAAACCATGTTGTGATAGTGATACCTGGAACACCAGCCTCTGCTAAAGTTGGCACTTGGGGTAAAAGGTTACTTCGCTTGGGAGTGATGACCGCTAGAGCTCTTAATTTTCCAGCCTTAATATGGGGCAAGGTACTGGTGCTGGCATCAAAAGACATATCAATTTGCCCACCCAATAGATCTGTAGTGAGTGGCGCACTTCCTTTGTAGGGGACATGCAATAGTGTGGTGCCAGTGAGCATTTGAAATTGTGTTGCAATTAAATGTTGGGCCGTGCCATTCCCATTGGACCCGTAACTCAGTTTATTCGGTTCACTTTTTGCTTGGGCAACCAGTTCTTTCACGTTATAAATTGACTTGTTCGAGTTGACTACTAGAATATTTGGCACAACTCCTACGATCGTAATTGGGACAAAGTCTTTTTGAAAGTCATAACTTAAGTTCTTGTATACATTGGCTGCGATAGTATGGTGTACAGCCCCCATTAATAGCGTATAGCCATCGGCTGGCGCCTTGGCAGCAATAGTGGCACCTAACGTTGCACCTGCGCCCGGCTTATAGTCAATGATGACTGGTTGCCCAAGAATGGGGGCAAGGCGACTAGCGACAGCCCGCGCGAGAGCATCAGTAGCTCCTCCGGGGGGAAATGGAACGATGATCGTAATGGGTTTACCTGGCCAGCTGGATTGCGCGAACGATGCATTGGAAACTAAGGCGATACAAGTTAGCAGGCAAAGGGTGACTATCATCTTTGCCGCTACACCTCTAATGAACCGCCGAGAAAACGCCGCATACAAGTGCATTCAAAGCCTCCTGAGTATTAAATAAGCTATATTATTTAAACTCTTGTTTAATTATTTTCTAACAATAATATAAATTCCATATTCGGGGAGAATTTTTTTGAAAATCACCAGCATCCGTGAGATTTCAGTCCCATTGCGCTCAACTTTGCGCAATTCAGTATTCGACTTTAGTGAGATGACTACATCGGTAGTGGCTGTTCATACTGATGTCATGAGATCTGGGAAGCCAGTGATTGGCTATGCGTTTAATTCTACCGGTCGCTATGCCTGTGGCGAGCAAATGCGCTCACGCTTAGTGCCTAGAATTATGAAAGCAGATCCAGATTCACTATTGGATGCTTCTGGTGAAAATTTTGATCCTGCAAAAATTTTAGCTTGCATGATGCAGCGCGAGAAACCAGGTGGTCATACAGAGCGATCTGTTGCAGTTGGAACAATTGAAGTTGCTGTTTGGGATGCGGTTGCCAAAATTGCAGATAAGCCATTACATGTTTTATTGGCAGAGAGATTTAATGATGGCAAGGTACAAACTAAAGTCCCTTGCTATGTCGGGGGTGGTTGGTACGCACCTGGGAAGGGTATTCCTGAGTTGCAGGCTGAGATACGTTCCCGCTTGAATGAGGGTTACCGGGTAATGAAAATCAAGGTGGGAGGTGCGCTGCTAGATGAGGATTTGCGCCGTTTGGATGCCGCAATCAAAGTTATAGGAAGTGCTAGCGCTTTAGCGGTTGATGCGAATGCCGCTTGGGGTCGAGATAGCGCGCTACGATATGCCAAAGCATTGGCCCCTTATGGATTGAAGTGGCTTGAAGAGCCGACTGATCCACTTGATTTTGCTTTGCTTGATGAGCTTA
>CANGEC010000074.1 GCA_947452625.1 Burkholderiaceae bacterium
AAGATCGTGCAATACCTGCAACATTTCACTTGCTGCTACCAATGAGTCCCTGCCAATTTGCTCTCCACGAAATGGCTGTGATAGCCTGGAGTTGACCGTACCGGGATGCAGTGCGATTAGTGCGGTATGGGGCTTGGTTCTGCCCAATTCAATCGCGGCAGTTTTAATCAGCATATTTAAGGCAGCTTTGGAGGCGCGATAGCCATACCATCCCCCCAGACGGTTATCTTCAATGCTTCCAACTTTGGCTGATAAGGTGGCCATGATGCTGCCCTGGGGATCCAGTAGTTTTGAAAAATGTCGAATCGTTAAAGCCGGTCCAATAGCATTGATTTGCATGAGTTCTGATAGCTGCACCGCATTCAGATCGTCCAATTTTTTTTCAGGCATCCATGCACTTGAATGTAAAACCCCAATAGTGTTAATGATGAGTTGAAACGGCGCTAATGCTGCAAGGCTGGTGGCGGCAGCCTCAATTGAGGCGGGCTGATGATAGTCAATTGGGGGTACTGATTGGCGATGCAGACCTACTACCATTGTGCAATCTGGATCTTTTTCCAAGAGCTCTACAAAGGCGGATCCGATAGCTCCAGAAGCGCCAATAATGAGTGCCCGAAACGGGTTGAAGAGTAATCCCATAAGATTTTTAGAAAAGAGTGGGCTGCCAGCCAGTTTATTCAATAAGTCTTACACTTGCACGATGCAGGCGCATTTACAAAAATTGACCCTCTTTTATGATGGAGCTTGTCCTCTGTGTCAGGCTGAGATGATTTTTTTGTCGAGCCGCAATCAGCAGGGCCTGCTTAACTTTGTGGATATTCATTCGGATCGTTATGATGCGAAATCTGTAGGTGTCTCTTGTGACCAAGCGTTAGCGGCAATGTATGGGCAGTTCGCTGATGGAGTAGTTATTCAGGGGGTTGCCGTCTTTCCTGAGGCTTATCGTCGAGCGCGATTACCGGTATTCGCTTGGCTGTTTTCAAGAGGCTATCTGCAACCTATACTTCAAAGTGCGTATCGATTCTTTGCCAAGCATCGACATCAGATCTCAAGATTATTGGGGCCTAGTGCCTTATGGTTGGTGAAGGTTGCGGGTATCAAGGACCAGTTATGAAAATCCTCATATCTTGTTTTGGGTTACTGGCATCCTTTGTGATCATGACGACCAGTATTGCGGAGGGTTTGAGTTATCTTGAGACTTCGTCATCCCCGGTAAAACTTCAGGGTAGCGGGAAATTAACTTGGTGGGGCTTGCATATTTACGATGCTGCTTTTTATCGCACTACGAATTTAAGTTCAAATGAGTTTGCATTAGATTTGCGCTATCAAAAATCCTTTAGTGGCTCATCGATTGCGAATCGAACCATTGAAGAGATGAAACGTATTGGTGTGCCAGACGTTCAGGCTCAGTTATGGGGTAGGGAGTTGGCCAGTTTTTTGCCTAATGTTGAGTCTGGTCAAAGCTTGACCGCCCTATATCTTCCGAAGCAGGGAACCATTTTTTATCACGATGGTAAGCAGATTGCCAAAATTCCTGGAGCTGAATTTTCTAAAGCCTTCTTTGGGATTTGGTTTGATCCAAAAACCAGTGCACCAAAATTACGTACTGAATTATTGGGCCAGAGTTGTCCGCCCCCACCATTAAATGAGGCCTGTTAATTCATGAGATTTACTTTTTCCCGTGTGTTATTAATTTTATGTCTTCCGCTAGTGTTATTGGCATGTTCAAGTCCGCACATCTCTCAATATGCAAGTGAGAAGCCTCGCCTAGATTTGAGTGAGTATTTTTCAGGGACAATCGATGCCTATGGCATCTTCACTGACCGTAGTGGTGAAGTGAAGAAAAGGTTTACTGTTGTCATCCAGGCGAATTGGACCATACGTAATGGTCAAAAGGTTGGCACTTTAGATGAAAGCTTTGAATATTCGGATGGGAGTAAGCAAAAGCGGATTTGGACTTTAACCGAGGTATCCCCAGGAAAATATCAAGGCACAGCAGACGATGTCGTAGGTGAGGCTCAGGGTGAGCTAGCTGGCAATGCCTTGAACTGGACTTATACCTTAGCGTTACCGGTTGATGATAAGGTCTACAACGTTCAATTTAATGATTGGATGTATCTTATAACACCCAAGGTCATGCTGAATAAAGCCAAGATGAGTAAGTTTGGTATTGAGCTTGGTGAGGTGACCCTGAGTTTTTATAAGCGCTAAACAAACTGTTCACTCATTTCATTTGGGTAATAGAATAATTTCCCCTACTCCAGAGTGGTCATGTTTGTTACCGTAGCTGCGCGCAAATTCTGCTTGCGCGTATTCTCCTGAGCAATGTCCTGCTGCGACTCGTTCAATACCCCATTTATTCTTGAGGTTGGAAACGATCTGGGTAATTTGTTGATCGCTCACGTCAACTAAGTGCAAGCCTCCAGCGAGGGTGTAGATTTTTGGATCAATTTCGGTTGCCGCAGCTAAGATTTTCTCGATACCGGGATGCGAGCAACCAACAATGACCGCCAGTCCCTTAGGGGTCTTAATAGCGAGGGATAGCTCGTTGAGCTCCATGGTGCCCTTGTTCTCTGACACTGTTTTGAAAAGAATGAAGCCAGGCATGACTTCAGTGGGTTTATCAATCAAGGTGATGTTGGCAGAGGGCCAAGCAGAGTCGACCTGATAGCGATCCTCATACTTGCCATCAAAGTAATGGAGGTCACTCGGTACGCCATCGACTTGTCTTGAAATGAGCTTGCCTAAAGGGCTTGCGCCGGATATGGGGTTGCCAAAGGAGCCCGCTTCAGTAGGGGCGTAGAACTGCACTTTGGGGTTTTGCTCAATGATATACTGGAGTCCTGAGGTGTGATCTCCATGGCGATGTGAGAGCACTACAAAATCCAAGTTTTTCAGGTTGATTTTGAGTTTCTTGATGTTTTCAGCAAAAACTTTGTATTGACCGCCGGTATCAAACAGAATTCTTTTCCCGGCATATTCAATGAGGGCTGCGTAGCCCCATCCTCTGCCCAAGTCGGAGGGTTTGCCAAAGGCATCATAAATAATGGTGATTCGTGCAGGTTGACCATCTTGCGCTAGCAAGTAGCTTGGCACTGAAACGATGCTAGTAGCAGCTAGCGCCTTTAAAAGTTCACGGCGGTTCATACTCTCTCCAATTTTTTTCTAGTCTACTCAAATATTCGGTTTTAGTGGGAACCGTGTATCAGCCCCAATAAATTGATTTCCTCGGGTGCAGTAATTTGGGTGCCGTTCAATATGCAAAGAATATGCTAAATTGAGCAAGCTGTATTTTGTAGATACCCAAAACTTAAATAAAAATGAATAAGAATATGAGAGACGAGACACCTTCCCGCTATGAGCCGTTTGGTTGGCATCATTGGCCAGACCATTTTTTTATGTCCTATCAGTTTAGAAGGGCGCTAGGTGAGACCCAAGAAGGCGGCGGGGCTGTGAGCGAGTGCTTCCAGGCTGCCAGTCGGATGATTCCAGGTGATTTAGAGAGCTGGCATCAAGAGTGGTTGGTAGTGGCGCATCGTAATGATGCCAAGGGCGACGAGGCTGAAAAAAATGGTCACATTCAAACTGCTATGAATTGTTGGCTCAGGGCGGTGGAATACTATCGTTCCGCAGAATTTTGGTTAGATGCTGATGATCCGAGAAGATTGGAAACCTTTACTAAGTGTGAGCAGGCTTCTCATAAGTGGCTTAAATATTTGCCTGGTGAAGTGGTAGAGATTCCATATGAGGATGGCAAAACCTTGCCGGCATATTTTATTAAGTCCCCTGTAGGCGGGGATCAACAGCCTGTTTTAATTTCTTTCGGGGGTTTAGACTCTTTTAAGGATGAGCTGTGGTTTATGACAGGACGTGGCGCTGTACAACGCGGTATCGCTGTCTTGTTGGTAGATGGCCCTGGTCAAGGTGGCGCCCTCAGAAGACAGGGCATTGTTTCGCGCTATGACTATGAAGTGCCTGTTGGTAAATGTATTAATTGGCTTGAAGCACGCTCTGATGTTGATCCCAAGAGAATTGCGGTGAGCGGTTCCAGTATGGGAGGCTACTACGCGGCCAGAGCGGGCTCTATGGAGCATCGCTTAGCTGCCTGCATCTCACATGGAGCGATCTGGGATATTGAAAAAAGATTTGCTGATCGTGGAGAAAACCATGCGCTTGCAGGGCACATGAAGTGGGTGATCGGCGCTAAGGATATGGCTGAGGCTGTAGTTAAGGCGCGCAACTTTAAGTTAGAGGGTGTGCTGGATCATATGAAGTGCCCGTACTTGGTTTTGCATGGCGGCCATGATGTGCTTGGTGTAGAGACAGTGCAGTTAGTACATGATTACGCTAAATCCAAGGGAATTAATGTGACCTTACGTCTCACTTCTGAAGAGGAGACTGGTGCAGAGCATTGTCAGCATGACAATCCAACTTTAGGGCAAGAGATCATGATTGATTGGCTGGCAGATATTTTTGGGATTGATCAGCGCAAGATTTTTTCTAAAAAGACTGGCAAGACTGACTAAGCCAAGTGCTTGCGAAGGGGGATCTATTTTGAGTACCGCTCAAACGAAACAGGCATTTCGGGTGGAGGAAGCTACCATTGCGCAATTGCACCAAGCCATTCAGGAGGGCAGGACTACCTGTGTTGAGGTTGTGCAGCAGTATTTGGCGCGGATTCGGAAATACAATGGACCCTCCAGCTTGTTAGTTACCAAGGATGGTCAAGATATTGGGGCGGCTAAGGGCGTGGTGCGAGGTGGCGATGCTATTGCATTTGATCAAAACACCATAGCAGCCGGCACCTTGCTGCCCAATCTTGATCAATACGAGGGACCTCCTTTAGAGTTTGGCAGGATGGAAGCAACTGCTTCTGATCCGCAGGTGATGCAACAGTTCGGCATGATTGTTGGAAAACCAAATGCAGGACAAGTCAATGCCTTATCCACCATTAACATTCGGGGCGAGCGATCCGTGACCTGTCGTGGGGATTATGATTTGCATCCTTCTTTGGGCCCATTACCTAAGGGCGCACCTCCCGCTTGTGAAATGTTTCGGCATTTTCCGGATGCTCTAGAGCAGGCTGCCGCATTAGATGCTCAGTACGGTAAGAATCCAGACTTAGAAGCAATGCCTTTATATGGCGTCACCTTTTCTTTCAAGGATGCTTTTGATACCAAGGATATGCGATCAACTGGTGGGGCTGATGCCGCTTATGACATTGACTTTCCGGCACGCGACCATCTCTTGATAGAGCAGTTACGCAAAAAAGGTGCCATTATTTTTGCTAAAGCAGTCATGACTGAGTACAACGGGCGCGCGGGCGATCCAGGTGGCCTGCATCATCCAAATAAGGTCTTACCATCCGTGCTGGGGTATCAGCGTTCTACTTGGGGCGGGAATCCCTCGAATCCTTATGACACGACTCGCTCGGCTTCTTTGGGATCTAGTTCGGGGTCTGGAGTATCGGTCAGCGCTAATTTAGTGATGGCGAGTTTGGGTGAAGAAACGCGGATGTCCACCCGCGGCCCTGCAAATCACAATTCATTGGCATTGATCTTGCCACACAAGGCGATGTTGGGATTTGATGGCGGGGCAATTGGTGCGGATATTTATTGCGATCGAACCGGTATCTTATGTCGCACCATTGCTGATTGCGCAAAGATATTGGATGCCCTCAAAGATGAAGAGCAGGGCTACTATGATGCGCGTGATCCCTACACCACTGTACCCAGATCCTCTGTTTTGCAAACGCGCTATCAAGATCATCTCGAGATGAGTGGTGCTACAGGATTATTGCAGGGTGTGCGCATTGGTGTTGTACGTGAGTCGATGATGAACCCCGGCTTGAAGGCGGTAGAGCCTATTACAAGGGCAGCTAATCAAGAAATGAAAGAGGTGCTCGGAAAGCATTTGGGTGCAACCTTAGTTGAATCATCTCATCCTTTGTGGGAAAAAGATCATTCCGTCGAACAAATGAGCATTGACTTCACTCAAGCCTTAGCCAGGCTTGTGCCAGTATTTATGCCAGATCTTTTGTTTCGTCTAGATACTCAAGGGCAACCTCTGTTCCCAGATTTTGCAAGTCAAATCACCCCAACTGAATTTGCACCTGGCAAAGTATTCGGTACGGGGAAAATGGCGCCAATTGATTATTTGGTCGAGTTGGCCGATCTGAATATTGAGCCACCGAAAAATTTAAATATCGCCACAGTACAAAATCAAATTCTGGCAAATTCTTTTCGATTTCATATTAAGCAATATTTAACGCGTCGCGCGATGGATTGGGAAAAACGGGGTTTTAAGGAATCTTTAATAGACTGGCCCAGCTTAAATCGACGCTCTAAGTTTTGGGGCGATGATCAGCGTTCAGCTTTTAAGAATTGGGAAGAGACGCGAGATCCCAGAAATCCCCTTGGCGGCCGTCAAGGGGTCGATGAACGAATTATGCTGAGAGAGTTATTGCGCCGAGTCGACATGATGGTGATTCTTGAAAATAAATTAGATGTGCTGGTGCGCTTGCATACACCGCTGCCACCCGCCAAAATTGGCTGGCCCGAACAACCCGGAGAAATCAATGCGCTCAGGCAAGAAGAGCTTTATGGGCCTAATGCTGGGCTTACAGAGATTCTGATTCCTGCTGGTTATGTTGATCAAGCTTATGATGCGCAATTTGTTTTATCTGCTGACCGAAAAAAATATGTTGGTAAAGCCGTGAGCGAGCCCACTTCGCTTGCTTACCCTGGACTACCTTTTTCATTAGTCTTCCGAGTTGAGCCTGGAATGGAGGACCGCTTAATTCGGGTTGCCTCCGCTTATGAGGCTGCTTCAAGACGCCGCGTTTCTCCGCCCCAGTTTGGGCCGCTATAGCCTAGGCTAAAAGTTGTGCGATGGGACAGTGAAAACACCAACTCCAGAGTTGGTGTTTTTTATTCCACCAAGATACTCAATCTTCTTTGATATTTTTTTCTTTGATGATACGACTCCAAAACACGATTTCTTGAGCCATGTCTTTGGAAAATTGTTCTGGAGAATTCGCCACAATCTCATTGCCGCCCTTGAGTGCGCGATCCCGAATTTCAGGAAGCGCCATGATACGAAGCACTTCCGCATTGAGCTTGTTCGTAATATCGGTAGGCATCCCGGGAGGCCCCAGTAGCCCAAGCCAGATATAGGCAGCTAAGCCGGGCAGACCCACTTCACCCAGGGTGGGTACGTTATCTACAGTGGATACCCGTTTATCAGAAAAGGTGGCGAGTCCCCGCAGTTTTCCAGCATCTACCATTGGTTGTGAGTTGCCAACGCTGTCGCAGAACATTTGGGTTTCGCCGGCAATCGTTGAGGCTTGTGCTGGTACTGCGCCCTTATAAGGCACATGAGTAATGTTGGTACCGGCGGCGATATTAAAAAGTTCGCAGGCTAAATGTCCACCGCTACCAAGCCCAACGCTGGAGTAATTTAATTTACTCCCGTTAGCTTTTGCGTAAGCGATAAATTCTGGAACAGTCTTAGCAGGAATATTGGGATTGATTAATAAGTACATGGGGTACTTAATCGCAATAGTGATAGGTGTGAAGTCCTTAATGGAATCGTAGGGCTTAGGATTCTTGAGGAGGGTGCTGATGAGGTGCGCGCTATTGGAAGTAAAGAGGAGGGTGTAGCCATTTGGCGGCGACTTGATGACCAAGTTGTTACCTAAGATGCCTGTACCACCTGGGCGGTTATCTACTAATACTGGTTGCCCCCAGTGCTCCTGCATCTTAGCAGCGATCATCCTGGCATACATATCTGTTGGGCCACCAGGGGTAAATGGCACGATGATCGTAATCGGTCGCGAAGGGAAACTTGCTGCAGATTGCGCATAAACCTGTTTGCCTGCCATCGTAAACATGATGCAGGTGAGCATGCCAAGTGCTAGATAAATCCTTTTCATATTGAAGTCTCCCGCGAATGAGGTTTATGAATTGGTAGTGATATCACCAGCCTTGATCCCGAGGCGTTCGATTTCTTCCATTGTAGGGATGGCCTTGGTATAGCGATCGCCTAACCAGGCGTAATAGTCGCCATATAGTCGAGCAATCGGAGAATATTTCTCGGGAATAATTCTTTTAGTGGCAGGGTCAATAATCTCGTCACTGATATGAATGGCTTTGACTTTCCCCAAAATCAACGATCTTCTTTCGGTTAATTCCATGATTTGAAAGAGCTCGCACTCAAGGCTAACGGGTGCTTGCGCAATGCGCTGGACATTAATGGCTTGACTGTCGGCTAGAGTAAGGCCGGCATAGTCGATCTCGCTCTCATTCGAGGGGACTTCGGCAGAACAGATATGCATGGCGCCAATAATTGATTTATCGACCATGTTCACGACAAACTGCTTGGTTGTTTTGATGTTCTTGAGGGTGTCTTTAGCTTGTCCATTGTGTTTTGCGCCAAGCCCAAGCACAACGATGGCGGGCTCTTCAGAGAAAACATTAAAGAAGCTAAAAGGGGCGGCGTTGTAGAGTCCGTCTTGATCTTTTGAGGTGACCAGCCCAACCGGCCTTGGTATGACCACGGCAGATAAAAACTTGTAACGATCTTGGGTGCTTAAATCTTCAAGCAATAAGTCCATTGAGGCGTCTCCAACTTCTGTAAATATCCGGTGAATGTTCACTCTAATTGCTTATTAGGTTATCACCTAATAGGGATGCGCTGCTATTTTTCCGGAAAAAGAGGATAGAATCTTAAATACAAAAATAAACCCATAGGAGACGATGATGGAAGCTTTGAAATCAGAAATTAGGGACGGCATGCAAATTGATTGGGACATGCCAATTGTGATGGATGATGGGCTAGTTTTACGTGCCGATATTTTCCGTCCAGTGCGCGCCGGTAAGTTTCCAGTCATCTTGTCTTATGGCCCTTATGGCAAAGGCTTATCTTTTCAAGAAGGCTACAAAACCGCTTGGGAAATTATGGAGCGTGAGAATCCTGATGTGATGAGGGGTTCAAGTAATAAATATCAAAACTGGGAAGTGGTTGATCCAGAGAAATGGGTTCCGGATGATTATGTGTGTATTCGGATTGACTCTCGGGGTGCGGGCCGCTCACCTGGTTTTATGGATCATAA
>CANGEC010000075.1 GCA_947452625.1 Burkholderiaceae bacterium
GGTGTGATGCATTTCTTTGATGTGCCAATTGCATATCTGCCTTATTTCAGTGTGCCGACATCAAATCAACGTCGCTCCGGAATCTTGGCGCCTGTAGCGGGATATAACTCAAATAATGGCGTGGATGTAACGCAGCCTTATTACGTCAATATCGCCCCTAACCGCGATTTGCTTATCTTGCCACGCTATATGTCTGAGCGGGGACTGCAGTTAGGCACGAAATATCAATTTTTGGATCGCCAATATGCCGGTACTTTAGGCGGCGATTTTATGCACGATAGCAAGGTTGGCAAAGACCGCTGGCGCTATGATTGGCAGCAGCGGCAAAGTTTCACAGGAGATCTTTTACCGGGAGGTTTGCCGGCGCCTGGTGCTTGGACTGGCTATGCAAATATTGCACGCGTTTCCGATAGTCTCTACCCTACGGACTTTTCACAAAGTATCGCGGGACAAGTTACCAGTCAGTTTCGTCAGGAAGTTGGCGCTACCAAGCAGTTAACTGATAGCTTGAGTAACTGGAACGTATCGGCTCGCGCCTTGACCTTTCAAACTTTGCAGCCCGACCCAACCGTCACGGTTCAATCCCCATATAACGTTTTACCCAATATCACCGCGGCTTATAACAATCAATTGACGCCGACAGTTGCCGATAAGAGCGGCAAATATTTAGAGCTTCCTACTGGCCCTAAAACGACCTTCTCAACTGATTTCACGCGCTTCTCTTACAACATTGCCGGCAACTTGGCGGCAACTGCACCAGGGGTGTATAGCCAGGCTGATAGAACCGTGATTAAGGGCGCAATGGCCTTGCCGCAAATAACGCCGGGCTACTACATCACCCCCAAGATTAGTTTTCAGGCCAATAATTACAACGCTACTGCTTTAACGCCAGGTATTGCACCGGCTCAGGGTTTTGCGATTCCTACTATTAGCTTGGATTCGGGGATGGCATTTGAGCGTGATGCGGCTGAATTGAAGGGCTTTTTTGGGCGAGACATGTTGCTGACGATGGAGCCGCGAGCTTTTTATGTCTATACACCTTATCAAAATCAAGCCAATACCCCTTTGTTTGATACAGCTGACGGCGGTTTTGGTGTGACCCAGATTTTTAGTGAAAATAATTTCATTGGTAATGACCGTATCGCCGATAACAATAAATTAACGGGTGGTTTGACAAGTAGGATGCTTGAGGCCAATACCGGGGCTGAGCGTGCCTCCGTCACGATTGCTCAGCGGCAAGACTTTACCGGGCAGCGAGTGGGCCTCAATGGCAATATCGCCAATCCCACAACCTACTCGGATACCTTGGGATCAGGCTCTGTGCGCTTGCTCGGTAACTTTAGTGCTGATGCCTTTGGGCAGTACAACACTCAATTGAACCGTTTCGTGCAGACTACGGTTGGCGCGAGTTGGCGCCCTACTCCTGGTAGAAGCTTAAACTTTGGATATCGCAATGTATGGTCCCCACCTATCCAGGCTTCCGCCATGAATAATTACACTGGCACAAGTTCGGCAACCACTACAGATCAGTACAACATCTCCGGGCAGTGGCCGATTACACGCGAAGTCTCGGTATTGGGGCGCTGGGGCTATGACGCTCTGACTATGAAAACATTAAATACTTTAGCGGCTCTTGAATGGATGCGTGACTGCTGGACCTTGCGAGCAGCTTATTCTCAAGCAGTCAACACTTCTCAAATTACAACCACTCAAGTCCTATTCCAAATAGAATTTAGGGGTTTTGGTAGTGCCGGTAGTAATCCAGTTGATATCATGAAGCTTAACGTTCCAGGATATATGCCAACTACTAAGCCTATCCCGCCTTCAACTTACGAGAACTATCAATGACACCTTGTCTAAGTCGCATTAAACGAATTTTGATTCAAGCCCTCTTGATGGGCGCGGCTATATTCGCAACTAGTGCAATTGCTCAAGATGCAGCCCGAATGACAGCGACTGATAGCAAAATTCGCAATATTGATGGCGTTGCTGCAGTTGTGAATACTGGTTTTGTTACGCGCAAGGAAATTGATGATCGTATTGCCGCTTTGCAAAAGCAGGGGGTAAAACTGCCCGATGCTAGCGTATTACGTAAGACAGTTTTAGAACGGTTGATTATTGAAAAAATTCAAATGCAGGAGGCGGAGCAAGAGGGTATTACTGTTACCACCAAAGAGCTGGACAAAATTATTGGGGATATCGCAGCCAAAAATAAACTGTCGGTTACGGAATTTAGACAAAAGATTCTTGCCTCAGGAACCACCTTTGAGCGCTATAAAGAAATGTTGCGTGAAGATATTATTCTGAGCAGGTTTAGGGAGCGAGAGGTAGAGGGTAAGGTGAAGGTTTCCGAGGCGGAGATTGATAACTTCATTGCCGATCGTGCTCGTGCTATGAGTGCTGGGACTGCTAGATCGGCCCCCGCTGTCCCTGGTGGCCCTGAAGAAATTGATGTGGCGCAAATCTTTATTCCAGTAGATGCGGGTGCTGGCGTTAGCGTACAAGCAGAAGCGAAGAAAAAAGCTGAAGCGTTATTGCGAGACGCGCGTGGAGATGCTGATTTTCTGCAGCTTGGTGAGATGGCTGCAAAAGAGAATCCCAAAATTAAGTTTCAAGAGTTGGGCTATCGGACCCCAGATCGTTTGCCACAATTATTTTATGACGCTATTCGGAATACAGGGGGTGGACAAGTCGCCAATGCAGTGGTGAAGAGTCCTGCTGGCTACCATGTTCTGAAAGTCTTAGATCGTCGCGCGGCAGTGCCGGTCAGTGCGCAACAAGCTGCACAGCCAGAACCTGCATCCACAACGCCGCAAAATATCATGGTGACGCAGACTATGGCGCGCCATATTTTGCTTCGTAGCCGTCCCGGTTTAAGTGATCAAGATGCCGAGCGACGCTTAGCGGGTTATCGCGATCAAGTGCGCGCCAAAACAGCTGACTTTGCTGAGTTAGCCAAGAAATATTCCGAGGATGGTTCTGCGGCTAACGGTGGAACATTGGGCTGGATGGGGCCTGGAGACTTGGTTCCCGAGTTCGAGCAAGCAATGAATCGTCTGCAAATTGGGGAAGTCAGTAACCCGGTTAAATCCGAGTTTGGATGGCATTTGATTCAGGTGCTGGAGCGTCGTGAGGCTCAGCTTACCGTTGAGAAGCAACGCGAGTTTGCTCGCGCCGCTATTCGGGAAAGAAAGTATGAGCAGGCCTATCAGGATTGGATTCGTCAATTACGTGACACGGCAACCGTCAAAATCATTAATGTAGATGATGCGGCAAGTAGCCCCCGTTAATTTAGTCATTACTTCGGGTGAGCCTGCTGGAATTGGCCCCGAGCTGAGCTTAGCTGCAGCGCTCATTTTTTTGCAAGAGCAGGCCGATGTCCAAATCACTATTTTGGGTGATCGATCTTTATTTGAGATATCGGCTGGCTTGAGTGCCGACATATTGGAGCGCTTGAAGTTTGAAGAGTGTCGCCTTGCGCAACCTGCTGTGCCCGGAAGACTCAACGCCGCCAATGCAACTTACGTTCTCGAAATGTTGGATCTCGCAGTGGTTGGCTGTTTGGCTGGTCGTTTTAATGCCATGATTACTGCGCCACTACAAAAAAGCATTATTAATGATGCTGGCACTCCTTTTACTGGCCATACGGAATACTTGGCCAAGGCATGCAGGGTTGATCATGTTGTCATGATGTTGCGCGCTTCCTTGCCTGCTGGTTTTTTGGGTCTACAGTACCCGCATGATTTACGAGTGGCTTTGGTAACAACCCATCTTCCTTTGCAAGCCGTATCTGCCAGTCTCAGTACACCATTAATCCTTGAGACCATTCAGATTGTTCACAAAGACTTGCAGAAGAAGTTTGGCATTGTTGATCCGGTCATCAGGGTCGCTGGGTTAAATCCCCATGCAGGTGAGTCTGGATATCTTGGTCTTGAAGAGATTGAGAAAATTACCCCCGCAATTATGCTGGCTCAGCAACAGGGTATTCAGGTGACCGGCCCATACCCTGGTGATACGATGATTGATGCTACTAACTTAAGTCAGGTAGATGCCTATATCGCGATGTATCATGATCAAGGCTTGGCGCCATTTAAGTTAGTTGCTTTTGGCGGTGGTGTTAATGTAACTTTAGGCTTGCCGATGATTCGTACTTCAGTAGATCATGGTACTGCGCTCGATATTGCCGGCCAAGGAGTGGCAGATGCAGGCAGTATGTTGGAGGCGCTACGTTTGGCATATCAATTGGCGGTCCATGAAAAAGAGAGCCAGTCTTAATGCATCAGGCACGTAAACGTTTTGGCCAAAACTTTTTGCAGGATGCAGGAGTCATCTACTCAATTGTGGCCTTGATCAATCCTACCCCTGGAATGCAGGTCATTGAGATTGGGCCTGGATTGGGAGCATTGACTAAACCCTTGTTAAACAATTTGGATCATCTGGATTTGCTAGAGATTGATCGTGACCTGGTTGCTTATTGGAATCAGCAGAATCTTCAGGGTTTGCAGGTTATTGAAGGCGATGCATTGAAGTTTGATTTTGTGGCTTGGGCCAAAGCTTGTGCTGACAGTGGTGGCTTACGCAAAATCGTGGGGAACCTTCCCTATAACATTTCTTCGCCCTTACTCTTTCATTTGGTGGCAGCTGCCGATGTTGTTGATGAGCAAGTTTTTATGTTGCAGGCCGAAGTGGTGGAGCGGATGGTAGCGCCTGCTGGCAGTTCTGACTTTAGTCGTTTGTCGGTCATGTTGCAGGCTCGCTATGACATGGAGCAAGTACTTGAAGTGCCGCCTGAGGCTTTTGATCCTCAGCCTAAAGTCAATTCTGCAGTTGTGAGAATGATTCCACGGAAAGACTTTAATTTAAATCATGCCCAGTGGCTTTCTTTGGAGAAAGTGGTTGCCGCTGCCTTCTCCCAAAGAAGAAAAATGTTGCGAACTAATTTACAAGCATTTGCTGATAGATTGCAATTAACGGAATCAGAGTTAAAGGCACGAGCTCAGGATATCCCTGTGGATCGCTATATTGAGTGGGCTAAAACGATAGCTCCTCAGTAAGTCTAAACAGTCTTTAGGTTTTGTAGGCGTCAGGATCAATGACGCGCATTTCGGCTTCAATCCATTTTTCGACTTCTTGATGAAGCTGACCCCCTGTTTTTCCTGACGAGGTAATTGCCGGCCCAATCGAAAAAATAATTTTTCCGGGGTATTTCATGAAACTATTTTTAGGCCAGCAGCGACCGGCATTATGGGCAATCGGAATGACGAGGGCCTCGGTAGCACTAGCGAGTCTCGCCCCACCTTTGCTGTAAGGCTTATGAGAACCTGTTGGGGTTCTGGTCCCCTCCGGGAACAATAGGATCCATTTACCCTCGCTTAAACGTTTGCGTCCCTGGCCAACAACAGATAAGGCCGCGGTTTCTTTGCTATTGCGATTAATGTGAATCATCTTTAATAGCGCCAAGGCCCAACCAAAAAATGGAATCCACAACAACTCTCGCTTAAAGACAAAACACAGTTGCTTAGGTAGGAGGGCAATAAATGCAATTGTTTCATATGCGGATTGGTGTTTGCTGAGCACTACAACCGGTTGCTCTAGAACAGCCCGCATATTTTCCATGCCACGAATTTCATAATGAATTCCACACAGTGGTTGCAAGATCCAGATCACCACCTTGTTCCAGAGTCCAATAAAACGATAGCGGTTTTCAGGATTTAGGAAGGGGAAAGCGAGCAGGCACAGCACTGACCAGATGGGGGTGAACACCAACAAGAAGAGGGCAAAGAGGGCGGAGCGTAAGAAGATCATTTTTAGACCTTATCTTTCAGTAGGCTGGTAGCAAAGGCCATCAAATTTTCATGAATGTGAGTGCCTTCAGGCAGGCCTCCCTTGGCTAAGGTTTTTTGGCCTTTACCTGTTAGCACTAAATGGGGGGAGGCTCCCAATGCAATACCTGCTTGCAAGTCTCGCAAGGAGTCACCAACAATCGGAACTCCTGCGAGTGGATCTTTGCTACCGTTTTTCTTGTAGCGCAGAGCTATTTCTTTCATGAGGCCTGGCAATGGTTTGCGGCAATCGCATCCATGGGCATCCATATGGGGGCAAAAGAAAATACTGTCAATATGACCCCCCAATGGCTTGAGCAATTGATCCATTTTGCTGTGCATCGCGTGCAGGTCATTAATGTTGAAGTAGCCTCGGGCTAAACCAGATTGGTTGGTGGCGATCGCAATTTGATAGCCGGCTTGATTTAGTAAGGCAATGGCTTCTAAGCTACCAGGAAGGGGTACCCACTCCTTGCTCGACTTCACATAATCATCTCGATCTTCATTGATCACTCCATCGCGATCGAGAATGATGAGTTTGGAAGAGCTGGCGCTCATGCTAGTTTGCCGAGATCGGCAATGAGATTCATTTTCTGGTGAAGTTGTTGCAAAAGAGCTAAGCGGTTATCGCGTAGCTCAGGATTTGGATCCATCACCATGACATCGGCAAAGAACTGGTCAATGGGTTGACTTAAGGCAACCAAGGTTTTCAAGAGTTCGACGAATTGACGCTGTTCATAGGCGGCGTTCAGCTTTGGCGTAACACCTTCAAGAGACTGAAATAGCGCGATCTCCGCAGGTATTTGCAAGAGTTTGCTAGAACAGCTTTCCGGAATAGGCGTGCTGGTTTTCTTCAGAATATTGCTGATGCGTTTATTAGCCGCGGCGAGCTGGGTTGCCTGCTCCAGGGCATTGAACTCGCGCAGAGCAGCGAGGCGCTCAATTAAATCGTTTAATTGAGCTGGGGTTTGGCTTAGCACCGCATCAATTTCAGCGCTAGTAAAAGGCTTTCCGGCGATTGATTGATCGCGCAGGTAGGCGCGTAAACGGTCAATAATAAAAGCATAGATATCTTCTGCTTTTGCTTTTTCCTGCACATCTTTTTGATGAAACTGTGAGCGTGCTAAAGCGATGAGTTCGGGCAGGCTCAGCGGCAGATTTTTTTCCAAGAGTAAACGGCAGATACCTAAGGCATGGCGACGCAGAGCATAGGGATCTTTATCGCCGGTAGGGGCTAAACCAACTCCCCAAATACCGACGAGCGTTTCTAATTTATCGGCAATTGCCAGGATGGTGCCGGTTTGGGTGCTTGGTAATGCGTCACCAGCAAAGCGAGGCATATAGTGCTCGCTACAAGCTGCCGCTACTTCAGCATTCTCTCCATCATTGGTAGCGTAGTAGCGACCCATGATGCCTTGTAGTTCAGGAAACTCGCCCACCATATCGGTTAATAAATCGGTTTTAGCGATTTCTGCTGCTCGTCCTGCCAGCTCCAGATTGGCATCAATACCCAGATTTTTTAATTGCTTAGCAATACCAGTGGCGATCGCGGCAACACGCTGGGTGCGCTCCAGTTGATTGCCTAATTGGTTGTGATAAACCACTTTTCCAAGATCGGCAACACGCGCAGCCAGTGGGCGTTTTTGATCTTGCTGAAAGAAAAAGCGTGCATCAGACAGACGGGGGCGAACGACCCGTTCATTGCCAGAGATAATTGCATCAGTTTTAGCGGTCTCAATATTAGACACAATCAGAAAACGATTGCGCAATTTGCCTTGTTTATCCGTTAACGCAAAGTACTTTTGATTGGTCTGCATGGTCAAAATCAAACACTCTTGCGGCACTTCCAAGAACTCTTGATCGAAATGACATTCATAAATGGCTGGCCACTCTACCAAAGCGGTGACTTCATCTAGCAAGCTATCTGGCATCAGCACTAGATCAGCACCAGCGGCCTTTAAAAGTGCTGTTTCAATGTGCTTACGTCGCCCCTCAAAACTTGGCATGACTTTCGCATGCTCAAGTAGAGCGCTTTCATATTGTTCAGCCGAAGCGATGGAAATAACACCGGGAGCCAAAAAGCGATGACCTTCAGTTTGATTATTGGCGCGAATCCCAAGCGCATTAATCGCTAAGACGTTGTTGCCATGCAAGGCAATAATTTTGTGGGCAGGCCTAGCAAACTCAACATCCGCTAATTGACCATTTTTTTGTAGGACTTGGTAATGCATCATTTTGGCAATTGGAAGTTTGCCAAGAGTATTTTCAAGAGCTGCTTGTGCAGTTTGTTCAAGCACAGCACCTTTAGCAATCACATTAAGGTATAGGGCTTCGTTCTTGCCATCACCGGATTTTTCTAAGGTAGCGATATCGATATCGGCATACCCAAGAGCACCCAATTTCTTTAGCAGTGGAGCGGTTGCTTGGCCTTGGGCATCAAAGGCAATACTAGTAGGTAATAATTTTTCGCGAACTGGGTAGTCGGCCGCTTGATTTAATACTTGAGTAATATGAACTGCGAGGCGACGTGGTGTTGCGTAGCCGGTGACTTTTGAATCGTCGCTTAATAGACCTGCAGTTTTGAGGGTATTAAAAATACCCTCGCTAAAGGCATCGCCTAGGCGTCGTAATGACTTCGGTGGCAGTTCTTCAGTAAACAACTCAATCAATAGGTCAGCTGATTGGGGTGATGTATTTGGTGTGCTCATAAATAGATGGCGGCGCTTATGCTTTGACTTGGCGTTGGCACATGGGGAAGCCGAGCTTTTCGCGAGACTCAAAGTAGGCTTGAGCAACTGCGCGGGATAGATTGCGAATGCGACCAATATAGGCAGCACGTTCGGTTACCGAAATCGCACCACGTGCATCGAGTAAGTTAAAAGTGTGGGCTGCTTTTAGAACCATTTCGTAAGCGGGCAAGGCAAGCGGCACTTCCATCAGGCGCTTAGCTTCACTTTCATAATTCGCAAAGTTGGCAAACAGTAAGTCGGTATTGGAGTGCTCAAAGTTGTAGCAAGATTGCTCTACTTCATTCTGGTGATAAACATCGCCATAAGAGATGCCTTCAGCCCAAAC
>CANGEC010000076.1 GCA_947452625.1 Burkholderiaceae bacterium
ACAAGAACATCGCGCCCTGTAGCGCTAATCAGATTATTCTCTCGAACACCACGACGGTGAAGCCGGGCAAGCGCCTGCTCCCCTTCGGCTTCCAGGTCGACGCCAACTGCCGTCTAAAGGATCTCACCGAGTCGATTGACAAGCTCCTGGCCGAAGAAGGCATCAACGCCCCGGACCTCAAAAAGAAGTCCGCAGTTGATCAAGCGAATAAAGCCTTACCGCTCAGGGTTAAGCTCTCTGTCGCGCTGAGGATCCTTAAGGCCATGGAAAAATCCATGCTGTGGGAACATGTGGACAATCAGGACCTGGTCTTCGATTGGGAAGGAACGGCGGCCATCCTCCGATACTACGCCGAACTTAAGCACCTGAAGGAAGAGGAACGTAAAGAACCCGGCTACGTCGACCTGGTCGTCAGGTGGGGCCGCGAACTGAATCGTAACGTCAGCGAGTCATCCCACGTGCGCTTCAATAACGCACCCTACTCCTACAACGAGACCGCCGTGTACGAGACCGATAGTTCTAGCTACCCGATGTTGAACGTTATCCAGCAGCTCGGCGACAAGGCCCCGGATAAGGAAGTAGCAGACTCCTGGAATGGCGGCCCCTTCTGGTGGCCCGTTCTCTGGTGCCCGAAGGACTCCAAATACATGATCTACGGACACGAAGGGTCCGACGGAGAAGGCTAAGATGGTACCCAAGCGTAGTTGGGCCGTTAAGGTCCGTTGGTCTGATTTCCAGGCGAGCAGCCTGGCGGAACCAGGACAGTTGGTTGAATTACCGGCCGGAACGCTCGTGGGCGGCAAGCTTCAGGCCGAAGACGAAATCTACCTCATCAAGGAGAAGACCTCTAATCCAGATTCGCCGGCGGGCATCTTCGCCGTCGGCCAGGTCATCTCTGCCAATGCCCAGGTGATCCGACTGCAACTCGACGAGAAACGACTGACCAACAAGAAGCGCCACCTGAAGTTCACGGCCCTCGAAGAAGACCCTACCATCGAGGATTTTGAAGAGAGCTACGCCACTGAATGGGAGTATCACCTCCTGAGCCCCCGCACTTCTCTCCGACTGGAACTGATCAGCATCAAAACAGGCCATGACTTTGACCGTGCAGACTCCATGCGCTGCCTACTCGCCTACGAAGATTGCCGCCGCAAAGGCCTGAGCCTCGAGAAGAGCGACCCGGTCATCAAAGCTGCCCTGGAAACCGGACGCCTGATGACCAGTATCTCATTCAAGCTGGCGAACTTCCGGGCTCTCGATCCGCGAGTGGAAGCCAAAGGCTTCGACGGTGTCGCCAATGTCGACCGATTGGTCTGGGACCACTACTATCAAGCCGAACATAAAGAAATCGATATCTCACGCCTACGCGATGACTTGGCGCGTCATGAGTTCAGCGACCCCCTTACGTTTGTAGTCGAAGATAAGGCTGAGCCAACTGGTGACTACCAGCCCATCCAAGACGAAGACAAGCGCCAGGCTTACGCCCGGCGAGTCCGCAAAGGCCAGTCCCGGTTCCGGAAAGCCCTGCATACCCTTTACGGCTCACGTTGTGCTTTCACGGGAACTGACGAAGAAACCGTGCTCGAAGCCTGCCATATTATTTCTCACGCCAAGACCGGCGACAACTCGTTGGATAACGGCCTACTCCTTCGATCGGATATCCACGTCCTCTTCGACGAGCATCTTATGACTCTCGCTAATGATGGTCGGTGCATTCTCATCCACAAAGCCGTGACAGCCCCTGAATACGCGCGCCTAAGAGGAATGTCGCCAGGACTCCGCCCTTCAACGCCTGAGAGTCACCTGGCACTCATCCGCCTTCACAATTCTGAGCTAGGCTGGGCAGTATAGACAAAAGGGCTTTAGGCGAGATAGACGCCAGACGTAAAATTAATGAAAACTGGGGGAATCAGATGAAGTAATCTCCGTAAAAAACTTTTGCCTCACGTTCGATTAACTCGTGAATCTGCGGTCCTTCCAGTAAATCCAGTACATATACTGAGGCGTAGAAGTTTAATTGCTTACTTGAGTAGCGAATAAAATCAACGAAGCCTTTATTACTTTCAACGGTGTCATCTGAGGCCTTCTTGATCCGAGCCTCGTTGAGCATGAAATACTCCAAGATAGATTTTGCGATATGAGGTGAGGCACCAAATTTTCTCAGGAAAATACCGAACTGATAATCCTGCCTAGAGAAGGAAAACTTTGTGAGAGCATACTTCTTTTCGAAATCTATCTCTTCATCGCGAACCGTCATATGGGCCGTCCACCAAAGACGCGCAATACCATGACGGAAATACCCCTTGTGGCCCATACGCTTCAAGAAATACCTATCATTAATCTTATTGATCGCTGTGGAATCATCCTTGGCATCAGCTAGCGGCCAGCGCTTAAACATATAATCCTGATAATGTTTGAAAGCAAAGGTAGCCCACAAACGTGGATTGGCGGCAGCACGCGGAGAAAGTCGAGCGAGGGCTTCATAAAGACGGGCAGCATTGTCCCCGTCATCGCGCACACGTTCGTCTCCATTCACACTAGAAACCTGAAGCAACGGCATGTTCAAAGGTAGCGTCTTAACTTCTTCTACCAAACATGCCGACACATCGACAGGCAGTGAATTGATCATGGCGTCAAGATTACTCTTAGCCGACACCACGATGCGCAGCTGAGCTAAGCCATCATCAGAAAAAATGGTCTGCATATTATTCGGCGTACGAAGTGTTAAGTTCAGTAAAAAGCTTCGAATGATTCTCCTTAAACTGTGAAAACAAAACAGTACTGGCGTGCACTGCCCCCTTCATGCTCACGTCACGGGGAGAGACGCCAGCTTTTGCTAGAGATTGGACAATAGCTAATCGCGCCCCAAAAAACCCATCGGGCCATTGCTCAAGTTCCTGATTGCCGTCGATGCTTTCATTTAGTTGCCCGATCGTCTCAACCAATGCGGGGAATAAAAAGGCGCAGCTCGTCACGTTGAGGTTCTTTTTACGGTAAAGACCATACTTATCAAACATCTCAGCGGGCAGGCTAATCATGATGAAATCAGCATCAGAATTCACGGACATATATTCGATGCCCTCCTGTCGGCGAACCTTGAAAATATTGCTGATATTAGACTTATCATCATAAAGCATGCAGGCATTCGAATAGCCCAGGAGCGCACCTTTAGCCACTGGTATTTCCTTGTCGTAACCATCGACGCAGTCGCTTGTTTCCAATAAAAAAGGCCCCTTCGCAACAAGGTAGACGCAAACCTTTAGGCCTCCAGAGAACTTCGACTGATCCAGCTGAACAGGCACATTAATCGTCCCTCCAGCCCCCCATCCCTCCGGGCTCAATCGGCGAGTGGAGCGCAAGGGCGACTCTACTGCCTCCTGATAAATGACCGCATCAACTTTTCCGGCAAGGAGCGCTGCGCGGATGGCACCTGAATCAATTTGGATCTTCGCGTTGAATTCATTCTTACTCACTTTCGTGAGTACAAAAACAAAATCGATTGAAGATTGATAGTCCCTTTCGAATTCATTCTCACAAAGCGCTTTGGTAGCCAGAACCGGGTGAGGCCATGAGTGTGTTTTCATAAATTATTTTTTGGAAAATTTGAAACGAACACCCAGGCGCAAGTCACGTGCAAAAGGCAGAGACAGATCTAAACTTAGTCCCTCCGCTGTTCGGATCGCATCCGTCAGCTTGAAGTAAAATGAATTGTCAGACTCTTTTTCTAGGCTCGAGCCGTCAGGGGTCCTACAGGCAGAGACGGCAAGAACCTCTGGCTCCCCTTCGGCACCAACGGTAGTAAATGCGATTGAAGTGGGAATCTTACCGTCAAAAGGCTGCATGCGAGTGAGCATCAGACGTGCACCTGAAACATTGGCGGAAATAACTCGGGCATAAAAGTAACTGCCGTCGACCGTCCCGTCAGGACGAGGAACCGGTGGCCGCTTCTTCTTACCATCACCTGTCTTCTTCCCCTCTTTGATGCCACCAAAACCATCATCGCCATCAATGGGCAGGCGTACTGGTGAGTTTGCTCCAAATGGGTCAACGGGATCTGCTTGGACTTTCAAATCAGACCCGGCCGAACCTTCAGAGTTTTCTTCATCAAAAGATAATTCCTCGGTGATTTCATTACCCGAATCGGAAGCAGCTGCTGCGTTAATAGATTTACGCAACCAATTCTCCAGGTCGTTTAAGGCCATAGCCGCCTTAGATTTACCGACTTGGCCCAGCAACTCAGGCACCCAATCCTCATGCGAAGGCGGCTCCATCGAGCGAAGGTATGATGCGCCATCCGGATCGTCACAAACAACTACGGCGGTGTAGTCTACCGGGCAGCGCCAGCGCTTACTCCGAATTCGCATGTAGTTATTTCTAACCTGATAGCATTGGTTAGAACATTCTTCTCTTTTACCAAAACTTAGAAAGAGTTTTACAGGCCCAAGCACAGAGTGAAACGCCTCTTTGTCCGTACTCACCAAGCGATGTGCCTGATTAACCGTACGATAGGCGACCAAAGAATGTTTGGCCAAGTCGGAATCGAAGCCGGGCGTTGCAATCACCGCATCAAGACTCGCCTTATCGACGCATGTGCGCGCACCAGTCTCAGAAATAACTTCGACCTCCAAGTTCCCGAGATGGATGGCTAACCAAAAACTATCCAACGTAGCTTCAATTACTTCTTGGGCCCATTTTTTGTCCCTAACGAAACCAACGCACCAGACACTTGTACCAATTTCTTTTCTAAGGAAAAGCGGCGGGATGTCCCTCTCGTTGCGCACAGCAACGTAAGGCTCGGCTACTGGACCGTTATCAAGTCCGATAAAGCCGTCAGGCGCTCGACGACGGTGGTCTTTAATAAACGTAGCCAGTCGACACACGCCCTGGAAAGCGACGCCACTCTCTGTCCTAGTTGAATATAGAACAGATCGGGCATCTGAACATGCAAAAGGAGCCATCTTGCCTATGCCATAGGAACCACCCGCCCCTGCGTTCGGGTTAGGCACCCCCTCTGACTTCACCAACGAATGCCAGCGTGCGCCGACGGTACGGTCATCGCCGATTAGACCACAGGTGTTGTAATCACTAATCTCAAGAAAACGGACCATCGGTGACTTGAGCGACAAACGTGCTGCTTCCCAAATTTTGCCAAACATCTCCTGACGCGATGTCCAATACTGATCTGCCCGATCAAAGGCATTAAGAATCTCATCCCGACAAATAACCTTCGAGGTAGGAATCTCATGCAACTTGAAGATGACCCTTGCAGGACGGCCAGAGTCTTTGGCCTCCTTTGTCCATGCGTCCAAAGAGTTCTGGATAGATTCGCGGGCCAGATAATAAATTGGGTTAGACTTAAAGTCCTGCGCCAGAAGTTTGGCACCACGTTCAACGCCATTAAGTTCGGGGAATACTAACTTGATGTCAGCCATGGGGTCAATTTGCCCAACGAACGCCGGAGCACAAGCCCGCTTCGATGACTTAAAGAAACTATTATTCACCCGAATCGGCCGACTGTTTTGATTGGACAATCTGGCTCAAAAAGATACGTGTTCAGGCGTTCACTATGCTTTTATGGATATCAAACCTTCCTATTTAACACCCACACTCCCCTGGGATCAGTGCGCCTTGGGCGATTTGGCAACCCTGACCCACAAAGCCCACCATCCTAAGCTCTTCAAGGAAAAGTTCGTCACGGAAGCCGGCGAAACTGAAGTCCCTGATCCATTCGCCAAAGTGAAGCCTGCCTTCAAAGAGAAGCCCTCGACCACATTCACGTTTATAGACCTCTTTGCCGGCATCGGAGGGTTTCGTGTAGCTGGCCAACACGTAATGGGCTCCTGCGTCTTCACCAGTGAGTGGGACAAATACGCCCAAAGAGCCTACTTCATGAACTTCGGACAAGTGCCTTTCGGAGATATCACCCAGTTCACCAAGTCGACCGAAGCACTCAACCGCATCCCTAATCATGATGTTTTGTGCGGAGGCTTCCCGTGCCAGGCCTTCAGCATCTCAGGAAAACAGGAAGGATTCAAAGACCCCCGGGGCACACTGTTCTTTGAGATCTACAAAATTGCGAAGCACCACCGACCGAAAGTCCTGTTTCTTGAAAACGTTAAAAACTTCGCCCGGCACGATAACGGTAATACTTTCAGGACTATCCGGTACCACCTCGAGAAGAAGATGGCAGAGGAAACTAAAAGCTCAGAAAAGGGCCAAGTCTTCTACCGAGTGTCCTCTGCAGTGCTAAACGCGAGTGACTTCGGCGCCTCCACCAAGCGCGAACGTATCTACCTTGTGGCTGTAAGAAACGACCTAGCGGAGGACGAGTTCAAGTGGACAGAGTGGCTAGACCTGTTCAGCAAGCTAAACAAGCGTAAGAACATAAAGCCGCGCTATCTGCACGAAGACATTCAGCCAAACGCTGAGATCGACAAGGACCTCCTCGCAAAGCTTACCCTTAAGCGAGACGACTTCGAATACGGCAAACGCAACCTGGCCGAAGCCGCCAAACCGCTGCGCATCGGCATCATGGGTAAAGGCGGCCAAGGAGAACGCATCTACTCCACAAATGGCCATGCTATCACCTTCTCGGCATACGGAGGCGGAGCTGCATCCAAGACAGGTGCCTACTACGTCGACGGACGAGTTCGCAAACTGACTCCTACGGAATGTGCCAGAGCTATGGGCTTCCATGGAATGAACGTAAATACCGGAGACGTACCCCTGCTTCAGCGATATAAACAGTTCGGAAATAGCGTCGTTGTGAATGTGGTCGAAGCTATATTCACCGAGATTAAGAGGCACTGGCTACCTGAGCCTAAGCGGCGTTGACTGAGGAGGCCATCTAGGAACAATCCACTAGATGGAGCACAACGACAGTAACGCTAAAAAAGGCGGAGACACAGTCGACCAGCTGATCCAACTCCTTGAGTCGCGCGACCCTGCCCTGCTCCATGCGTGCTTCAGCATCATCAGGGCTCTAGACTCGGATTTGCCTAAAAACTGGGGTCCTATTGTCAAAAGTATCAGCAGGGTAATAGGAAGACTTAAAAGTGACGTACAGGTTTCATTCACCGGGACGGATGTTACGCTCGCAATCGCTGTAATCAGCGCGGGAACAGGCGGGGGCAATCAAGTTGAGCGAAAGCCTGTGGATGACTATCGCAAAGACCAAGGCTTACCCGAAGACCTGATACGGATTCTCAAACTGTTTACCGGCAGCACGAAACCAGGAGAGACAGCTCAGACAGAATTCGCGAGGAGCGCAGACCTAAGTAAAGGCCATGCATATTTCAGAGATTTTAGCCCAGAGAATCAGGCTAAGCTAATTCGCCACCTCAGAAAATACAGGAACAAGATGCTTGAACGGGCACTACTTGGCAGGGGCGACGCCGTCATCGTGAACGGCAAGAAGGTGGGCGTAGACCACGTCAACCTTTTTGCATTTCGTGATAAGCTAAAGCCAAACGAGAAGGCCTGGAGTTACGTTGCTGCCAGCGATCTCCTCCAGTCAGTCCTCACAACCGATGTCCAACCCTCAAGCCACGGAGAACGCCAGATCCAACTCGGGCATGGAATAACTCTAAAACGCTACGGTGGCGGCTTGTATGCAGGCCACACTGCCATCAAAGATTACCTTCAAATCCAGATACAACCACGGAAAGTGCTCTCGGAGTCAACGGACTGGAACCGATTCAGCACTTTAACAGAGCGACTTACTTTCGAAATCGAAGATGAGCTGTCCTCTGTCCAATCCCAGGCCGCACATCGTGGATTGGACGCGGAACAAGCGCTGATTGAGAGAATAAATAATCGCGACCCTGACTGCGCCTGGGTGGTAGAGGAATGCTGCGACACCGAGGGTTACGGTGAGTTTAAGGCTAAGAAACCAGGCAACAGGGAAAAGCCCGATGTCCTTGTTTACGATGACCCGGATAACATTCTCGCGATGAAGGGAATCTCAATGAAGACATACGAGCCAGATGTTTCATTCGGTCAGGTTAACCGGGGATCGGTCGAAACTTACGTTGAAGAACTTGGGATATCCTACGGAGTAGCAGAAACTCTTCGTGCCTTCGTAGTGAAGAATCATGACGGAGCGCGAACCATGCTCAACAAAGCGTCTGCATCGGAGCAAGACGAGCTACTCAGCTTCTTCCGCTTGTATCAGCGACAAATTGCCTCTCACGTGCTACGCGGAAAAGCCAAGGGAGTCCTCAAGGCTGACTGGCTTTTGCTGCATGAGGTCAAAGACGATGACTGGCGCAAGAGAGTCGGCGATCGCACATCCTGGCACCTATACCCGATGGCCAAGGTGATTGACTGCTGCTGCCGCGAGACACCATCTATCACTGACAGGGGTAACCTCATCTTAGGCCTCGGTTTGACCATGCAGCGCAAGGGCGGCGACGGCGGTGCGAAGTCGGCCAACGACCTTCAGTTCAAGCTGAATCCGAAGTTGATCCACGATGCTCTAAGCAAATGAGCAAACACGAGACCCCGATGACGCGCTGGTACTGGCGCACGGTGAATAAGCGCCAAGGCCTGCTGATTGAGGAGTTCCCGGCCGTCAAACGGGATGGCGCCGCGGGAAAGAACAAGCGCCACATCGACGGAGTCATCGTGCTCGGCGAAAAGCCCGACCGTCGTGGCCCCCGCAAAGGCGATCGTGAACTGGTCAAAGGCAAGCGCGTCATCGTCATCCAATCCAAGGCCCGGCGCCTAGGTATGGGCCTCATCGGCCAGGTGGTCGTATCCCGGGAGCTGCTGAAAGACCTTAAGGCCAAGGTGGTCAAATCCGTGGGCGTCTGCCGTGAGGACGATCTGATTC
>CANGEC010000077.1 GCA_947452625.1 Burkholderiaceae bacterium
AGAGGTGAGATTCGAACTCACGGAGGACTTTCATCCTCGCCAGTTTTCAAGACTGGTGCATTCAACCGCTCTGCCACTCTTCCTTTGCGATTTCAGCCCTAGATTATAAAGAACTTTTGATGAGAGCCTTTAAATGCCTGGCAATTGCAAGGCTGGAGGTTAATCCAGGGGACTCAAAGCCGTATAAATTAAAGAGTCCATGTAAACCATGTTGAGCTGGGCCATCAAAGCAAAAGTCGCCAGCCGGAGCATTGGGCGGCACAATTTTTGCCCTGACACCCGAGTAATCGGGTTGTAATGCACCCTCTTTTAGCCCGGGCCAATAGCGTCGAACGGCGGCATAAAATCCTTCGCCACGCTTTGGATCTACGGTGTAATCAATTTGGTCTTCAGTGGCGATCTCTAGCCACTCAACATCAGGTCCAAATTTGGCTTGACCCCCCATATCGAGGGTTAAATGTACGCCCAAACCACCAGGCTCGGGTATCGGGTAAATCAGGTGCTGAAATGGCGACTTGCCAGTTAAGGAAAAATAATTTCCTTTGGCAAAATAGGCTTGCGGAACCAGACCTTGCTGCAAGCCTTCAATCATATGAGCTACCGCTGGCGCACTCATACCAGCGCAATTGATCAGCAGCTTTGTTTGAATGTTCATGCCATCAGCACCGCCGATCTCTAATTCATAGCCACCTTCAGCATGCTGGCCAATAGACTTTGCGCTGATCAGCGGCGATTGATAGGCAATCATGCCACCGGCGTCTTCAAAACCACCTAATAAAGAAAGCATATAGCCATGGCTATCGACTATCCCCGTTGAAGCTGACAGCACGGCAGCAACACAGTTCAACTCTGGCTCGAGTCCTTTGGCTTGCGAACCATCAAGCAGCTTAATCTCAGGCACCCCATTGTTTTGCGCCTTATACAGAATGGCTTGCAAATCATCAATTTGGGTATCGTCCGCAGCAACAATCAGCTTGCCATAGTTTTGCGTAGCAACCTGATGACTGCGGCAATATTCATAGAGCAAACGATTGCCTTCTACACACAGCTTTGCCTTAAGAGAGTCCTTAGGGTAATAAATACCAGCATGTATCACCTCACTATTACGGGCGCTACTCACCGTACCAAAAGCACTTTCACGTTCGAGCAGAATGGTCTCACGGCCTTGAAGGGCCATCTCGCATGCAACAGCAAGTCCAACGACGCCAGCACCCACCACCACACAATCAACCTGCTCCATTCCGCTTTTCCTGACCTTATTACTAGTTTGTCCCCAGTTTGTCATGACTTCCATTTAGACTGAAGCCTATATATTGATGAAATCGTAACATTTTCAGTGTTTTAAGGGGATTTTGATGTCCTTATTGATAAAATCTAGAAATGCCTTCGCAACCCAATTCTGCCGCTAACAGTATGCATTCAGCCATTGAAGTCGTACTAGATACCGCCTATCAAGGTATTGATGCTGCCAACTGGAAGAAGTTATTTGCCGGCGCGCGCCAATCCCATCTAGAGCAATTTATTGCCGATATGTTTGCTGGCAAACATATCAATCACAGCGAAGATCGCCCTGCACTGCATTCCGCATTGCGCAATCTCACCAAAACACCAGTGATGATTGATGGCAAGGATGTCATGCCGGCAGTAGCGGATGTATGGCGTCGCATCGAGGCGCTTTGCAATAAATGGGTCGGCGTAACAGATGTTATTCATATTGGTATTGGCGGATCTGATTTTGGTCCTCGACTAGTGATTGAGGCGCTTGCCCATGTGCCCGGAATTGAAAGTCGCGGCATGCGTATGCATTTTTTAGCCAATATCGATACTGCAGAATTAGCTCGCATATTAGCTCGTGCCCAACCTCACAGCACTCGGGTTGTGATTGTTTCAAAATCATTCACAACCTTAGAAACCACTATGAATGCCAAGGCGGTAGTTGCGTGGCTGAAAGATAGTGGCTGCACAAAAAGTCAAATTGCTCATGCCTTGTATGCAGTAACAGCGAACATTCCTGCCGCTAAAGAGTTTGGTATTGAGGAAGATAACACCTATCCATTCTGGGATTGGGTAGGTGGTCGCTATTCTGTGTGGTCAGCAGTTGGCCTACCAATCGCTCTGCAATATGGCTTTGATACCTTCAAGGAATTTTTGGCTGGCGCAGAAGCGATGGATTTACATTTTAAGAACACACCTTTGGAAGAAAACCTTCCTGTCATCATGGCGCTCACCCTGCTTTACCAACAAGACAAACATGACGTCAAGGCATATGCCGCCATTCCCTATGCCGATGCCTTGGATTGGTTTCCGAAATGGTTGCAACAACTTGACATGGAAAGCAATGGCAAGAGTGTTGATCGCAACGGCAAGCCCGTAAAGCACTCATCACCTGTGGTCTTTGGTAGCGCCGGCAGCAATGCTCAGCACTCCTACTTTCAACTTTTCCACCAGGGCCCTGACATCATTCCAATTGATTTCATCGCAGTGCGTGAGCCCATGAGTGACCGTCCAGAAGCTGTGGCACACCATCGCATTTTGCTTTCCAACTGTTTAGCACAAGCGCAAGCATTGGCAAACGGCAAAAGCGCGAGCAATCCCAATGATGTTTATCCCGGCAAGCGGCCAAGCAATCTTCTGCTGCTACCCAAACTGAATGCTTTTTATTTAGGGGCCTTGCTAGCGCTTTACGAGAACCGCACTGCCACCTTAGGCGCGCTTTGGAATATCAACAGTTTTGATCAGCCGGGTGTTGAATATGGCAAGGTATTGGCCAAACCGATCGAGAAAGCATTGGCGAGTCATCAAAATGATATTTCAGCAAGTGTAGATATTGATGCTGTCACCGCCTCCCGAATTAATTTTCTCAATTCTCAGAATCAATAAACTCAATACACCTCAATAAACCGGTTGGTGTTTTCCTCAAGGATCTGTAATGCAATTGTCCCCATCAATTTTTAAAGCCTACGACATCCGCGGAATTATTGATGAGACTTTAGATCCATCCGTTGCAAAACTCATTGGCCAAGCATTTGGCACAGAAATGCACGAGCTTGGTGAAACCGATATCGTCATTGGTCGTGATGGCCGCCTTTCAGGACCCAGCCTCATTGAAGCTTTGACTGAGGGCCTACTCTCGACCGGCATTAACGTCATTGACTTGGGCATGGTTGCCACCCCAATGGTCTACTTTGCTGCCAATCACACCATTGATGGCAAGACCCCCAAGTCCGGCATCATGATTACTGGCAGTCACAATCCTCCAAATTACAACGGTTTCAAAATGGTCTTGGGTGGCGCCGCCATCTATGGCGAGCAGATTCAAGCACTGCGTCAGCGCATTGAGGCAAAGAAGTTTGTTACCGGCCAAGGAAGCAGAAGTACCTTTGATATTTTCCCCATGTACTTAAATTACATTGTGGGCGATATCAAGCTTGCCCGTCCCATGAAAATCGCCGTAGATTGCGGCAATGGGGTTGGTGGCGCCTTTGCGGGAAAACTCTTCAGGGCATTGGGCTGCGAGGTTCAAGAGCTCTTTTGTGAAGTGGATGGCAAGTTTCCAAACCACCACCCAGATCCAGCGCACATCGAGAACTTACAAGACCTTATTAAGAACCTACAAAACACCGACAACGAATTAGGTCTCGCCTTTGATGGGGATGCTGATCGCTTAGGGGTTGTGACCAAAGATGGTCAGGTGATTTTTCCTGATCGTCAAATGATGCTGTTTGCCAAAGACGTGCTCTCGCGCAACCCTGGTGGACAAATTATTTATGACGTCAAGTGCACTCGCAACCTGGCTACCTTTGTGAAAGAACTTGGTGGCGAACCGCTGATGTGGAAGACGGGTCACTCCCTCGTTAAGGCAAAGCTAAAAGAAACTGGTGCCCCGCTCGCTGGAGAGATGAGTGGGCACATCTTTTTTAAGGACCGCTGGTTTGGCTTTGACGATGGTCTCTATACCGGCGCCCGCTTGCTTGAGATTTTGAGCAAAGAAAAAAATCCGAGCGATACTTTAAATCATCTACCGAACGCAATCTGCACTCCGGAGTTGCAATTAGCGTGCGCTGAAGGTGAACCATTTGCCTTGTTGGAAACTATTAAAGCAAATGCCAAATTCCCCACTGCAGAATCCATCAATACAATTGACGGGGTTCGCGTGGAATATGCCGATGGTTTTGGACTTGCTAGGCCATCCAATACCACCCCAGTGGTTGTGATGCGTTTTGAAGCCGATAGCGATGAGGCAATTATGCGGATTCAGGCGGAATTTAAAGCGGTATTGCTGGCAGCCAAACCGGGCGCACAGCTACCTTTCTAGGGTAAGCCGTCTACTAACTCTAAAATCACTCTAGGCCAGGGCATCAGTTGGCATCGATCGATTTAGACTAGCTAAGCTAAAATTTGGTATGAGCACGAATACCCCTATCGCCTTTGATTACCCCCAACAGGACGCTGCTGGAGTCACCTGTACCGCCCAAGCTTGGGCCAAGACACCCCCCCATCTGCATGGTTCCGCAAAAGCATCGGTCATTGCCCGAATTAAAGAACTGTTGATCGAAAAAGATGCTGCTCTAGTAGCCCATTACTATGTGGATGGTGATATTCAAGACTTAGCGCTCGAGACTGGTGGGTTTGTTGCGGACTCGTTAGAGATGGCGCGTTTTGGCAAAAATCACTCTGCTAAAAATTTAATCGTTGCTGGTGTTCGCTTTATGGGTGAGACAGCAAAGATCTTAAGTCCTGAAAAGCGTATTTTTATGCCAGACTTAGATGCCACCTGCTCGCTTGACTTGGGTTGTGATGCAGCTGACTTTGCAGCGTTTCGGGCCGCTCATCCTGATCGCGTCGTAGTGGTCTATGCCAACACTAGCGCAGCGGTAAAAGCCCAGGCCGACTGGATGGTGACGAGTTCGTGTGCTTTAGCAATCGTGCATCAACTTAAGGTTGAGGGTAAGAAAATTTTGTGGGCTCCCGATCGTCATCTGGGTCGTTATATACAGGAACAAACTGGTGCTGATATGTTGCTTTGGAATGGTGCCTGCATTGTTCATGATGAATTCAAGGCTGTGGAATTGCAGCTTCTGAAGGCCGCCCATCCTAATGCAATGATTTTGGTTCACCCAGAATCCCCCCAAGCAGTGGTAGATCTTGCTGACGTGGTTGGCTCTACCTCCGCCATGATTAAAGCGGTAGTTGATGGTGATGCCACTGAATATATTGTGGCGACCGATAAAGGTATCTTGCACCGCATGCGCCAGCTGGCCCCGCTTAAAAAATTGATTGAGGCTCCTACTGCTGGCAATAGCGCCACCTGCAAGAGTTGCGCTCACTGCCCTTGGATGGCCATGAATGGCTTGCAAGGCATTTTGAATTGTCTGGAAAATGCTTCCGGCGAGATCTTCGTCGAAGAACCTGTGCGCATCAAGGCGCTGGGCTGTATTGAGCGTATGCTCGACTTTACCCAACAGCATCCTGATCTGCTTGCTAAAGCGCAGCATGGCTTTGTTAAAAATATTGGCGCTGCTTAACTCGATCTCTATCTACTCACTCTTTTGATTGACCCATTGCATGTTTGATTACAACGAGACTTTAGAACAAGCCCGCCAGCGCAATATTCATGATGCGCTAATGGAGGATATTGGGATCAGTGATTGGACTGCCAAACTAGTACCCCATAAAACTGTTGCAGCACAATTGATCGTGCGTCAAGTAGCTGTTCTCTGCGGCGTAGACTGGTTTGAAGGCGCCCTCAAGAAACTGGATCCCAATGCAAAAGTGACGTGGCACTATATCGAGGGTGACATAATGCAGCCTAACACTACCGTGTGCGATATTAGTGCCGACTCAAGAGCACTCCTCTCCGCAGAGCGTCCTTGTATTAATTTTTTACAAACCCTATCGTGCACCGCAAGCGTTACCCGCCAATATGTGGATGCAATTGCCGGTGCAAGCCCTAACCCCCGAGGATGCGTAGTATTAGACACTCGCAAGACCATCCCTGGATTGCGTCAAGCGCAAAAATACGCCGTACGAGTAGGTGGCGGCCAAAACCAACGTCTAGCTTTATGGCACGGCATCCTCATCAAAGAAAATCATATTGCTGCGGCAGGCAGCATTAGTGCTGCGCTCAAAGCAGCCGAAGCATTACATGCTGGTGTGGATATTCAAATTGAAGTAGAGAATTTTGCCGAACTTGAGGAAGCTTTAGCGTCGGGCGCCAAAAGCATCCTGATTGATAACTTCACAACCGAGCAAATGAAAGATGCGGTAAAGCTTACAGCTGGCCGCGCTTTGTTGGAGGCCTCAGGCGGTATCAACCTAGACCAAATGCGTGCAATTGCCGCTACTGGCGTTGATCGCATCTCCCTTGGCAAACTGACCAAAGATATTAACGCTGTAGATTTTTCGATGCGTATTCTGGCTCAGAGTTAAATAGTTAAGTCTCTGAGTTTTCCGAAGTGCCTTCAGCCTGAGGGGTCAGAATTGTTGGATATGACACTGCCCAAGTGCCAGGATAGTCGCGGCTGTAATGCAACCCTCGACTCTCTCTGCGCATTAAAGCAGAACGCACAATTAGCTCTGCGCACTCCAGCAAGTTACGCAACTCAATTAAGTCGCGGGTCACTTTAAAGTTCGCATAGTACTCCTGCACCTCATATCTCAGCAGCTTAATGCGATGTAAGGCACGCTCTAAACGGCGATTGGTTCTCACAATACCGACATAGTTCCACATCAAAGAACGCAACTCATCCCAGTTATGCGCAATCACCACTTGCTCATCTGCATCTTCCACCTGACTCTCATCCCATAGTGGCAACTTAGGCATTGACTGTGTTTTTAGGGCGGAAATATCTTCAGCAGCAGCCTTACCAATTACTACACACTCTAATAATGAGTTGCTGGCCAAACGGTTAGCGCCATGCAAACCTGTATAAGTAGCCTCGCCCACTGCGTACAAGCCCGGCAAGTCAGTGCGTCCTTTTAAATCAGTCACCACACCACCACAGGTGTAGTGAGCAGCCGGCACTACCGGAATGGGCTGCTTCGTAATATCTAGACCTAAGCTCATACAACGCGCATAGATCATTGGGAAATGCTCTTTAATAAAAGCCTCTCCCAAATGGGTCGCGTCTAGATGAACATAATCTAGACCGTGCTTTTTCATCTCAAAGTCAATTGCCCGAGCAACAATATCGCGTGGCGCTAACTCATTGCGATCATCATGCTCAGACATAAATCGTGTGCCATCGGGCAACTTCAATAAGCCACCCTCACCACGCATTGCCTCTGTAATTAAGAAAGTGCGATCACTGGGGTGATACAAGCAAGTTGGATGAAACTGAATGAACTCCATATTGCCCACTCGACAACCCGCGCGCCATGCCATAGCAATGCCATCACCGGTTGCAGTATCAGGATTACTGGTGTAGCGATACACCTTACCCACACCGCCTGTGGCCAGCACTACCGACTTGGCGGCAATTGTTTCAACCCGATTGTTTTTAATGTCTAGGGCGTAGACACCATAGCAACGATTCGACTTGGTGCGCTGAGTCTTGGCATCAAGGTGGCGATTGGTAATTAAATCCAGGGCAATCCAATGCTCTAGTAATTGGATATTTTTATGGGATTTTGCTTTATCAAGCAATACCTCATGAATGGCTTTACCGGTAGCATCAGCTGCATGTGCAATACGACGATGAGTATGACCGCCCTCACGAGTTAAGTGCAAACCCATCGGACCCGCTTCGTCAGGAGTAAAAGGAACGCCCTGATCAACCAGCCAACGAATCGCATCGGAACTTTCTTCGGCGATATAGCGTGCAGTTGACTCCACGACCAGACCAGCTCCAGCTTCCAAAGTATCGGCAACATGAGAGTCAATACTGTCATGCTCTTTATCTACAACACCAACGATTCCCCCTTGCGCCCAAGCAGTCGCGGCCTCACCTAGGCCACGTTTAGCCATCACAATGACTGGCTGGGTTTCAGCCAAATGAAGGGCGACAGTTAAACCTGCTAATCCAGCCCCAATAATAAGGACGGGTAATTCAGATTTGGTATCTGCCTGAGAAATTGAAGGTTTTGAGCTAGCCATAGAGGGTTCATTCTAACGGGCAATACAAAATATAGCTTCTACCGCTTAATATCTCTGTAGAAATTTTCATGGGAGCCAATGCAGTCAAGATAAATCAATCTAAGCCCATCATCTATGCAATATCCCAATAGATAAAGCTGACTACCGCTCTTGAACTTAAAGACCCATAATTTTGCTAAATCGCCCTTTTTCCTCTCGCCAATTGAGGGTGTTTCTGAAATTTTAACCACTGCCAAATCAACATCTTTAGCGGTATTGTCATTTAATTTTTTGTACTGTCTAGCGAACCGGCGCATTTGCATCACTGCGTACGCCATTAAAGCTTCCCTGCTCGCGGAATAAAGGGCGTGCTACTTTCACGCGGTTCAGCAAGCGAGGCCAAGGATTCAATAATGAAAGAAACCGGCAAATCAGGGTTATCGATTGCAGCACGCCCCACCTTTGCCCAAAACTCGATCTGGCCAGCAATGGTCCGATGCTCGACTTTGGCCTCTACCTTCGCCAACTCATACAGATCATCGTCGATTCTGACTGGCATTCCCATGGCACCCTCCTTTTTGGATATTTTACTACAAAAGTAGTAAACGGAAGGGCAT
>CANGEC010000078.1 GCA_947452625.1 Burkholderiaceae bacterium
AGATAAATTCCGTAGGAGAAAGTACCATCTACACCTGGTAGTCTTGCATTCATCACTTTAGAAAACACCACCATGTAAACCAAAATCATGGCTAAAGGATTAAGGACGGTCCAAATCGCTCCAAAAAGGGAGTTCCGATATTTCAATTGGAATTCGCGCCCAATGCTTCCAAGAATGAAGGCGCGATAAGTCCATAAACTTGTTAATAAAGTCATTAATTAAATCTCAATCTTCATGCAACTGATTATCTCTTTAAAGACCAAGTTTCACTCCAAACTCAAAATAAAGATGCAAAACAAAAGCACAGGCCAGCAAACTAAGCACCCAAACCCTAAAGCGCCTGCTCAAATGATAGGTGGCGGGCACCGCCCCAATGCTGGCAGCAAAAAATAAAACAAAGGAGATATAGCCAATTGGTGAATAGAAGATTTCCCCCACATTACCGTAAATAGCAAGAGCGCAGGTATACGCCAAGGTCATCATCAAGATGAGGCGTTGTGGTTGCGATAGAGTCAACTGTGAGGCGGATGGGGAAAAAATTCCTCGCCACACTAAAGTAAAAACCGCTAGAAATAACCCAAAGAGACTGAATAAACCCAAAAAACCCTTACCAGCAAGAGTCTGAAAGTAAAGATTATGAGCAGAGCCGTAATAAGGGGCTACATCGTACTTTGGAGTTTGAACGTACAGATGCCCAGGAGCAATGTATAACTTTTCATACTGCGATGAGAAGGATTCAACGCCGGGACCAAACAAAGGGTGTAAGCGCGCCATCAAAAAAGAAGGCTCCCAATACTTCACTCGATCATTGGCATTGGTAATCGATTCAGCCCTCTGAGCAAAACCAGAAAGTTGTTGCCGGTTTTCGGGCTGCATGCGTGCTGTGAAATAAACCAAAGAAAGTGAAATAGCAATCGTGATAGGTAATGTGATCGCAATCTTTATGAGGGATCCTTTGATGGCTTGCATGTGATGGGAAAAATTCCTACCCTCACCGTCAAGCACATACACGCAAAACCAAATAATGATGAGTGTGAGTGGGTAAGACAACCATCCGCCCCGCTGATAAATCAAAATAATACAAAACTCAGTAACGATCATTAAACTAACAAGTAAGGCTATCTTCCATTTTTTTTGCCACTGCAATGCCAAGATAGCTAGTAACGCTGGAGCTCCCAGAACTAAATACTGGGCGTACCAGCCAGGATTACCAAAAACAGAAGTTAAATGCTCAAACCGGTAATTCTCGCCAAATCCAGCTAAGAAATACCAAGGCCTAATGGTATTTAAATTAATGAAGTCGTAATAATCCAATAACCCCAAAAATACAGTAAGTAACAAGCCAGATAGAAAGCACCTCACCAAAAAGAGCATTCTCTTAGGTGCTGATGCTAAGTTAATTATTAAGACGCCAAATAGAAAACTAATTGTCAGAGCAAAAAAGGCTAAGTAGGGATAGACAGTGCTACCTTCGCTTAAATTGAGAAACTGCCTAGTAAGTGGCGATTGAAAGCTAAAGATAGAAAAAACCACATCATTAGGCGATACCGATACCAGGCTAATTGCTGTGATCAACCAGTAAATTAGAAGGGCAAAGGTTAGTGGGTGATAAAAATTACATTCAATTTTTTTCCCCTGACGCATGAATGCATAAGCCAAGTAAAGCGTAGAAGCAAAAACGGTTGTCGAGAGCAGCGTAAGGAATCGAACAGTATGCTCATCTTCCGGCTTACTGCCGCCCAAAAACGGCATGAAAATCAAGAACATGCCGATGCCACAGATTGGGCGCACTAAAGTGAGGCCAAATAAGGCCAAGCAGCAGAGCTTAAATAAATTTGACGGATCAAGCTGAGCTGAGGAGGAGATGCAAAATAAACACCACAGGAGAAGTCCAAGGAAGATACTCAAAAAACTATACTTCCCAAGCCCGCCTAAATTCATTTACACTCCGTTTTATTTAAATTATTACCCAAGCTCACTCCAAGATTAATTAATTTTTTACCTTCAAGTAATATGTTTATTTTATCAGCTACCGCCTTGGGGTGATTTAAATAAAATATAATAAGTCTGCATAAATTAATATATTTATCTAATAATTAAAATTATATTATCATTTTTTTATTTTAATGAATATAAAACTATTTAAAGAGAAATTAAAATAATATTAATTGGCCAACTTTAATCCCACGGATATCACTTTAAATCAACCGAGACCCACCAGCGATGAAGCAACTATCAATCTTAGCGGAATGAAATACAAAATTCTCAAAAACTCTGATCTCTTTTTAGAGATTAATACCTTATTAATAGCACTTCAAGGCGTAGGCATTGCAATAGAGCTTATTTTAACTGGCAAAGTCAATCACACTTCTGGCGATTGGTTCACAATCGAAGCTAAATATTTGGATCTACGCATTAGACTTCCAATTGTAGGTCCAATTCAAGCTGCACTTACTAATATATCGCCTGAATTCATGGAAATAGAAGTTATCCAAGGTAGAGATAAGGAGGTGCAATTTTTGCATACAACATCAGGGTTTCAGGAATTTGTTAATTCAATATTTTTGCCTTTCCTGGTTAGTTACTTTGAAAAAAATAAAAACGGGATTTTAAATAAATATCCAGCTGGTCGTGATACATGGCCAGATGCTTGGCAAATGGGGTGGGCCATTCGAAATGCATCTAGCCACAACGGAAGAGTATTTTCTAACAAGAGTGCAAAACCAATTCATTGGAATCAATTTACGTTCTCACCAAACGATGAGCCCCATAAAAAAATACTTACTTTGGTTAATGGGGGAGACATTTTAATGCTAATGCTCGAAATGGAAAATAATAAAGTCGATCTTTAATCAGGAGATTGCTCGATCGATAGATGGCATTAGGAAGCTGTTACCAATAAAGAATTAGCGCACATGAAAAAGTGTCACACGACTCGGGAGAGCTTCGCCCCTTCAATATCAAAATAATTAATTACCGTAGAATAAAGCTCTTTTACATGAGAGCCATTTGCTGGGCACAGTTTGGCTATGCCTGAAGTGAAAAAAGCAAAACCTTTAGATTGGTGCATCCCGTTTTTAATCGCAACAAATGCAACCTCTTGAAGCATCTCTAATTTGATAGAGCTGGAATTAATGGTATCGCTAACTAATATCTCATCTGGGTAGGTTAAAGTAACAAACAAATTATCACCACGATTCTCAATCTCACCAAAGAGAGGTTCAGATTTTTCGGCGATCCTCAACCCGCTCAAAATATTTTGAGCCTTTACTGCATCGTCTATAGACTCAAAAGTAACTAAGAAGTCCCTGGTCATTCTCGGATAGATTTCTAAGAAATTAATACCAATTTTTCTTAGAAAAACAGCATGATCTTTTAATCGATAGTAGTACTTAACTCGATCATAAGGACGCTGGGATAGTCCAGTAGCGATAATTATTTCATAATCGTCTTTAACTAAATATTCCTCAATAATGCAATCGTAGACTTCCATCATTTCAGAAAATGGATCCAATTTTGGGGAAATGTACCATTCCGGATTCTTAAAGCCAGACTCCGCTGAGATGAATTGTGAATTATGGAAATAATGGTGCTGAATATGCGCCCCGGCATTTAAGAACAATGTAGAGAACTGCGGATTCTTATCCTTAAAAAAGGTGATGTGGAGGTCATGCAAGAGAAGATCTAAAACCAGAGCCCTTCGCCATGAGGCTCCAATACTTTGAAAGACTAATTTTAAATAGAGGGAATAGTGCCTAAACTTCGCGAACCGAATTAATCCCAATAGAATACATAAAGCACTGTTCTTAGTAATCTTGGATTGAGCATTGTCATTAACTGCCTGAGCTATTGCCGTCCCAAGCCGCCTGCTCCACCAAGAATTATCCGTAGGCGTCTTAGTCCAAGGATCTGGAATAAAGTAGGAGGCTTTTTTTAATCTATTTTCAGCGTTCATCGGGGAAATACCACCGATAGATACACCAGCCATCTCAAGCTGCTCAAAAAACTGAGGGACCTTAGATCCAACTACATCACCAAGACGAAACAGCTTATGTTCAGCGTAGGACTTACCTGTATGGACAGATGCCCACTGAATCCAAGGCTCAAGCTCCTCATACACACCTTCAGAGCTCGTATGAATGCTTTTATTTGCCACTAACTTTTCAAACCCCAGAAAACGTCCAGGAAATTTTGACAAGTAACGATTCACTAAATCAAAATTAATTTCATTTAACTCAAGAAGAATAAGTCGCTTTTTGGCTTGCATACGGTTCATAACCCAATAATTTGTTTGCGATTAAATATCAAAGTATTTTAAGCCTTATTTGATTAACTACGGAATCCATACCAAATCTCCGCTCACAATCAATAATCCTCTGCTTTTGGTTGAACTGAATGATTTTTTGAGGATTGTCAATTAAAGCATTTAACGCGCCTAGAACATCATTTTGATTTATCAAATTAACCCCAGCCAATGAAGCAAATGGAAAATGCCCAGGAACAGCAGACAACAACAAAAAACATCCCGCATCAATTGCCTCCAACACAGAAAAAGGTAGCCCCTCGCGCTCTGATAATGAAACAAAAATATCTACGCCACCCAAAATATTTCTGACATTTTCAATAAATCCATGGTGCAAAATTTTTCCTTTGGAGGCGCTAATTTTCGAAGAAAGCCAAGTGGAATTTATTGAATCGGAATTAGAGAAATCAAAATCGCCAAATAAGTGAAGTTCACAGCCATTACCTTCAATCAATAAAAATTCTTCTACCAGCCTATCAACTCCCTTCGACTTTAACATTCGCCCGATAAAGGCAATCACAATAGGCTCTCCAAGATCTCTCGTTTCTTGACTACCGCTGAAATTAAACCCCTCGCCATCAATTAAGATAATTTCACCTGCGAATATTGACCCAAGAAAAGATGCATCATCAGTGTTTAATGCGACGATTTTTTGATTCCTATAAAATATTCTCAAATAACTACATATAAACTTTTGCCTTAACCCATTTTTTTGTAGCAATCTTCCCAGTCCGCTAAATATCAGCACATCCTGTCGTTTAGAGAAAAAATAATACAAACAAATTTCACTTGTTCCAAAAATTAATCTTAGAGATTTATGGCTAAAAATAAAACTAGCTATGGCCTTTAGTAGCCTAAATAGGCCAAATCCTCGATTAGAAACTTTGACCTGATAATCAGAATTATTAAGAGCAATTAACCAGCTCCCTCTGAAAAATCTAAAAGTTCTTTCGTCTCTTGAGAATAATGTAGCTCTTTTTATTTGAGGCATAAGAAATTAAGTTTTATAGAAAATTAAATTTAATTTTTGTTAGCAGAAAGTTATTACAGTTTTTTCAAGAGGTAAAAGCTTACCAATCAAAATTCTTTCCAAGCTTGATTATATTTTGCAACCATTTTATTAATATCAAAGTTATCAGCAATACGAGCTCTAGCAGCAATCCGACGATCAGCCCATCCTTCAGATTGAAGCGCATCTAAGGCACCCCTAATTCCTATAGCTAACTCCTTAGGACTATTGGGTGGTACCACCCAACCAGTATCTCCAACAATAAACGAGCTATCTCCAACATCCGTCACTACACATGGAGTGCCGCAGGCCATGGCCTCAGCAACAACATTTGGGAAACCTTCTCCTAAACTGGATAAAACATGTATATCTATTGCATTCATCAACCCACAAATATTTCGACATTCCCCAAGAAGAAAAATTGAATCCTCTAGACTATCCTCGACGATCCATCCCATTAAAACTTGGTTGTCAGTAGTCATCCCACGCCCAGCTAAAAGACAATTGAATTTATAACCAGAGTGCTTTAGGTTTGATAATGCCTTTAATAGATTGCGGTAATCCTTTTGTGTATCAAAACGAGCAACCATTCCAATTACTGGGCCTTTTAGTGCAAGACCTACCGAATCAATAAATAGGTCGCCACCATGTGAATCAATTGATAGATCTTTAAGATCATAACCATTGGGTATATCAATAAATTTTTCTTTTTTATAACCAATATCTACATGAGCATTAATAGCTCTTTTTGAACAACTTATAATTTTTGTTGGGATTAGATTTGATAAGAGAGCGCAAACCTTGGCCACTCTTATTGTGCTCAATTTCATAGTACCGGGGGACAAATTTCCATGCCTTACTCCCCACAAAATTTTATTTACTCCAGTTATCTTGGCAACAACTCCCCCAATAAGATCTGCGTGGTAAAGCCATGTTTGAACTATATCCGGCCTCTCCAAAACAAGAAGTCTAATAAGCCTTATCAAGCCAAAAATACTCATAAAATTCTTAGATAAATTAAGGCAATATACGGGGATCCCAGCCTCACGCAACAAAGGACCATATTTCCCATCACCACTCAAGGAGACAATAATATGCAAATGACTATGATCAAACATGCACAGCCGATATAAGACTGCTTCTGCACCGCCATTTCCAAGACCGGTGATTACATGCATTACCTTTTTAATGATTAATTACCTCTTTTTGATAATCCAACCATGCCTGAAACATGAGGATCGTCCACAGTTGAGATTGCCAATTTCTTTGACCAGACAAATGCTCAGCCCACTTCGTACGAATTATGCTGGGATAAAAAAAACCCTCTTGCTTCAACCTCTCCTCCGACAATAAAGTCTCAGCCCAATCTCTCAAAGGACCCTTCAGCCATTCACCTATAGGAATGCCAAACCCCATTTTAGGTCGATTAATTAACTCATCAGGAACATATCTTGAGAGCAATTGTCGCAACAGCCATTTCGTTTGACCATTACAAAATTTGAACTCCATGGGCAGAGCCCAGGAAAACTCGACTATTCGATGATCCAAAAAGGGAACCCTCCCCTCGAGCGAAACTCCCATTGCCGCCCTATCAACCTTAGCCAATATATCATCAGGCAAATAACTTACAGAATCAAGAAACATCATTTTTTCAGGATTACTTAACTGATTGACTTGCAAAGAATTTCTAGTTAATTCAGTGATAGGCTCTGAACCACCAATCACCCAATCTGAAGGGTTGGATATTTGAGAAACTATCTTCAGATATAGTTCTTGAAAATTTTTACTTGTCAAAAGGCTTGCACCTTTGTAGATCTTATCCCCGAATAATCTATTTTTCTCCATTCCACTCAAGAAATATCCCAATTTATCCCAGTTTTTAATTGAAATGGATGTAATACATTTTTCAGCTACATTTCTTATCCCCAGAGGTACTAGTCGCAGGAAGGTCCACAACCGATTAGTTAGCTGGTAACGACTATATCCATAAAACAACTCATCCCCTCCATCACCGGAAAGCGATACCGAAACCTTTTGGCTCGCTAACTGAGATACTAAATAAGTAGGTATCTGAGACGAGTCTGCAAATGGCTCACAGAAGAGCGTAGGTAATTTTGGAATCACATCGAGAGCTTGTTGAGGGGAAATATACATCTCTGTATGATCAGTACCTAGATGATTCGCAACCGCCTTGGCATGAACTGCCTCGTTATAACCTTCTTCATTAAAGCCTATGGTAAAGGTTTTAACAGGGCGATCTGAAAGAGATTGCATAATAGCCACCACTGTCGATGAGTCAATACCGCCAGATAAAAATGCGCCCAATGGCACATCCGCCATCATCTGTTGAAGCACAGATTTTTTAAGTAAAGCTTCAAGTTTGTCGACCACTTCATCTGATGAATGCAGCATAGATGAATCCTTGCACCCTCCGATTGAGTCAATCAAAGACCAGTAGGTATCAATAATTGGTTCTTTGGCAACTTCAGATATCGTCAATAAACATCCAGGAGGTAGTTTAAAAATATTACGGTAAATAGAATATGGTGATGGAATATAGTTGTGCCTCATGAATAGACATAAAGCATCCCGGTTGATCTCTGCAATAAAAGATGGGTGCGCTTTTAAGGCCTTCAATTCAGATCCGAAAAGAAAGCTGGCTTCATTCCCCGACCCCTGCCAACCATAATAAAGAGGCTTTTCGCCGAGACGATCACGCCCCAGCGTCAGGACGCGATTCTTTCGATCCCATACGGCAAAAGCAAACATACCAACACATTGATTTACTGTTGCCTTAATTCCCAGGGTTGAAAAGCCGGCAAGGATTGTTTCGGTATCAGAGTGTCCCCGCCAACTTCCCAGCCAATTAGGATCTATCTTTTCAATTTTTGTACGTATATCAAGATGATTATAAATCTCACCATTGAAGGCTATGACATAACGACCATCCAACGACTCCATTGGCTGATGTCCTGCAGAAGACAAATCAAGGATAGCCAAGCGGCGATGGGCAAGACCAATACCCGCGTCCTCTGCCCACACTCCAAAATCATCCGGACCGCGTGACGCAATTGTATTTGCCATACCCATCAACAAAGAATGTGCGCCCCTAATATCAACCCATTGTCTTCCTAGTAAATACCCTGCAAATCCACACATCAAATTTCATCCCAGAAAAATAACCAATCAAACTTTTCTGCAGCACAGAAAAATTTGATTTAAAAGTTTTAACGAACTCACTATATAAACAT
>CANGEC010000079.1 GCA_947452625.1 Burkholderiaceae bacterium
ACACCGAGAGCATCGGATGCGTCAGTCCCCGGGGCGCGGTTTAATCTGAGAAGTCGTTTGACCATTTCTTGGACTTGTGGTTTTGCTGCTCTGCCAGTGCCCACGATCGCTTGTTTCACACGTAAAGCGCTGTATTCGGCGACGGGGAGTTGTTCGGATACTAGAGCGGCAATCACTGCACCCCTGGCTTGGCCGAGCATTAATGTAGAGCGTGGATTGACGTTCAGAAAGACTTCTTCAATCGCTGCTGATTCTGGGTGATAGGTATCGAGCACTTCTTTGATGCCCGCATAGAGCAATCCTAGACGAACCGGCAGACCTTGGGCTGGATCACCGCTTTCAATGGTTCCTGAGGCTACATAGGTGAGCCGTTGTCCGTCGACATCAATTACGCCAAAGCCGGTAGTCCTCAAGCCGGGGTCAATTCCTATCCAGCGCATATTCGCTTTGGCGCTTACCGACGCTTAATGCCGGAAATGGCGTGTGCCAGTAAAGATCATGGCAATACCATGCTCATTGGCTGCAGCAATAATTTCATCATCTCGCATACTGCCGCCTGGCTGAATAGCGCAACTTGCCCCAGCGCTCACGACCACATCCAGGCCATCACGGAAAGGGAAGAAGGCATCGCTAGCAACGGCAGAGCCTTTCAGGCTAAGACCAGCATTCTCTGCCTTGATACTCGCCATACGCGCAGAGTCAACCCGGCTCATTTGGCCTGCGCCGATACCAAGAGTCATACCGTTGGCACAATACACAATCGCATTGGATTTCACAAATTTTGCAACTCGCCAAGCAAACATCATGTCGTTCATTTCGCTAGGAGTCGGCAGTCTTTGACTAACAACGCGCATTTCATTCTCGAGCACATTTTTGGCATCTGGAGATTGCACCAACAATCCACCCCCGACGCGTTTAAAGTCAAAGGTGTTAAAAGCCGTGCCAAGTGGGATTTCTAGGAGGCGTACATTTTGTTTTGCGGCAAAGATCGCTTTTGCTTCTGCGGTAAAGCTTGGGGCGATGAGCACCTCAACAAATTGTTTGGAGATGGCTTCAGCGGCAGAACCATCACACTGAACATTAAAGGCAATGATGCCTCCAAACGCTGAGCTGGGATCAGTCTTAAAGGCTTTCTGGTAAGCCTCTAGTGCATTAGCACCGACAGCCACACCACATGGATTGGCGTGTTTGATAATCACACAAGCCGCTGCACCACCAACATTACCGGTGAAGCTTTTAACGCACTCCCATGCAGAGTCTGCATCCGCAATATTGTTGTATGAGAGCTCTTTGCCTTGTAACTGTTTGTAGTTTGCGAGAGCACCCTCAACCGGTGCAATATCTTTATAAAAAGCAGCAGATTGATGGGGGTTTTCGCCATAACGCATCTCTTGCACTTTTTCAAAAGCCAAGTGCAAGGTTTCTGGAAAAGCGGAACGCTTTTGATGTTCAAGGTCATCACCTAAGGCGGAGAGGTAATTGGCAATCGCTCCATCGTATTGGGCGGTATGCGCAAAGACTTTTTTAGCTAGCGCAAGATTGGTTTTATAAGAAACCGTGTTGTTATTGGCTTTTATCTCCGCCAATACAGGTGCATAGTCCTCGGGAGAGATTAGTACTGTGACATCTTGATGATTTTTGGCGGCAGCTCTGAGCATGGCTGGGCCACCAATATCAATATTTTCAACAGCATCTTCAAATGAACAGGTGTCGCGTCCCACGGTTTCATTGAAAGGGTACAGATTAATCACGAGCATATCAATCGTATCAATGCCATGCTCTTTGAGGGCTGCCATATGCTCCGGAAAGTCTCTACGAGCCAGTAGGCCACCATGCACCATTGGGTGTAAGGTTTTGACGCGACCATCTAACATTTCTGGAAACTTCGTCAAGGAAGATACCTCCACAACTGGCAAATTATTTTCAGCCAATAATTTTGCAGTCCCTCCGGTAGAGATGAGCTTGATCCCTTGTTGGTGAAGTGCTTGAGCAAACGGCAGGATGCCGTTTTTATCGGAAACAGAGAGGAGGGCTGTACGGATCATAAGTAAGAAATAGAGTAATGGATGAATGGGTTGGTAATGACTTGTTTATTTGATGAGTTGGTGCTCAACTAATTTTTTGTGCAAAGTATTGCGATTAATGCCCAGGTATTGCGCTGCGAGAGATTGATTTTGTTTGGCGTGCTGCATCACTAATTCCAGCATCGGTTTTTCAACAACCTCCAATACCATTTGGTAGATATCAGATGGTGGCGTTCCCTTCAGATCATCAAGATAGCGCTGTAGCTGGGTTTCAATGCATTCGGTTATGGGATGTTTATTGCTCATGAGGTAACTGTCGCCAAGAATTAAGCTGCTTCTAAAAATAACAAACGATCAGAATGTGACTTCATTTCATCAAAGAAATCATTCACCATCTGCAGTTGGGTTTTGCAATCATCTGCGGTATTCATGCGTTGACGAAATGCGTGTGAGTCGCGCAAACCTTTGCAATACCAACCAATGTGTTTGCGTGCGGTGCGTAAGCCAACATATTCGCCATAGAACGCATAGTGATCCAGCAAATGTTCGTTCATGATGGCTTGTATTTCAGTAATCTGTGGAGTGGGCAATTTACCGCCAGTGGCGAGGTAATGATGAATTTCGCGAAAGATCCAGGGACGACCTTGAGCAGCGCGGCCAATCATGATGGCATCTGCCCCAGTGGTCTTTAAAACAAAGGCTGCTTTTTCAGGCGTATTGATGTCACCGTTTGCTACTACCGGGATGGAAACATTATTTTTGACTGCTTGAATAGTTTCGTATTCTGCCTCGCCGTGATAGAGATCTGCTTTAGTTCGACCGTGCACGGTCAGCATCGATATCCCTGTTTTCTCAGCAAGCTTAGCAATGGCAAGCGCATTTTTATTGGCACGATCCCAGCCAGTTCGAATTTTGAGTGTGACCGGTACGGCATCAGGCCCAATACCAACCGCTTGGATAATCGCTTCCAGTATTTTTTGCACTAAGGCTTCGTCGCGCATGAGTGCGGAGCCGGCAGCTACATTACAGACTTTTTTGGCTGGGCAACCCATGTTGATATCAATGATTTGGGCTCCGTGATCAACATTGAGTTTTGCTGCGGCAGCCATCATGGCAGGGTCGGCGCCGGCAATTTGTACTGCAATAGGCTTGAATTCGCCTTGATGATTGGCTCGGCGTTGCGTCTTTTCACTTTTCCAAAGGAGGGCATTGGAGGCAATCATTTCCGATACGGCGTATCCGGCCCCCAGTTTCTTGCAAAGCTGTCGAAATGGGCGATCGGTGACACCAGCCATAGGGGCTACAAAGAGTTGATTTGCCAGGAGGTGGGTACCAATCTTCATCTGTAGCTAGCGGTGTTTTGGGAGGGGTCTTTGGGTGACGAGGAAAGCATCACACTTTAGCACAAATCGGGGAAGATGTGCCTAAAAAATAGGCACATTTGGACGCCTTGATGAAGCACTGGGAAAAGGATTTGAGGGCTTTAGCGCCGTCCAAACATCATTTGGCGTGCTAAGGCTGTTTTGATGGGGGGGAGCCACTGGAGAGCCGATAAAGCCAATCCTCGACCAATAACGATTGGTAGAAGATGAGAGGTGAACACTCTGGCCATAAAGTCAGTTAAGCCAATCGTGGCCGAGCGATCCACTTTGCGACTCTTTGCGTAATTTTGCAGTGCCGCTTCAAGGGGGTTTGAGTTTGCTCCGATCTGGGCCGCAGCAAAAACCATTGCTAAGGTTTCTGCTAAAAGATAGGCATCGCGTAAACCAAGATTCAAGCCTTGGCCTGCAACGGGGTGCAGTGTTTGGGCGGCATTGCCAATCCAGACTTCATTTCCTTTAACAATGTCTTTGCGGTAATTTAGACCGAGAGCATAGAGGCGCCGATCCTGAACTTTTAAGAAGCGGCCAATGCGTGAACCAAATTCTCTTTGTAGAGCGTCTAAAAAATCACTGTCACTTAAATGCAAGCGCTTTTGCGAGGCTTCTGGTGAGCCACACCACACTAAATTGAGAATATGCTCGCCATAGTGGCTGGGTAATATCGCTAAGGGGCCTTCGGCAGTAAAGCGCTCCCATGCTTGATGGGTTGGTGCACTTTCGACCTCAATCAATCCCACTAGAGCCGATTGACCATAATCACGACCAGACTCAACCCAATCTTGTTTTTGAAATAAACCACCTTCAGCATGCACAATACATTTCGTATTGATATTCAGTGGTTGCGTTTCATCAGCAACGTGCATCCATAAGAAATGAGAATTTGATGGTGCGAGGCCTGCTCGAATCTTGCGGAGAGCTGCTCGTAAAGCAAGGTGAATATCTCGATACCGAATGATGTGTCCGAGTGCATCTTGACCCAACTCTTCACGGGTCATCAGGGCGCGTCCAAAACGCCCCGCTTGTGATACATGCACCCGATGAATATCTGCGCAATCTTTGGGCCATGCGCCAATCGTATCGAGCAATAATTTACTGCCATGTGAGAGTGCAATGCCTCTGCTATCAGCTGACTGAAGATCAACATCATTTTCAGGATTTCGATCAAGCAACAATAGTTTGGCATCTGGAAGTTTTTGTAAGCACCAAGCAGCACAAGCTAGGCCAACTGGGCCCCCGCCATGAATCAAGATATCGTAATTGCTCGTGCTCATTTTTCTGAAGGTTAGCGCTTCATTAAAGCTTCAATTTCTTCGGCCTTGACCGGTACTCCGCGCGAGATGAGTTCGCATCCTGCGTCACTGATCACGGCATCATCTTCAATGCGAATGCCAATATTCCAAAACCGCATATCAATATCTTCAGCTGGCCTTACATAGAGTCCCGGCTCAATGGTGATCACCATGCCAGATTGAAGAATACGCCACGGTTTCTCAGTAGTAGAAGCTACAGCAGGTTCGCGATAGGAGCCCACGTCATGAACATCCATACCTAGCCAGTGAGAAGTACGGTGCATATAAAAGCGACGATATGCAGCTAGCTCGATGGCATTTTCTAATGAACCTAATTCAGAGAGTTTTAAAAGGCCTTCATCCAATAGTCCTTGGGTTAATACTTTCACTGCTGCTTCATGAGGTTCTATGAAAGTATTGCCAGATTTTGTCATAGCGATGGCGGCTTCTTGAGCGGCTAGAGTAATGTCGTATAGGGCGCGTTGCGGGCTACTAAATTTGCCGTTTACCGGAAAGGTTCGGGTGATATCAGATGCGTAGCCATCAAGCTCGCAGCCTGCGTCTATGAGACAGAGTTCACCATTGCGCAGTTCATTCGAGCCCGCGCGGTAGTGCAGGATGCAAGCATTGGCGCCAGTAGCCACAATGCTGTTGTAGGCGACACTTTGCGAGCCGCTATTGCGAAATTCATGGAGTAGTTCAGCTTCGAGTTGGTACTCGCGCATCCCAGGTTGGCAGACTTGCATCGCACGAATATGGGCGCGTGCTGAGATCGCAGCAGCGCGGCGCATCGTCTCGATTTCATGTGCATCTTTGAATAAGCGCATTTCATGAAGCAGGGCCTCTACATCATGGAATTGGGTGGGTGCATCAACTCCCGCGCGAATTTGCTGACGCACGGTTTTCATCCAATGGCGTAAGCGACGATCTGCTTCAGCGCTTTCAGCTAGTCGAACATAGATGGCATCTTGATCAGCTAGCAGTTCAGCGAGCTTACTATCGATCTCATGATTGCTATAGGCAAAGTTCAGACCCAAGGCAGCGGGCACCGCTTCGGGCCCGAGGCGTATACCGTCCCAAATTTCTTTTTCGAGATCTTTAGGTCTACAAAAAAGATGTGCTTCATGGTTTGACTGATCTACTTGAAGGATCAAAGTTGCACCAGGCTCTTCAAAGCCTGTTAAGTAGAAAAAATCACTATCGTGCCGATAAGGAAATTCGCTATCACGATTACGAGAGACTTCTGGTGCAGTAGTGATGATGGCAATGCCGCCACCAGTCTTGCTGCGAATTTTCTGAGCAAGGGTGGCTCTGCGAGATTGGTAGATGTTTGTTTTATTCATATGCCACATTCAATTCTTGCAAACGTTGTGGGGTACCGACATCGTGCCATGGACCGAGATATTTTTCACCACTCACTCTATTGTCTTGCATGGCAGTCCGCAAAAGAGGGGCTAGTTTAATTGGGGTATCTGCCTCTAGACCCTTAAATAAGTCTCGATGATAGATGCCGATACCGGAAAAAGTGAGTTTTTCTGCATCTAGGGAGCCTTGTTCGCCGATTTGTGAACCCTGTAAATAAAAGTCACCGCTTGGGTGTTGGCTGGGGTTTGGCACCATGATCAGGTGCGCTAGAGTTTGCCCTGGATTCTTACGTAAGACAGTAGCTCTTGTAATGAGATTTTGAATTGGGAAGTCAGGGCAGAAAACATCCCCATTGATGACCAGAAAGTAATCTTGCGGGCTGAGGAGCGGCAAGGCTTTAAATATTCCGCCGGCAGTCTCGAGGGCCTTAGCTTCGGGTGAGTATCGAATATTCACGCCAAATTGAGTGCCGTCAGCAATAGCAGACTCAATTTTTTGTCCTAGCCAGGCATGGTTAATAACGATCTGGTGAATGCCCGCACTGGATAAAGCTTCAATATGCCATTGGAGCAAGGGTTTTCCTTTGATGCTGAGGAGAGGCTTTGGTAAATCATCAGTTAATGGCCGCATGCGCTCACCCCTGCCAGCGGCAAGAAGAAGGCATGGCATTTGCTGAACATTAGACATCTTGACTACCGCGAGTGGATTCCAGAATGCGTGCTAAAGGTTTTAATTCAATATAACGGTTAGCGGTAGCAATGGCGTACTTCAAGACCAGGGGAATATCTTTTAAGTACCCATCCTTACCATCGCGATGAAATAACCGAGCAAAGATGCCGAGCACTTTAAGATGACGTTGCAGTCCCATCCATTCAAAATCTCGATAGAATTGGCCGAAATCAGTTGGCATATCCAGCCCAGCTCGACGACCTTGTTCCCAAAATTTAATCACCCAATCAATGATCTTTTCTTCTGGCCAGGCAATATAAGCATCGCGCCATAGAGAGGATGCGTCATAGGTAATGGGTCCATATACGGCATCCTGAAAATCCAGTACTCCAGGATTGTTTTTTTCAGTGACCATCAAGTTGCGAGAATGGTAATCACGATGTACATATACTTTTGCTTGCGCTAAATTATTTTGAATGATGAGTTCAAACGCCTGTTTGAGTTGTAAGTCTTGGCTGGTATTGAGTTTGATCCCTAGATGCTTGCCAAGGTACCACTCTGGAAATAGATCAAGTTCACGTTGCAAAAGCGGAGCAACATAGTTTGGCAGGACATTGGGTTTGCTCGCTAATTGCATTTTGATTAAGGCCGTAGTTGCTGCTTGATAAAGATGGTCGGCGGTATTTTCATTTAATTCAGAAAGATACGTTTTATTACCCAAATCGTTGAGCAATAAAAAGCCTTCTGCAAGATTTTGCTCAAGAATCTGGGGTACGTTTAAGCCGGCTTCGGCCAGCAATAAATCGACCTGAATAAAGGTATTTAGGGGTTCATGCTGGGGTGGGGCATCCATGATGATCAAACTCCCAAAATCAGGGTTTTGGGAGTCAATTCGGAAATACCGCCTGAAGCTGGCATCTGCGGAGGCGGGTGCCAAAGTGGCAAGATCTAATTGCCAGCGAGGTTTAAGGGCTTCCAGCCAGTTTTGCAGGGTAATTAAGCGGGTGTCAGTCATGGTCGATTCGTATAATAGTGCGGGTCTGTACCTATGAGTCATTATCGCCGTTGCGCCGGCCTTTGCGCCCCTCTTTTTTTGGCTAAAACCCTGCGCATCGTTATCGGGGTGGTATCACTCCAATTTGCATTCTGGGTTCATGCTCAGGCACCAGCTCCTCTGCCGCCAACGACACAATCTTTAACGAATTCAGCTAATGCTATTTTGATTCCCGATCGGGGTGCAGTGACTGTCTTAAAGTTGGATGATCAATTGCGAGTGGGGCGCCCGATCTCTGATAATCAGGCATTGACTTTTACCTCTAGCGATGCGATTGATGGAGTGGTTGATCGCGATATGCATCTGAAGGGTCGCGCACAAATTCGTCGTAATGGCGCGGTGATTAAAGCGGATGAAATTAAATACGATCCCGATACTGATGTTGCCGACCTCTTGGGTAATGCACAACTGATTAAGGGCAACACTTCTTTTAAGGGGCCGAAGGCGCGGTTTAAAGTTGACGCTCGCGAAGGTGAGATGGACGCACCTACTTATGAGTTGCGAGATAACCGTGCCAACGGTAATGCCAAAAAGCTCACGATAGAAACATCCGATATTTTTGTATTCGATCAGGCAACTTATACAACCTGTACGCCTGAGAATTTGGATTGGTATTTTTCAGCCAGTAGGATTGAGATTGATAACGAACAAAAAGAAATGGTGGGCACAAATGGTGTGATGCATTTCT
>CANGEC010000080.1 GCA_947452625.1 Burkholderiaceae bacterium
AAGAAGTGTTCTTGCAAACCGCGATTTACTGTGGTGTCCCAGCAGCCATTGATAGCTTCCGCTGTGCTAAAGAGATCTTTAAGGAAATGGGAATTTAATGAAGCCGGCAGACACAAAAATTGCTTTTATTGGCCTAGGTTTGATGGGTGTGCCGATGGCGCACAATCTGCTCAAAGCGGGCTACCACCTCAAAGGCTTTGATCTGAATTCTCAGGTTGCAGAGAAGTTCTCCAGCATCGCTGGCTTTGAGTTAGTGAGTTCTCCAGCCAAGGCGATTGAAGGGTCTGACGTAACCATTCTCATGTTGCCTGATAGTGCGATTATTGATGCCATGCTTTGGGGTAGTAATGGTCAACCTGGCATTGCAAGTCAATTCAAGTCGGGTAGCTATTTACTTGATATGAGTTCTTCTAGCCCAATCTCCTCGCGAGAAAATAATCAAAAGCTCTCTGCTATGGGCATTCATTTTGTGGATGCCCCAGTATCGGGTGGTGTCAAGAAAGCAATTGACGGATCATTGGCCATTATTGTTGGCGGACAAAAGAGTGACTTTGAAGTTTGTCTGCCATTGTTGGAAAAAATGGGCAAGAGCATTGTTTATGTGGGTACTGCTGGTGCTGCTCACGCGGTTAAAGCACTCAATAACTATGTATCCGCGGCAGGTTTGATTGCGGCTTCCGAGGCTTTAAACGCCGCAGAGAAGTTTGGCTTGGATCCACATGTGGTCAACACTGTTTTTAATGCATCGACAGGTAGAAACAATACCACTGAGAATAAGGTGGAAAACTTTATGCTCAATGAGGCATTTAACTCCGGATTCTCGTTAGCATTAATGCGTAAAGATTTGCAAATTGCCTTAGGTTTGATTGAAGGTATGAATTGTTATTCAAGCTTAGCGAAGCAGTGTGTTGCTACAGCGCGAGCAGCTGATGAGCAGTTGGGCAAAGGGGCTGATCACACGGCAATGTATGGCTTTGTCAAAGCGCAATCTTAAGATTTGCCAAGGTCCAAGGGATGGAGGAGACACAATATGAAACTTTATAAAAAAGTTCTTACAGCAATCTTATTTGCAATTTCGACAGTTGCTGTAGCAGAGTATCCCGATAAGCAAATCACCATGGTCGTGCCTTATGCGCCAGCAGGTTCAACGGATGTCATGGGCCGTATGCTTGCTCAAACCATGTCTAAAAATCTTGGTCAATCTGTGGTGGTTGATAACACTGGTGGCGCCGGTGGTACGATCGGTGCCGCTCGTGTTGTGAGGGCGCCGGCTGATGGCTACACCATACTTTTTCATAATATGGCTCAAGCAGCTTCACCGGCTTTGTACTCAAAACTCTCCTATGATCCTGCGACAGATTTTGCACCTATTGGGATGGTCAATGATGTGCCGATGGTGTTAGTTGCCCGTAAGGATTTCCCGGCGAATACTTTGCAAGGTTTGATTGATTACCTCAAAACCAATCCTGGTAAGTTAAATTTCGCAAATGCTGGTGTTGGTTCAACCTCCAATTTATGTGAAGTGTTGATGAAATCATCCTTGTCGGCGAATTGGACTTCAGTTTCTTATAAGGGCACAGGACCAGCTTTAAATGATTTATTGGCGGGGCAGGTTGATGTTATTTGTGATCAACCCGCAAGTACTTTGCAACATATTAAGAGTGGTAACTTAAAAGCATTGGCGGTGGCGACAAAAGATCGCATTAGTTCATTGCCTCAGACGCCCACTTTTAGTCAATCTGGCATGCCTGGTTTTCAGTTAACAGTTTGGCATGGACTCTATGCGCCAAAGGGAACTCCTAAGCCAGTGATCGATCGTTTGGTGCTTTCCTTGAACGCCGCCTTGAAAGATCCAGTATTGGTCCAGCGATTTACCGAGATGGATGCCATGATTGTGCCTCCTAGCTACGCAACACCAACCTATTTAGGAAATTTCTTAAAGGCTGATGTTGAGCGATGGAAGGTTGCCATGAAAAATGCTGGAATTAAGCCAGAGTAATGAATAAGCAGGAAGCTCTGCCACTTTCAGATGTGGTGGTGATTGATCTTTCCAGATTGGTGTCGGGAAATATGTTGACCCATGTGCTCGCTGATATGGGCGCGCAGGTAATTAAGGTCGAGCCTCCCGGCAAGGGGGATGAGCTAAGAGCATGGCAGCGCAAAGGGGTCAGTACTTACTGGCTTGCGTACAGCCGCAATAAGGATAGTGTCTGCATCAATTTACGGGATCCCGCTGGATTAGCTGAGTTAAAAGACTTGTTAAAACAAGCGGATATCTTGGTTGAAAACTTTAGACCAGGCACCCTTGAAAAAATGGGTTTGGATATGGCAAGCCTGCAAGAAATTAATCCTAAATTGGTGGTGATTCGTATTTCTGGGTGGGGTCAAACAGGTATCTTTTCTGAGCGGGGTGGTTTTGGTTCGCTCATAGAGGCAATGAGCGGTTTTGCCTCTATGAATGGGTTTGCTGATAGACCTCCAGTTCTGCCGCCTTTTGCGATGGCAGACACTATGGCTGGTATTTATGGATCGACTCTGGCGCTTGCTTTACTTCATCAGCAACGAAAGGTCAGTCACCCAACTGTGCAAGAGGTAGATCTGTCGTTATTTGAGCCACTATTTTCAGTATTGGGGCCCCAAGCAGCCGAGTATCAGTTGACTGGTGAAGTCACCCCTCGTTCTGGCAGTCGCTCCCCAACCCACGCACCCAGAAATGTGTATCAAACTAAAGACAATCGTTGGATTGCCTTGTCCGCGGGCATGGAGGGTACGCTCAAAAGATTGTTTGAGGGGATTGGATATCCTAATGGTTTGGAGGATGCGCGCTTCTCAAGTCATGAGGCCAGGTTGGCCAATATCGATGCATTGGATCAATTAATTCAGGGGCACCTTGCCAAGCTTGATCTTGAAGAGGCTTTGAGGTTTTTCAAGGAAATGGATATTACAGCTGGTCAAGTTTGCGATGTTAGCGATTTAATTGATCACCCATATATTCAAGAGCGTGAAATGTTGGTTGAGACCTCCTTGGAGAATGGTGAGGCAGTCTTGATCCATGCGGCACCATACAAGATTAATGGCAAGCGCCCGCCTATCAGAAAAGCTGCGCCAACTTTGGGGCAAGATAACGCAAAGTGGTTGTCTCAACAAGCGCCTACCCCCAACACTAATTAACCAATCAACCAATTAACCCAATTACTAAGGAGCTATATATGAATCGTGAATCTTTTGAAAAAGGCCTTAAAACCCGTCGTGAAGTATTGGGTTCTGACTATGTCGATACTTCGATTAAAAACGCTGATGACTTTAATCTGCCTTTGCAAGAGCTCGTCACAGAGTATTGCTGGAATGAGATCTGGAATCGCCCAGGCTTAGATCGCCGTACTCGCAGCATCATTAACTTAGCCATGATTACCGCCTTAAATCGTCCTCATGAACTCAAACTGCATGTCAGAGGCGCCATTAATAATGGTTTAAGCAAAGACGACATCAAAGAAGTGTTCTTGCAAACCGCGATTTACTGTGGTGTCCCAGCAGCCATTGATAGCTTCCGCTGTGCTAAAGAGATCTTTAAGGAAATGGGAATATGACGGACCCAATTGGTCTGAGGGTTAATGGAGTCGAATACTCCATTAACGCAGATCCCAATACCCCGCTGCTGTACATTTTACGCAATGATTTGCGATTGTTCGGTACCCGTTTTGGATGTGGGCTTGGTTTATGTGGTGCCTGTAGCGTCATGATTAATGGGCAAAAGATGCATGCGTGTGATGTGCCTTTGTGGGATTGTGTTGGTAAAGAGATTGTGACGATTGAAGGTATTGGTACCCCCGATCGTTTACATGCTTTGCAGCAGGCTTTTATTGACGAGCAGGCGGCGCAGTGCGGTTACTGTGCGAATGGGATTTTGGTGACCGCCAAAGCATTATTGGATAAAAACCCTAATCCTTCGGAGTCTGAGATACGAGAAGCTTTGGATCGGAATTTATGCCGCTGCGGTACGCATAATCGTTTTGTCAGAGCCATTCAAAAAGTGATTCAAGCGAGCGGGGGCGGGGCAAATGTCTAATAAAGCGAGTTTGGATTTGCCGCAATACCTCTTAGCTAATCCAAGGCTAAGTCAGCGCGTGCAGTTCAATCAAGATCGCACCGTCACCATTCGGCCGGGAAAGGTTGAAATAGGGCAAGGTATTATTTCAGCGATCGCACAAATTGCCGCTGAAGAATTGGATCTCGCTTATGACCGCATTTTGGTGCTGCCAGTAGATACCACTCTAAGTCCCAACGAGGCTTCAACTTCTGGTAGCCGCTCTATTCAAGAGGGTGGTGAGAGTATGCGCTATGCCTGCGCAGAAATTCGTTATCTTTTTTTAGAGGCTGCTGCGGCTAAATTAAATCTGCCTATTGGCGCCTTGCGGGTTATTGACGGCCTGATTTACAGCGAGATAGGCTCGACAGAAATGTCTTACTGGGATTTGTTACCCAGCGTGAATTTGGATGTTGATGCAAATGGTAGGGCGGCACCAAAGATTGCCAGTGCTTATGCACTGATTGGCTCATCTCTGCCGCGTAAAGATATCTTAAATAAGATTACTGGCGCAGCATTTTTGCATGACATTACTTTGCCAGGTATGTTACATGGGAGGATTGTTCGCCCACCATCTTTCTATGCCAAACTGATTTCTTTTGACGCTGCTCCAATTTTGGCGATGCCCGGAGTGAAGAGGGTGATTCGTGATGGAAGCTTTGTCGGGGTGATTGCTGCTCGAGAGGAACAGGCAATACAGGCGATGTTAGCAATCCAGCGTCATTGTCAGTGGAGTGAAAGCGCCTTACTGCCTGACATGAATAACCTTGAGCAATTTTTATATGCTCAAAAATCCGAAGATGAAATTCTCAAAGACGTTGGCTCGCTTGAAAATGCCGTAGGAACACAAATTAGCGCCACTTTTACCAGGCCTTACTTGGCGCACGCTTCTATTGGCCCATCCTGTGCGCTAGCGTGGTGGCATGAAGGTCAGTTAGAAGTTTGGTCTCATAGCCAGTCAATTTATGCTTTGCGTGATGAGTTAGCAAAGATTCTTCAGCTTGCTCCTGAGAAAATCATTGTGCGACATGCCGAAGGTGCGGGGTGTTACGGCCATAATGGAGCGGATGACGTTGCGCTTGATGCAGCGCTACTAGCGCTAGATTGCGAAGGTAGTCCCGTCCGCGTGCAATGGATGCGTGAAGATGAATTTGCTTGGGAGCCGTTTGGTCCGGCGATGGCGGTAAAGCTCTCGGGAGCAGTTGATGCAAGTGGGAATATTACTCAGTGGCATGAAGAGATCTGGGGAAATAGACATATTGGCAGAGCGGGTCGCCAACCAAAACCTGGGATGCTCGCTGCTTGGCATATGGGTGAAGGTATGGAGGCGCCACTACCAGTGGATATGCCAATTGCGATGGGGGGTGGAAGTCAGCGCAATGCAGTTCCCTACTATGAGCTTCCAAATTGCCAAGTGCTCAATCACGCAATCCAAGCCATGCCCTTGCGGACCTCCGCCTTGAGGGCGCTAGGGGCATATATCAATGTGTTTGCGATTGAATCCTTTATGGATGAGCTTGCCTTACTAGCGAAGGTTGACCCCATTGAATTTCGTCTGCGACATCTTCGGGATGAGCGGGCAATTGCAGTTTTGCAAGCAGTGAAAGCTAAGGCTCAATGGCGGACCGGTTATCAGGGTGATGGTACGCATGGCTACGGCGTTGCATTTGCACGCTATAAAAATGTGGGAAATTATGCCGCCGTCATCGCTGAAGTTTTCATTAAGGAAACCATTCAGGTTAAAAAAGTCTTTGTTGCGATTGACTGTGGCTTAGTCATTAATCCTGATGGTGTTCTCAATCAAATCGAGGGCGGCGTGATTCAGGCTACTAGCTGGACATTAAAAGAGCAGTTGCAGTTTGACCGCACCAGAATTACCTCTTTAAATTGGGAGGAATACCCTATCCTGACCTTCAGCGAAGTGCCGCAGGTGGAGATTGAGCTAATCAATCGGCTCGATGAACCTGCTTTAGGTGTGGGTGAAGGCGTTACAGGGCCAGTTGCGGCTGCCATTGCGAATGCAGTTGCAAATGCGATGGGTGTGAGAGTTTGTCGCTTGCCCATGACACAGGAAAATGTCGTAGCTGCAATGGGCGAATGACTGTCCTGCTAGATGATTTTTAAATAGATACAGAAACAAGAGACTGGAAATACGATGAATCGGAAGTTAACACTAAAGCATTTTCTAGTAGTGATTACTGGCATTTTTTGCGTCAACCTCACTGTAGCGCAAGTGAGCGACTATCCCTCTAAGCCTGTGACTTTGGTTGCACCATTCCCTCCAGGCGGAGCAGTAGATCAAGCGGGGCGTGCAATTGCGCAGGCTTTATTTGAAGTCTGGAAGCAGCCGGTGGTGCTCATGAATAAGGGTGGCGCTGGTGGTGCCATTGGTATGACTGCAGTCGCAAATGCGGCTCCAGACGGGTATACCTTGCTAGCAACTCACTCCGCAATTATCAGTTTGCCTGCCTCTGAAAAACTATTCGGTAGAACTGCAGCTTTTGATCGATCCAGTTTCACTCCCCTGGCGCTTTTGGTGGCTGATCCAGTTGCTTTTATTGTTCCGGCAGATTCACCTTGGAAGACTGCACAAGATTTTGTTGCGGACGCAAAGAAAAGACCGGATGCCATTACCTACTCGTCTTCTGGTGCCTATAGCGCATTGCACTTACCGATGGAAATGTTTGCAAACTCTGCTGGTATTAAATTACGGCATGTCCCTTTTGCAGGGGGCGGACCAGCTTTAACGGCAGTGCTAGGTGGTGTAGTAGATGTATCCACCGGGGTGCCTGCGGTAGTAGTGCCGCACATTAAGGCTGGCAAGTTTCGTGCTTTATTTGTTACCGGGTACAAGCGTCATCCACTATTACCGGATGTGCCAACTGCTATGGAGCTTGGGTACAAAGATGTTGAATTTTATTTATGGGTCGGTTTATTTGGCCCGGCCAATATGAATGAAGATCTGGTGAAAAAAATTCGCCAGGGTATTGCTAAAGCAGTGGTAGAGCCTAAATTTGTTGAGCATATGAATCAAGCAGGCGCGCCCATTGATTATCGGGATGCTCCAGCATTTAATGCATTTTTGAGCAAGGATTCTGATCGCATTAATGCCGCGATCAAACATATCGGTAAAGTAGATTAAAGAGTGGTATTTAAGTTCTAACTATATTTTTTTAAATTGTGTTCATATTCAGGGGATTTATCAGTGAGCTATCCAAATACGCAGCTGTTTATTAATGGTCAATGGTGTGAGTCTGATACTGGCAAAACCTTGCCAGTGCTCAATCCTGGAACCGGCCTGGAGATTGGCAGGGTATCTTGTGCTGATCGGGCCGCTTTAGATAAGGCGCTCCTGGCGACTCAGTCTGGGTTTGATGTATGGCGTCATATATCCGCAGTAGAGCGTTCAAAAATGATGGATCAAGCCGCGATGAATTTGCGTGCTCGCGCCGATCAAATCGCCGCTTTAATGACTCAAGAGCAAGGCAAGCCTTTGGCTGAGGCGAAGGCAGAAGTGCTGATGGCTGCAGAAGTCACCGAGTGGTTTTCAGGAGAGGCTCGCAGAGTATATGGGCGAATTGTGCCAGCGAGAAATGGGGCTACCCAACAGCAAGTAATGAAGTTTCCAGTGGGGCCAGTGGCTGCATTTACCCCATGGAATTTCCCCATCAATCAGGTCGTGCGAAAGTTGGCAGCAGCCTTGAGCGCTGGATGTTCCATTATTGTGAAAGCTCCAGAAGAAACGCCAGCATCTCCAGCTGCTTTGATTCAGGCGTTTGTTGATGCTGGCATTCCGGCTGGCGTCATTGGCTTGGTCTACGGCAATCCAGCGGAGATTTCAGATTATTTAATTAAGCATCCGATTATTAAGAAGATCACCTTTACTGGATCTACTCCAGTGGGTAAACAATTGGCTGCTTTAGCTGGTTTGCATATGAAGCGCGCGACGATGGAATTGGGTGGGCACGCTCCAGTCATTATTCCGGAGGATGCCGATGTACAGTTAGCGGTAAAGGCTGCTGGATCTGCCAAATTTAGAAATGCGGGACAAGTCTGCATTTCCCCGACACGCTTTCTAGTTCACGAAAGTCTGCAAGAAGAATTTATCGCGGCAATGTTGCAGCAGATCGATAAGCTTAAGATTGGCAACGGCTTAGAAGAGGGTGTAACGATGGGACCGCTTGCAAATGCTCGCCGCTTAACTGCTATGGCAGACTTTACGGAGGATGCAGTTGCTAAAGGCGCAAAAATCATTACCGGCGGAGAGCGTATTGGCTCTGCGGGAAATTATTTCAAGCCTACCGTTTTGGCTGACGTTCCGCTCAATGCAAAAGTGTTTAATGACGAACCCTTTGGCCCCATG
>CANGEC010000081.1 GCA_947452625.1 Burkholderiaceae bacterium
AAGTGTTAACGAGTTGCATTGCTTTTAAATCCTTGTATATATCTTAGTAGTAATAGTAATAAGGCTTCGTATTTCAGTGGATAAGTCAAAAAACCTATATAAAACAATACATTAGAAACTAAAAAACCTGTGGAAAACTTTTGTATAAACGTGGGATAAAAACTGGATAACTTTCTATCAACACCCTATTTTTGCATGAAGCGCAAACTTTCCACAATTTATCCACACACAACCCCCAAACTTATTCATTGACCTATCCACAACCTTATCCACAGGGAAAAACTAAGCTTTTAGGGTTTGTTCAATTACATGGATTTCATGGTTGAGCTGACCATCATGCGCTCTTTCCTCACTGATCTTACGAACCGCATGTAAAACGGTGGTGTGGTCGCGCCCCCCAAACAGCTCACCAATCTCGGGAAGACTTTTTTGGGTTAACTCTTTAGCCATAAACATAGCAATTTGCCGTGGTCGCGCAATATTGGCAGGACGTTTTTTGGAATACATGTCCGCAACCTTGATACTGTAAAAATCCGCAACCGCTTTTTGTATGTTTTCCACAGAAATTTGACGATTTTGTATGGATAAAAGGTCTTTTAAGGCGGTTCGAGCCACATCAATTGTGACCTCACGACCATGAAAGCGCACAAATGCCAAAATTTTGCGTAGCGCTCCCTCAAGCTCCCGCACATTGGAGCGGAGGTGTTTTGCAACAAAAAACGCCACATCCTCACTCATAGGGATGCCTTCGCTCACAGCCTTTTTCATCAAAATAGCAACGCGCATCTCTAGCTCAGGGGGCTCAATGGCAACGGTTAATCCAGAATCAAAGCGCGAGATGAGGCGGTCATCAATCCCCGCCATTTCTTTGGGGTAAGTATCGCTAGTAATGATGACTTGGGCCTTGTTGCTTAATAAGGCCTCAAAAGCATAAAAAAACTCTTCCTGGGTGCGGGACTTGCCGCTGAAAAATTGAATATCATCAATTAAAAGAAGGTCTAAGGAGTGGTAGTAGCGCTTAAAACGATCAAAAGCCTTTTGTTGATAGGCCCTAACCACGTCAGATACGTATTGTTCGGCGTGAATATAGCGGATTCGTGCGTTTGGCTTCTCTTTTAATAAGTGATTTCCAATGGCATGAATTAAGTGTGTTTTGCCCAACCCCACCCCACCATATAAAAACATTGGGTTGTAGGAGGTGCCGGGATTGTGTGCAACCTGTATAGATGCCGCCCTTGCCAATTGGTTTGCTTTGCCTGTGACAAAGGTCTCAAAAGTAAGGTTGGGGTTTAGTTTTGAGTGATCCTCGATCTCAAAAGAGCGCTCTTCGGTAGAAAGCTCTTCTTCTTGGTCGGATTGCTCCACCAGCTTGATGTCGGGAGATGTGATTGTCGGGGAGGATGTGTTGGGTTCGATCGAGCCTGGTTCTACATCCAAAACAAAACTGAGGTTTATTGGGAATCCAAAATAATCCGATGCAAGCTCTTGAAAGCGATCGGCAAATGTTTTTTTAATCCAATCGAGTTTAAATCTGTTGGGGGCTCCAATTGTAAGTGACTGATCACTTATATCAAGTGAAATCAACCTTAAAGGTTGAATCCAGGTTTTAAACTGCTGGGGTGACAGTTCGCGGGACAAAATGCCGATAGCACCGTCCCAAAAACCCAGTGGATTTAGTGAATTCAAGGCGGGAGGATTTTGTAAGTTGCTCATATTTTTGGAGGATCCATTGTAGCGATGCTCCAAAGTTATCCACAAGCAGGAAAATCGTGGAAAACCTGTGGATAACTTGTGTATAAAAATAAAAAACCTATTTAAATTAACAATTTAAGTAAAAAACGACAAAATATACAGAAAAACACCTATATATTTACCTGTATAGGTTGACCTTTCGGTCCACAGCTAGGAAAATACTTGGCTTTCCTAGGATCTATCATGAAAAGAACATATCAACCCTCAGTAGTACGTCGTAAACGCACCCACGGTTTTCGTATTCGCATGAAAACAAAGAGTGGACGCGCAGTTCTCAATGCACGCCGCGCAAAAGGCCGCAAACGTTTGGCTGTTTAATTGAATCGTTGAATAGCGCCAGGATTTCTGAATTACTAAAAACGCGCCCCAAAACAAGTTTGTCTTTGGGGCTGTATTTAGCATGTGCAGAAAATAGCGCAAAACCCGATTTAGGCCTTGCCGTTGCCAAAAAATTAGCTAAACGCGCGGTTGATCGGAACAAAATAAAACGGATGATTCGTCAGCTAGTTTGGGCCGCACAGTCATCAGACCTTAAGGCTGATGTTGTGGTCAAGCTGAAAAAACCCGTTGGTCGTGAATCAAAAGGTAGGCTACGCAAAAAAGAATTAACGCTTTTACGCACTCAAATGGCGGGGTTGTTATAGCGTGAAATTTTTCAATGGCGCAGCAATCAAGTTGGTGAAGGGCTACCAATTGCTCTTGAGCCCCTATATGGGGATGCACTGCAAATATATTCCAAGCTGTTCTGAGTATGCTTGCGATTGCTTTAGTCATTACGGTTTTATAAAAAGCACAGCATTAACGCTTTGGCGCATTATGCGATGCAATCCATGGTCACAAGGTGGTCATGATCCCGCAGTAAAACAGAGAACTCATTAAGTAAGCGAACACAAATGGACTTTAAAAAAACAATTCTTTGGGCTGTGTTTTCCTTGTCGGGGCTAATGCTATACAACAATTGGTTGGTGCATGAAGGAAAGCCATCACTCTTTGGCGGGACTCCTGCAAACACTACACAACAAACCCAAGCCCCGGCTGTTTCCGGAAAATCTGATGTACCGGCTCAGGCTATAAATTCTGGCTCTGCGGCAAATCTAAGTGCGCCAATTACAGGAGGCGTTGTAGCGGACGTGGGCGAACGCTTTGTTTTGCAGAACGACGTGTTATCTCTAGAAATTAGCGCTAATGGTGCAAGCGTTGTAAATGCAAAATTATTAAAAGAGCTTACCGCCGATCAGAAGGCAGTCGAATTATTTCAACACACACCCACCCATACCTATGTTGCCCGCTCTGGGTTAATAGCTGTAGGTAACGCTGAACTACCAAATCACACTAGTGTCTTTAAGGTAATTCAATCGGGCAAAGATGGCGCTGGCCAACCATTTATTGTTTTGGCGAGTGAACGCAATGGCGTGAAGCTTGAAAAAACCTTTGTATTGACGCCTGGCAGTTATGTCATTGATGTGAGTCATCGAGTAACGCAAACCACCGCAGCAGGAGCCCCATTAATTCTCTACACAGAATTGCTGCGCGATGGCACACAAGAGCAAAAAATTGGCCCCTTTGGTGGAGCATTCGCAGCGAGTACTTTTACAGGACCGGCTGTATATACGGGCGTAGAAAAATTCAACAAACTTGAATTCACTGCCATAGATAAAAATAAAATTACTATTCCAACTCAAGTGCCTGCCGGCGACCCAGCTTGGGTAGCAATGGTGCAGCATTATTTCGCTTCCGCATGGATTCCTGGTGATAAAACTGCTAGAGATATTTATGCTGGTAAGGTTGATGCCAACCTATATCGAGTCGGCATGCAGACACCATTGGGCGCCATTGCTTCGGGCGCAACAGTTGTCGAAAAAGCAAAATTATTTGTTGGCCCACAAGAAGAGCGTATGTTGGAGGCTGTTGCCCCCGGCCTTGAGCTCCTTAAGGATTATGGGTATCTCACTATTTTGGCTAAACCCATTTTCTGGTTGCTAGAGAAAATTCATGCTTATGTTGGCAACTGGGGTTGGTCAATTATTCTTTTGACAATTTTGATTAAGCTGGTTTTCTTCCCACTTTCTGCTGCCAGCTATAAGTCGATGGCAAGAATGAAGGAAGTTCAACCACGCTTGGCTTTGATGAAAGAACAATTTAAAGGTGAGCCGCAAAAATTAAACCAAGCCATGATGGAGATGTACCGCAAGGAAAAAATCAATCCGCTTGGAGGTTGTTTACCAGTAGTGATTCAAATCCCAGTATTTATTTCTTTATATTGGGTGCTGTTATCTTCAGTTGAGATGCGTGGCGCCCCATGGGTTCTATGGATTCATGATTTGTCTGTGCCGGATCCTTATTACATTTTGCCGATCATTATGGCTGTTTCAATGTTTGTGCAAACCAAGCTTAACCCAACCCCACCAGATCCAATTCAGGCGAAGGTAATGATGTACATGCCGATTGTTTTCTCGATCATGTTCTTCTTCTTTCCTGCCGGTTTGGTTTTGTATTGGGTTGTCAATAACTTGTTATCTATTGCTCAACAATGGCAAATTAATAAGATGTTTGGGAAGAAGCACGCCTAATTATCTAGGCGACAAAATTTTCGTATAAGGCGTATAGCAATGATGAGCAGAAAAGTTCCCATCATTGCTATCGCAACCGCCCCCGGAAAAGCAGGGGTTGGAATTGTTAGAGTGAGTGGTGCTAAGCTCAGCCCATTGGTAGAGGCGCTCTTTCAAAAACCTTTGAAGCCGCGCGAAGCAAGTTTATTAAGCTTACGAGATTCAGCTGGCGCCGTAATTGATCAACTCATTGCTGTTTATTTTGTTTCTCCAGCCTCTTTTACTGGTGAGGATGTCCTAGAGCTTCAATGCCATGGCGGGCCACATCTGTTAGAGCTGGTGATGAAGCGCTGTCTCGAGTTGGGTAAAAATATTGACCTTGAAATTGCCGAGCCTGGCGAGTTCACACTGCGCGCATATTTGAATGACAAAATTGATTTGGCTCAGGCCGAGGCAATTGCCGATTTAATTGATGCGCAAAGTGAGGCCGCGGTTCGTGGTGCCGCACGCTCATTGCAAGGCGTATTCTCTGAAAATATTAATGACCTCATAGAGGAGATCACCCAGTTGCGCATTTTGGTTGAATCAACGCTGGATTTTCCGGAAGAAGAAATTGAGTTTTTAGAAAATGCCCAAGCACGCGAGCGTCTAAAAATAGTTACCAATAAATTGGCAGAATTACGAGCAGGCGCGCAACAAGGAAAAATTTTGCGTGACGGCATTCAGCTGGTGTTGGCTGGAGCGCCCAATGTTGGAAAGAGTTCTTTATTAAATTGCCTTGCCGGAGAAGATGTGGCGATTGTTACCCCAATTGCCGGAACAACTCGAGATCGTATTCGAGAGAGTATTAATCTAGATGGCGTCCCAATGCACATTATTGATACTGCTGGGTTGCGCGAAACATCTGATTTAGTAGAGTCAAAGGGTATCGAGAGGTCGTGGGATGCGATTCGTACGGCCGATTTAGTGATCTTTTTGCAAGATTCAAATTTAGCGCCTGGTCCGGAAGAGGAAAGCTTGAAATTGAAAATCTTGGGCGAAATTTCTCCAAAATGCTCAGTGCTGGAGGTTTTTAATAAAGCGGACCTTTTGGGGTCGCGAGATGCCGTGGGGCGTGGTATGGGGTTGTTGATCTCAGCAAAAACTGGCGAAGGTGTTAATGCCCTAAAGAAAAAGATCTTGGAGGTTGCTGGTTGGGATGGTCATCAGGAGGGGGTGATTGTTGCTCGCCGCCGACACTTAGACTGCTTAGATAGGGCATCTGAACATCTTGATAAATCACGACAGTTCGCAGCAAATGGCAACAGTTCTCTGGAATTGTTTGCAGAAGAACTTAGGTTAGCGCAAGATCAGCTTGGGCAAATTACTGGAAAGTTATTGCCCGATGACTTGCTGGGAAAGATATTTAGCCAATTTTGTATTGGGAAGTAACTTAGTCAAGGCTTGGCAGGGTGCCATATAAATATGTCCAAAATGTTAAAATTATTGGATTAAAAATTATTCGATATTAAGGGACCCTATGAACGCCACCACTGATCACAAAATCAACGTAAATGCTCCAGAATATGTAAAAAATAAGCAATTAATTCAATGGGTTGCAGATATTGCAGCTATTACCCAGCCAGACAAGATTCATTGGTGCGATGGCTCCCAAGAAGAGTACGACTCCCTTTGCGAGCTCTTGGTTAAAGCCGGTGTGTTTAAGCGCCTCAATCCAGCCAAAAGAAAAAACTCTTTCTTGGCTTTGTCTGATCCAGATGACGTTGCGCGTGTGGAAGATCGCACCTTTATTTGTTCTGCCAAAAAAGAAGATGCGGGCCCAACCAACAACTGGGTTGACCCAACAGAAATGCGAGCAACTTTGGCCCCCCTCTTTGCGGGCTCAATGCGCGGGCGCACTATGTATGTGGTTCCATTTTCAATGGGGCCAATCGGTTCGCCAATCGCTCATATTGGTGTAGAGCTTTCAGATAGCCCGTATGTAGCCATCAACATGCGTCTCATGACTCGTATGGGCAGGGCTGTAATTGATCAATTAGGCGCTAATGGTGAGTATGTTCCTTGCGTTCATACGGTTGGTAAGCCTTTGGCAGCCGGTGAAAAAGATATGGCTTGGCCAAACAACAAAACTAAATACATCGTCCACTATCCAGAAACTCGCGAGATTTGGTCTTTTGGCTCTGGATATGGTGGCAACGCTTTGTTGGGCAAGAAATGTTTTGCGTTACGCATTGCCTCAAACATGGGCCGCGATCAAGGTTGGTTAGCCGAACACATGTTGATTTTGGGCGCCACCTCGCCTGAAGGTAAGAAATATCACATCGCTGCTGCATTCCCATCAGCGTGCGGCAAAACCAATTTCTCCATGATGATCCCACCCAAAGGATTTGAGGGTTGGAAGGTAACTACCATTGGTGACGATATTGCTTGGATTAAGCCACGCAAAGACCCTGTCACTGGTAAGACCCGTTTGTTTGCCATTAACCCTGAGTCCGGTTACTTTGGTGTGGCGCCTGGTACGAACCGCCTCACAAACCCGAACTGTATTGATTCATTAAATCAAGACGTCATCTTTACCAACGTTGCGCTTACGGATGATGGTGATGTTTGGTGGGAAGGTTTGACTGATGAGCCACCAGCACATTTAATTGATTGGCAGGGTAACGATTGGACTCCGGCCGATGGCGCAGCAGGTAAAAAAGCAGCCCATGCCAACTCTCGTTTCACGATGGCTGCTACTAATAACCCGGCCGTTGACCCTAAGTGGGATGATCCAGAAGGCGTTCCAATTGATGCATTCTTGTTTGGTGGTCGTCGTTCCACAACAGTGCCATTGGTTAGTGAAGCGCGTGATTGGGTTGAGGGCGTTTACATGGCTGCAACCATGGGTTCAGAAACCACTGCGGCCATTACCGGTAAGGTCGGTGTTGTGCGGCGCGATCCTTTTGCGATGATTGCTTTTGCTGGTTACAACATGAGCGACTACTTCCAGCATTGGTTAACACTCGGTGAGAAGCTTGCTGCAGAAGGCGCTGTATTGCCGAAGATCTATTGTGTTAACTGGTTCCGTAAGGACGAGAGCGGTAAATTTGTTTGGCCTGGTTATGGTGAAAATATGCGTGTGCTGTCCTGGATTTTGGCGCGTGCAGAAGGCACTGCAAAAGGCGCTGAAACAGTTTTCGGAATTTCTCCAGAACACAATGATATGCATTGGCATGGTCTTGATTTCCCGGTTGAGAAATTTGAGAAGGTCATTGCTGCCTCAGTTGATGATTGGAAGAATGAATTAAAGCTGCATACTGAGTTGTTTGAGCATCTTGGCGAACGCTTACCTAAGCAGTTGTTAGAGGTTCGCGCAAAACTTGAAAAACGCTTAAACGCTTAATACAGTATTAGCGGTTTTTTAGACAACACTAAGTTCAATGCCCAACCCCCAGCACCATGACGTCGTGGTGATTGGGGCCGGCATTGCAGGCGCCACAATCGCCAATGAACTACTTGAGCGCGGACAATCTGTTTGCGTTGTTGATGCCGCTTCCAACCCGGCCAGCGCTTGCTCGAGTCATGCTTATGCAATTGCGCATCCCCACATTGGTAAGGGCTCGCCGCGCTTACTGCGTTTAACCCGCATTGCTTTTTTAATGGCTGAGACCCGTTGGGGTAAGCAGTGGCAGCAACATGGCATATTTCAGCCAAGCAAAAAAGATAAAGCATTTCATTATGAGGAAATGGCCGAGCACTTGCGCTTGCTCGACTTGGATGAGTCTATTGCACAACCGTTAGAGAAACATCAAGCTGCGACATGCTGCGGGATCGAGCAAAGTGGCGTTTGGTTGCCAAGAGGGGCTTCACTAAGTCTAGCCAATGCAACACATCAGTTGTTGAGGACGCATGAGAATTTGACCTGTATTTGGAATTTAAAAATCACTCGGCTTGAGTCGCAGAATCATCGCTGGGTGCTATTGGATGATAAAAATGCACCGGTTATGACTGCAAACAAAGTGATTGTTGCTGCAGCGATGGGCGCTAAGCCCTTGCTTAACAGCATTGATATTCGT
>CANGEC010000082.1 GCA_947452625.1 Burkholderiaceae bacterium
ATTCTAGCGTTGCCGCTGCGTTGATTCATCGTGCTATTGGTGATCAATTGACTTGTGTGTTTGTTGATCATGGCCTATTGCGTTTAAATGAAGGCGATATGGTCATGGAAATGTTTGCACGAAACTTAGGTGTGAAAGTGATCCGTGTTGATGCTAAAGAAACCTTTATGGGTAAATTAGCAGGCGTCGCTGATCCAGAGGCGAAACGCAAGATCATCGGCAAAGAATTTGTCGAGATTTTCCAGGCGGAATCTGCAAAAATTAAGAATGCCAAGTGGCTCGCTCAAGGCACAATCTATCCAGATGTGATCGAGTCTGCCGGTAAAGGCAAAAAGGGCGCGCATACGATTAAGAGTCACCACAATGTGGGTGGCCTACCGGATGATATGCATTTGCAATTGCTTGAACCTTTGCGTGAGTTATTCAAAGATGAAGTGCGTGAGCTAGGGGTTGCGCTGGGCTTGCCGCGAGAAATGGTCTATCGTCATCCATTCCCAGGCCCAGGCTTGGGGGTGCGTATTTTGGGTGAAGTGAAAGCAGAATTTGCTAGCTTGCTACAACGCGCTGATGCCATCTTCATTGAAGAGTTGCGTAGCACTATTGATGAGGCTACTCAAAAGTCTTGGTATGACCTAACGAGTCAAGCCTTTGCAGTGTTTCTTCCAGTCAAATCTGTTGGTGTTATGGGTGATGGCAGAACCTATGAGTATGTTGTTGCTCTGAGGGCGGTGCAAACCCAAGACTTTATGACGGCGCACTGGGCTCACCTGCCTCACGAATTGCTTGGCAAGGTATCGAATCGCATCATTAATGAGGTGCGCGGCATCAATCGAGTGGTATACGATATCAGCGGCAAACCGCCGGCAACGATCGAGTGGGAGTAGGCTGCTTAAGCCTGCTATCTCCGATGCTTGAGTTACGAGAAGCTTGCCTCGCAATACTAGCAAGTACCGATCCGCAAACAAAGGTCAGTCAGTTGCAACAACTGTTTGATGATTATCATCGGCAGCACGTTACTCTTGATTCTGGGCGTGGCCTTGATGTGCCTCATATTGGCATTCCGGGGCGCCCTATCAAGCCAGAGCTTGTTCCGCCTTTGCAGGTGCCCAAGAGAAAAATGGATAGCAGAGAAGGTAGAGCCTCCTTATTGCACTCTCTTGCCCATATTGAATTTAATGCCATGAATCTCGCTTTAGATGCGATCTGGCGCTTTCCAAACATGCCCGACCAATACTATGAAGATTGGCTCAAGGTTGCCAAGGAAGAGGCGTATCACTTTAGTTTGGTTAATGAGCATATGCAGTCCTTTGGATTTACCTATGGTGATTTTCCGGCGCATAACAGTTTGTGGGAGATGGTAGAAAGAACTACAGATGCAGTGATTGCCAGAATGGCTTTGGTACCAAGAACAATGGAAGCCAGAGGTTTAGATGCGGTACCGAGTATTCGGGATCGGTTTAAGCAAGTAAAGGACGAAAGGGCGGTAGAAATCTTAGAAATTATTCTGCATGATGAGATTGGGCACGTGTTGATTGGTAATCGCTGGTTTAATTTCTTGTGCGAGAAAGATTTGCTATCTCCGATTGCTGTCTATAGAGAGTTGGCCAAAAAATACCGTGCGCCTATTTTGAAACCACCCTTTAATCTGGAGGCACGTCAACAAGCTGGCTTTACTGCTGAAGAATTACAGCTCCTAGGACAGCGTGAAGACTGCCACTTCACGCATTCTGCTTAAATGAATACAGTCTTGTTCCAACGATACAGTCATCGCAGTGATTGCTTTGTTAGGCTAAGTAGGTCGGGCGCTATATGAAGATCTTAAGTCTCATTCCGCCGATGACTCAGCTCAATACGCCATATCCATCCACCGCATATCTCACGGGCTTCTTTCGTTCGCGCAATCTTGATGCTGTGCAAGAAGACTTGGCACTCGCCTTAGTATTGGGATTTTTTACTGCGCGAGGTCTTGCAGAAATTCGCGATCAAGCCTTGAGCTTGCCAGAAGCAGATCGCAGCGCCAGCGTGAATTTTTTCCTGGATTATTTTGAGCGCTATCAAGTCACTATTGAACCCGTCATTCGATTTTTGCAGGGTGGCGATAGCACGCTTAGTCATCGCATCAATACTCGTGAATTTTTACCAGAAGGCCCGCGCTTCTTTGCGCTTGATGCGTATGAGGATGAGGAGTCTGGCGATCCCTTAGCTTGGGCTTTTGGCGCACTGGGCTCTCACGATCGGGCGCGTCATTTGGCGACCTTATACCTCAATGATTTATCAGATGTATTGCGGGATGCTGTAGACAGCCGTTTTGAGTTTGTTCGCTATGCGGAGTCTCTAGCTAGCAGTCAAGCTACTTTTACACCCTTGGCTGATGCTCTGGCGGCAAAGCCTACCTTGATGGATCTGCATCTACAAGCGCTAACTAAAGAAGCGATACAAAAGCATCAACCTGATTTAGTAGTTCTCTCGGTACCTTTTCCTGGTGCGATGTACGCCGCATTACGGATAGCGCAGGTCATTAAAGAGCATTTTCCCAGCGTTAAGATTGCTTTAGGCGGTGGTTATGTGAATACTGAATTACGGGAGCTGACTGAGCCACGTATCTTTGATTTCGTTGACTTCATTAGCTTGGACGCTGGTGAGCGTCCTTTACTGACAATCATTGAACATCTTGATGGGAAGCGTTCTGTAGAGCGACTGGTGCGCACGTTTGTACGTAATGCCGAAGGTCAGGTGCGTTATATCCATTGGCAAGAGCCTGATATCCCCTTTGAGGATGTGGGTGTGGCCACTTGGGATGGCTTACCACTGCATTCTTATCTTTCCTTGCTGGATATGCTCAACCCGATGCATCGCCTCTGGAGTGATGGCCGTTGGAATAAGCTCACGGTAGCCCATGGCTGCTATTGGAAGAAGTGTAGTTTTTGTGACGTCAGTCTTGATTACATCTCCCGTTATGAAACTGCTTCCGCTAGTCTGTTGGTAGATCGTATTGAGTGCATTATTGCGGAGACTGGTCAAACCGGTTTTCATTTTGTTGATGAGGCGGCGCCTCCCAAAGTATTGAAGGCTTTGGCGGAAGAATTAATTCGTCGTCAGGTTTGTATTTCTTGGTGGGGCAATATTCGTTTTGAGAAAACCTTCACCCCTGAGTTGGCCCAGTTATTGGCTCAGAGTGGTTGTATTGCGATGTCGGGAGGTCTCGAAGTGGCCTCTGATCGATTATTGAATTTGATGAAGAAGGGTGTATCCGTTGAGCAAGTGGCTCAGGTAACCAAGGGCTTCTCAGACGCGGGTATTTTGGTGCATGCTTACCTAATGTATGGCTTTCCAACGCAAACGATTCAAGAGGCTGTGGATGCTCTAGAGTATGTGCGTCAGTTATTTGAAAATGGCTGTATTCAGAGTGGATTTTTTCACCGCTTCACTTGCACAGTGCATTCTCCAGTGGGCTTAAATCCGCAAGAATATGGCATTACTCTGCTGCCTCTAGAGCCAGGTGGTTTTGCGAAGAACGATGTCGCTTTTATTGACCCTGCAGGTGTTGATCATGATGCCTTGAGTCAGGGTTTAAAAAAAGCCATCTACAACTTTATGCATGGCATCGGCTTGGAGGAGGATGTGCGTGTGTGGTTTGAGGATTTAGATCTCTCCATTCCAAAGGCTAGCGTTTCTCGCCACAAGATTGCAAAATTACTCCGTCTGCACTAGGCCTCCGCATTGGGCTTGGGTACAATATTTATTAGAATGAGCAATATATTTTTGATGAGGAAAATATGAAACTATCACGTCGAGTTTTCATCACTTCAGCAGCCTTAGCGCCGGTAGCTTGTAGTGTGCCGCTTCCTTATGAAAGAGGCGTGCCGATTGCGCAACCGAAGACCACTCCGGTAGTTCGGCCACCACAGGTTGGGCAGGAGTGGAGTTATGTTACGCGCAATGTCTATAACGGAAAAAATTTGGGAATTGTCACTGAGCGTGTAGCTTCAATGGGTTCTAATATTGTGGTTGAGCGCACGGATGAAAGTGGCGGCAGATTGCCCAGCGAAGTCCAAGGGCCTTGGGGAACAGTGATCACCGATCCACACTGGGGGCGGACGATTACCTTTAACCCAGCAATTCCATTGTGGCCACAAGAACTCTTGGCTAGTTGGAGCAAACAATCTGTTACTAAATATTCTCTAGCGGGTGGGGATGGTTTGTTGGGTTGGCAAAACTACATGAGCGCTCATGGTTGGGAGCAGATAACGGTTCCTGCTGGTAGCTTTACGACCTTGCGCTTTCAGAATTTGATTAATTATGAGAGTAACGACCCCAATAAAGCTGATTGCATTCGCAAAGAGACGATTTGGTTTGCCCCAAGTATTGGTCGCTGGGTAGCGCGTGAATCTTCTGGTTCATACATGATCACCGGACAAATGGGTGTACCCATTTTAGAAGATAGTCTGCAGTGGCAATTAACCTCCTACAAGTAAAGCAATTTTCTAAGCTGTTCCGTGTTGCACTGCTGTTAGCAAGTGGTTTGTTGCTAACAGCTTGTATTTCATCTCAGCCATTTCCAACGGGCGTGCTGGTTGCCCCGCCTGCTCCCACCCCGATGACTCGTCCCCCACAAATCGGTCAGGAGTGGGTCTATAACGTGCGCAATGTTTTTAACCAAGAAATTTTGGATGTCGTGACGGAGAGGGTGATTGCGGTTGGTGACCAGGTGCGAATCCAGAGATCTGGTCTAAAGGCTGGTTCATTGCCTGATGAAATTCAAGGGCCGTGGGGTTACGTGATCCAAGATCCGCATTGGAGCCCCCCGCAAAAATTGATGACACCATTGCCTTTATGGCCCGAGCAATTAACGGTGGGTTGGAATCAGTTCTATCGAAGCGCTTATCAGGTCTTAGGCTATCCCGATGGAAATTACTATTGGGGGCTTGGCATGAATGCTATGCAATGGGAGCTCATCAAGGTGCCGGCTGGAGAGTTTCTAACCTTGCAATATCACAATCAAATACCGTTTTTTGAGAGTAATGATTACTTCAGAATTAGTAATATTCGTCAGGAAGATGTTTGGCTTGCCCCACAAATCGGTCGCTGGGTGATTCGTAGGGGGTTTGGTCGCTATCTGACGCGAGGCGTTTTTTGGATTAATCCCTATTGGGAAGATTATCTGCAGTGGGAACTTATCTCCTGGAAGTAGGCTTAGCGCTTAAAATCAGGTGACTATGATGTATACCGTTAAAGAACTCTTTCCAACCCTCCAGGGGGAGGGTGCTCACGCAGGTCGTGCAGCAGTCTTTTGCCGCTTTGCTGGCTGCAATTTGTGGAGTGGTCGCGAAGCAGATCGTGCTACCGCTATCTGCCAATTTTGCGACACGGACTTTGTTGGTAGCGATGGAGAAGGTGGAGGCAAGTTTGAAACCGCCTTGCAATTGGCTGAGGCGATTGAGCTTGCCTGGAGAAGTACCGGTGCTGGCCCACAACAGCGCTATGTTGTTTTTACTGGCGGCGAGCCCTTGTTGCAGCTTGATGAAGCATTAATTGATGCCTTGCACCTCAAGGGATTTGAGGTGGCAATTGAGACCAATGGCACACTCAAGGTGCCTAAAGGAGTTGATTGGGTTTGTGTAAGCCCTAAGGCCGGAGCAGAACTGGTAGTGCTACAGGCGGATGAGTTAAAGCTGGTGATCCCGCAGGTTGGTGAGCCAGATTTAGGGGTGCTTATGGCGCGCTTTGAAAAGATGGATTATCGCAATCGCTTTCTTCAGCCAATGGATGGCCCTAATCTGAGGGACAATATCGCCTTAGCTGTGCGTTTATGTCAACAGCGCCCTTTGTGGAAGCTAAGTTTGCAGACACACAAGTTGATTGGTATACGCTAGTAGTTGCCATGTAATTGAAAGAATAGACATGACCACCAAATCCCCCGCCATTTCCATTACTCGTCGCCTCGAGTTTGATTCTGGTCATCGCATTCCCAATCATGGCGGTCAGTGCAAACACTTGCATGGGCATCGTTATGCGATTGAAATTACCTTGAGCGGTCAGATTGCTGATCATCCCGGTAAAGAAGATGACGGCATGGTTTTGGATTTTGGCGATATTAAAAGACTCGCAAATCAGTATGTCGTAGAGCCATGGGACCACGCATTTTTAGTGGCCAAGGAAGATGTCGCTTTGGTGAACTTTTTAGCGAGCATGCCAAATCATAAAACGGTGATCTTGGAACATGTGCCAACGGTTGAGAATCTAGCCAAGGCAGCCTTCGCTATTTTGCAGCCCGTTTTTGAAAAAGCTTTTGGTGGTCAATTAACTTTGGCCTCTATTCGTTTGTATGAGACCCCCAATTGCTGGGCTGACGTTACCCATCTCTAAACCATGCCAGCAGAGCTTGATTATCAATTTATGCAGCTCGCTTACGAGCAAGCCCAGTTGGCTGCTTTAGCAGGTGAAGTGCCGGTGGGGGCAGTACTCGTGCGCGATGGTCAGGTTTTATCAAGCGCTTTTAATAAGCCCATCATGGGGCATGATCCGAGCGCTCATGCCGAGATGCTGGCTTTACGATCTGCAGCCCATCAGGAGCAAAACTACCGCTTACCGGGTACTACTCTGTATGTCACACTAGAGCCGTGTGCTATGTGCGCCGGTGCGATGTTGCACGCAAGGGTTGAGCGGGTAGTGTATGGTGCTCCCGATCCTAAAACGGGTGCTGCAGGTAGTGTGATGGATGTATTCTCGAGTAAACAAATCAATCACCAGACGGTTGCTGAGGGTGGTGTCATGCAAGAAGAGTGTGGACAGTTGCTGCGAGATTTTTTTAAGGAGCGCCGTTGAAGCCTATTTACTTGATTGCTCCTTCCGGGGCGAGTCCGGATCTCAGCAGTCCTTTAACGGGGATGGCATGGCTTAGGCAGCAAGGACATGCCGTTGAGAATGCAGAGTGTATTGATCGTGTGGAGCAACGCTTTGCTGGATCGGATGCGCTGCGTTTGGCAGAATTAAATCATTTACCAAATCTCCCAACCGATTATGTGGTGATGAGCATGCGCGGAGGCTATGGCTTACATCGCTTACTACCTAAGATTGATTGGGATGCCTTGGCAAAAGCTATTCAAGGCGGACTACAGATTTGTGGACATAGCGATCTCACTGTATTGCAGTTGGGATTGCTGGCAAAAACCGGAGCGATTTCTTTGGCAGGGCCAATGCTCAATTATGACTTTGGACGTCAGGATGAGCAGGGGCAGGCACTTGTGCCAGACCCGTTCATGTGGAAGCATTTTCAGCGGGCGATACACGAGCGTCAACTCGACTGTCAGATAAAGCATCCCCAAATATTTCTGGGGGCGAAATCTGCGGGTTCTGTGAACGGCATGCTTTGGGGTGGGAATTTAACCATTGTTGCCGGCTTAGTGGGAACGCCTTATCTGCCTTCGAGTGCGCAAACGCAGGGTGGAGTCCTCTTTTTGGAGGATGTGAATGAGCATCCTTATCGAATTGAACGCATGTTGATGCAATTGCTAGATGCGGGCGTTTTAGCAAACCAAAGCGCAATTCTTTTAGGCGGTTTCTCGGCTTATCGACTTTATGATATTGATCGTGGGTACACTTTAGAGGCCGCCATCGAGGTGATCAGATCCAGACTATCTCCCACAATTCCAATATTGACGGACTTACCATTTGGTCATCAAGCGGAGAAGCTCACTTTACCGGTTGGGGCGCTTACTCAACTTGCTTACGATGCCCATGGTTTTAGTTTGCGATCATCCTGGTAGAGGCTTGCTTAGGCCTCAAAATACTTTAGTACAAATTTAGCCCCAGCATCTTGCCCTAAAGCCTCAACTAAGCTTGGCAGAGCTTCTGCCAATTGTTTCTCAAGAGTCCAGGGTGGATTAATGATGAACATCCCACTCGCCTGAAGCCTTCGTTCTCCTGGAACATTTTCAATTCTGAGTTCAGTATGCAGCCAAGAGCGTTTGTGATTGAGCGCAATTTTTTTCAGGCGATCTGGCAAGGCAGCTGATTCTCTGCGGGAGATGACTGGATACCAAATGGCATAACACCCTGTCGCAAAGCGTTGCAGTGCTTCTTCAAGCATAACTTCCAAGTGTCGGTAATCTAGCTTGTCTTCATAAGATGGATCTATCAATACTAGGCCACGTCGGCTTGGAGGGGGTAGTAAACCCTTCAGTCTAGTAAAGCTGTCTTCAGCGTAGATATCGATTTGTTTGGATTGTTTAAGCTCTTGAATATTGTGTCGCAGAATATCAATTTCTTTGGGATGTAA
>CANGEC010000083.1 GCA_947452625.1 Burkholderiaceae bacterium
ATTTCTTTTGCGGGCCACTTGGCAGCTGATCTTTTTTGGTCACTCCGCAATCCCAGGCAAGTCCGTTGGGGGGATTTTGTTAATGCAGCCGTAGAGGCAGGGATTGCCGCTTTGCCAATTGTTGGATTAGTGGCTTTCTTGATCGGTGTGATTTTGTCTTTTCAGGCAGCCATTGGTATGAAGCAGTTTGGCGCCGTCTCCTTTGTAGGTCCAATAGCTGCTTTAGGTATCGTCCGAGAAATGGGCCCATTAATTACCGCCATTTTGTTGGCGGGTCGTTCATCTGCAGCATTTGCCGCCGAGATCGGCACGATGACAGTCAATAGCGAGGTCGATGCGCTCGTTTCTGGCGGCTTAAGTCCGATGCGTTTCTTGGTGGTCCCTAGAGTATTGGCGGGCATTCTGGTTGCTCCTATCCTCACCTTATTTGCGGACATCGTGAGCATTATTTCTTCGATGATTACTATGCTGGCGTATGGCATTCCATTTATCAACTTCTATAACGGCATGTTGAGTTTGGTTGACCTTGAAGATATTGGTTCGGGCTTAATTAAAGCTACTTTGTTTGGGGTGGTGGTATCCGCAGTCGGTTGTCTGCGGGGGATGCAGACGGGTAATGGCGCTGCTGCTGTTGGCATCTCTGCGACCCGCGCCGTAGTGAGTAGCATCATCATGATTGTGGTGGTCGACGGCATTTTTGCATATATCTCTTACAAGACAGGTTTCTGATGGGCGCGCCAGAGAACACTACTTACGCCATTGATGTCCAAAACCTAACAGTAGGTTATGGATCCAATATCTTGATGCAAAACCTCAACTTCAACGTCAATAACGGCGAAATCTTCGTGATCCTGGGTGGCTCAGGTTGCGGTAAATCCAGTCTACTGAAGAATTTATTTGGTCTCTATCAACCCCTCTCGGGCGATGTGTTGATTGAAGGTCAAAACATTACCGCTTCTCAGGGCGCTGAGCGACAAAAAATTATGACCAGTTTTGGGGTGATGTATCAGCAGGGGGCGTTATTTGGCTCTATGAACCTCTTAGAAAATGTCACGCTCTTCATGCAGGAATACACTCAATTAACCCAGGACCAGATGGAGTTATTGGCGCGCTGTAAATTGGATTTAGTGGGACTCTTGCCTTACGAATCGTATATGCCTAGCGAGATTAGTGGCGGTATGCAAAAGCGTGCCGCTATTGCTCGGGCTATGGCGCTAGACCCTCGTATTTTATTTTTGGACGAACCTTCGGCCGGTCTTGATCCGATTACCTCTGCGGATTTGGATAGAACCATTTTAGATTTATCAAAAAACTTGGGCATTACATTTGTGATTGTGTCTCATGAGCTTGCCAGTATTTACGCTATTGCTGACAAAGTCATCATGTTGGATAGGGCTAGCAAAGGCATTATTGCCGAGGGTGATCCAAAGGTTTTGCGTGATACCAGCGCCGACCCGAGAGTCCATCAATTCTTTAATCGTATTATGAGCAAGGACGCAGCATGAGTAATAACTCAAATCCAAACTATTTCCGTTTAGGCGTATTTGTCCTAGCAGCAATCGGAGTGTTAATTGCTGTGATCTTAATTTTTGGGTCAGGGCAGCTGTTTCAGAAATCATTCACATTAGAGACCTACATTAAGCAATCTGTCACGGGGCTTGATACCGGTGCCGCCGTGCGTTTTAGGGGTGTCAAAATCGGGCAGGTCACCTCCATTGGTTTATCGGGTGATATCTACGAACAAGAAGTTCCTTTTGAAGAGCGTCGTCAATACGTGGTGGTACGCATGCAGATTTTTGGTGACAAGGTCACCGAGCGGCAGATTACCGATTTTGTGAAAAATAATCTGCGTGCTCGCGTGAAGTCTATGGGTATTACGGGGGTGAACTATATTGAGTTTGATTTCTCTCCGGGAGCTGCCGATCATGCGGCTCTACCATTTAACTGGAAGCCGGATCATCCCGTTATTCCATCAATGCCAAATCAGGCAGATGAAATTATTTCAGGCATTCAAAAGTTAATTGGCGCTTTGAATGAAATGAATATCGATGGAACGCAGAAAAAGTTTGATGCCTTATTACTCAACTTAAATACCATGATGGCGGGAGATGGGAAAAATAATACTGGTTTGATTCAGTCAGTCAATGACATCAATCTTGTGCTGGGACGCATAGCAAAAGTAACAGATAAAGATGAGTTAAATATCATGATGCGGGAGTTGGTTGGTGCCATTGTGGCTTTGCGGCAAACCATTACAAGTATTCAGGGCGATACTTCTGTCACCATTGAGAATCTCAAGCAAACGAGCGAACAACTCAATGAACTCACTCGTATTGCCAGTCAATCACCCGCAAGCTTGATTTGGGGTGAGCCCCCGCCGCGCATAACACCGCCGATGAATGGAGTACAAAAATGAGAACTCAATTGATCACCCGTTCAGTGCTGATTAAGGCCATTCTTTGCACAGTGTCGCTATTGACTTTAGCAGCCTGCTCCTTGCCCAAAAGACCACCCATTGAAACTACCAATTGGCTGGTCGCCCCAGAACGTACTGCCAAGCCTTATCAACCACGCACCGATTTCTGGCTCAAAGTTGGCTCAGTATCAGTCAAGCCCCCTTTTGAGGGTAGATCTTTAGTGTATCGCTTGGGTGATCAGCGCTATGAAAAAGATTTTTACAATATTTACGCGGCTATTCCGAGTGAGATGATTGGTAATGCTACGCGTCAGTGGGTGAACAACGCCAATATCTTTACGGCAACGGTAGGGCAGAGTAATAGCTTTTTCCCCTTCTACACTTTGCAAGTTTCGGTGGAAGAGTTCTATGGCGACTATCGGGTTCGACCTGAAGCCGTAGTGTCAGTAGAATTTTTCCTGACAGTTACCAATGGCGGGAAAGTTAATCCTCTTATTGGTGCAAATCGTTACACTAAACGTATTGCCCTCAAGGACAATACACCTAGCGCCCTAGCGATTGGACAGCAACAAGCTCTGGCCGAGATTCTGCAGATGTATGAGGCTGAGCTGTACAGGTACGCAGGTAATCTACCAAAACCTTTAGGAATGTAATTTCATGAAACGCTTTACCCCTCGCCTGGTTGCCACCACTTTTGTAAAACTTGCTTGCTTAACATTGGGTTTGGGGTTAACTGGGCAGGTTTTTGCAGACACCTTCCCAAGTAAGCCGATTCGCTTAATTGTTCCCTTTGCGCCAGGGGGTAGTACTGACATCATTGCCCGTGCCGTAGGCGATGCTTTAGGTCGTCAGCTAGGTCAACCTGTCATTGTTGAGAATAAGGCTGGTGGCGGTGGTTCGGTAGGCGCTTTAGAGGTGATGCGCGCACCCAAAGATGGTTACACCATTGGTATGGCAACTGTTTCGACTACCGCTGCTAATCCAGCGATTAATCCCAAGATTGGCTACGATCCTATTAAGGATTTCACGGCAATTACCAATATTGCAGCTACCCCAAACATTATTGCGGTTAATCCCGCTTTTCCTGCCAAGGATTTCAAGACCTTTTTAGCGGTTTTGAAAGCCAATCCAGGCAAGTATTCCTATTCAAGTTCAGGTACTGGCGGCATTGGACATCTGCAGACTGAGCTCTTTAAGAGTTTGGCTGGTGTTTTTATTGTGCACATTCCCTACCGTGGCGCAGGGCCAGCATTGGCCGATACAGTTGGCGGACAAGTGCCAATGATTTTTGATAACTTGCCTTCAACTTTGCCATTTATTAAGGACGGTAAGCTAGTCCCGATTGTCATTGCTGCTCCTAAGCGTTTAGCGCAGTTACCCAACGTACCGACTTTTGCTGAGGTGGGCTTGGCACCGGTAAATCGGATGGCCTATTACGGCTTGTTAGGGCCAGCGGGCATGCCTAAAGAGATCGTGGATAAATACTATGCTGCGGTACAAAAGGTGGTTACTGATCCGGCAGTGCAAAAGCGCATTGAAGATACTGGCTCTATCATTAACGTTAATGGACCTGAAGCCTTTGCGAAAGAAATTAAGGCTGAATATGCGGTTTATAAAGAAGTTGTTGCCAAGCAGAAATTGCAATTAGATTAACTCTTGAATTGATGGGTTGCTTGGTTGTCATGTAGATAGATAAGCGGTATAAAAAGAGCAAGATCAAAACGATTGGGGATCAAATGGATTTAGGCATAAAAGGTAAAGTTGCGTTAGTGCTGGCATCAAGCCGTGGTTTAGGTCAGGCAATGGCAGTGTCATTGGCAAAAGAGGGTGTCAAAGTAGCCGTAACAGGACGCAATCCCGAGGGCTTAAAAAAGTCGGTCGAGATGATTGAAGCGGTGGGCGGCACTGCCTTGGCTTTATCTTGGGATCTTTCAGATTTATCAGTGATTGATAGCCTAGTAACCAGAGTGGAACAAGAACTCGGACCGATTGATATTCTGATTAATAACACTGGTGGGCCACCTCCAACTCCTGCTGCCGGTCAAGATCCCGCGCTCTGGCAAAAATGCTTCAACGATATGGTTCTTTCATTAATCAGCATTACCGACCGCGTTTTGCCCGGTATGCGTCAGCGTAAATGGGGCCGCATTGTGACAAGCACCACCTCTGGCGCCATTGCCCCAATTAAAAACTTGGCCATTTCCAACACCTTACGCGCCGCATTGCTGGCTTGGTCTAAAACTTTAGCCACCGAAGTAGCCAGCGAGGGCGTGACAGTCAATGTCATCATGCCGGGCCGGGTTGCAACGGATCGCCTCAAGCAGTTAGATGAAGCGCGGGCTGCGCGTGAAGGCATTAGCTTTGACGCGGTAGTGCAGGCTAGCTTGAGGCAGATTCCTTCGGGGCGTTATGGTGACCCACAGGAGTATGGTGATGCGGCGGCTTTTCTGTGTAGTCAGAACGCTTCCTTTATTACCGGTACCGTCACTCGTGTAGATGGCGGCCAGGTTCAGGCAATTTGATACGTTTGCTCTCAGACCTCTTGCGAGGTCTTCGCCGGGATTTTCGGTCTAGCGAGTTGGCTTGGCTTTTTGTAGCGCTGACTTTATCTGTTACTGCCTTATCTAGCGTTAGCTTTTTAGCAGATCGCATGCAGCGTGCGTTTCAGTTTGATGCGCGCCAGCTCTTAGGGGCTGATTTGTTAATTGTCGGTGATCAACCTTTGCCTGAGCGATTGCTCAATGAGGCTCGACTTAAAAATCTTCAGGTTGCTCAAACCATTGTTTTCCCGAGTATGGCGACCGTGGGTTCGCGCAGCAAACTGAGCTCTCTGAAAGCAGTTAGTCCAAGTTATCCGCTAAGGGGTCAACTGCAAATTTCTGGTAAGCCGGCGCTTGAAGGTGGTCCTAAATCGGGCACCGTTTGGGTGGATCCTGCAATGCTCAATGCCCTCAATGCCAAGCTGGGCGATCAGATGGTGATAGGGGATCAGCGCTTTGTGATTGACGCTACCTTGTTGCGCGAATTAGATCGTGGCGCGGGTTTCATGAACTTCGCGCCTAGAGTCATGATGGCTTTGGAGGATTTGCCATCAACGGGCTTGATTGGGCTTGGTAGTCGCGTTACTTATCGCTTGCTTCTGGCGGGTACCGATGATGCTATAGCGGATTACGAGCAGTGGATAAAGCATTTCATTGAGACCGAAGGTCTACGTGGTCTACGAGTGGAAACTTTAGAGAATGCTCAACCAGTCATGCGTAAAACGCTCGATAGAGCAGAGCGCTTTCTCTCTTTAGTGGCGCTATTAACTGCAATGGTGGCTGCAGTTGCCATTGCTCTATCCGCGCGTCGTTACGTTGCTAAACAGGCAGATGTTTGTGCTGTGCTGAAATGCTTTGGCGCGAGTCAAGCCATGATTTTGCGTCGTCAGCTTGCCGCATTGACGATGTTAGGTATTGCTGCGGCACTTTTAGGTTCTCTGATCGGCTACGGCGTACAGTATTTGCTGGTCCATCTCTTGGGTAATTTACTGGTAGCCAGCTTGCCTAGTGTTTCATGGTGGCCAGTAGTGTGGAGTGCTTTGCTAGCTTGGTTCTTGCTGATTGGGTTTGCCGGACCGCCGCTGATGAGTCTGGTGAAAGTCAGCCCGATTCGGTTAGTGCGCAAAGAGCTTAACGGCATTGCTGTAGAGGCTGTTTGGGTGGCGCTGTTTGGTTTGGGTGCGTGCATGAGTCTGATTGCCTTGGCGGCGCGTGATTGGAAGCTTGCCGCTTGGGTGGGTATGAGTTTTGGGCTGGCAGTACTGGGTTTCGCACTGTTATCTTGGGGTATGTTGGTATTGTTAAGTCGGGCGAAGCCCAAGGGTTTTGCTTTGCGTTTTGCTTTAACAATGCAGGGGCGTCGCGCTGGATTTGCAGTGATGCAAATTACCGCCTTGGGTATTGCCTTGATGGCGCTCTTGATGATTTTATTATTACGTCAAGACTTACTCAGTTCATGGCGCTCAAATATTCCAGCAAATTCTCCTAATCGTTTCATGATTAATATTCAAGAGGATCAAAAGCAGGGGATTGCACAACGGTTATCCGCTGCGGGACTTGCTGCGCCAGATTTTTATCCGATGGTGCGTGGCCGTTTGGTCGATGTGAATGGGCAGACCGTCAGCCCAAATGATTATGCTGAAGATAATGCGCGGCGTTTGGTTGACCGAGAATTCAATCTGTCTTATACAACGCAGTTGCCCCAGGGCAATCGGATTACCGAGGGTCGTTGGCTTGAGGGTAATAGTCCAGAAATCTCGATGGAAACAGGCATTGCTAAAACACTCAAACTGCATCTGGGTGATCGCCTGACATTTGAAGTTGCTGGTGAAAAGATTACGGCACCGATTACTTCTTTGCGTAAGTTGGACTGGGGGTCAATGCGCGTCAATTTCTTTGTCATCATGCCCCCAGCATTATTAAAAGACTTGCCGCAGTCTTGGATTACTTCCTACTATCAGCCAGAGACTTTTCAAGAGCTCGACTTTCAGTTAACCCAAACTTACCCTAATCTGACAGTAGTTGATGTGGCAACCTCTTTAGCGCAGATTCAGGAAGTATTGGATCGCTTATCAATGGCACTAGGCGTTCTGTTTATCTTTACGATCGCAGCAGCAATCTTGGTATTGCTGGCAGCGATCGCTGCTACGCAAGATGAGCGCTTCAGAAATGCCGCACTATTAAAGGCCGTCGGCGCATCTCGACAGGTGCTTGGCCAAATAGCCGCTACAGAATTGCTAACAATTGGTTTGCTGGCCGGCACTTTAGCCGGTCTTGCCGCTGGGGCTGCAGCTTGGGGCTTGGGACGTTTTGTTTTGGAGATTGAGTTTCAGGCTTTTGCGCAAGCCTTGGTGATGGGAATTGCTTTTGGAGTAACCGCTTGTGCCTTGGCTGGGTTTCGTTTTGCAAGGCGGGTGCAAAGCACCAGCGCCATTGACTGTTTAAGAGAGTCCGCCTAAGAGAGGGTTACAGCGCTCTTGGGTAATTCCACTAGTTTGGTGCCAGCCAAGCGATCTGGCAGACTTTGGCGCTGCAGCGCGCCTGAGCGATCAAGGTAGATGCTTAGCGGCCAGAAAAATAAGGCAACGGTAAATAGCATTTCAATAATCTGCCATTTTTGTAGGTGCAAAACAACTTGCAGGGCGATGCATGGCAACACCCAGAGTGAGCCATAAACATAGCGCCAGAACGCTTGACGTCTCCCAAGGGTATAGCCCTGTCGGTTGATGATGCGTATGCGCCAGGTTTGCATTGCCAGTGTTTGGCCTGATTTAGTCCAGTACCACACAAAATAAATACCCAGTACTGCATAGAGATAGAGAAATGTAAGCCAGCTTGGTAGAGAGACACCAAACAAGATGCCGAGGGCTAAATTGGGTACTAAAAAGGTCAGTGCAATGACGCCTAATAAAACCAGCTGCTCATATAGCGCACAAAAAACGCGACGCCAAAATTGAGGCGAGGGTAGGACGCTTAACTCTGCAGGAGTCATGTCCGATTAATTGCTGGTACTGCTCTCTGCAGGAGAGGTTGCGCCTTCTGCAGGGGTTGAACTAACGGCTGGTGGCGTTGGTATCAGCGCAGGTTTTTGTGTGATGGGATGTTGTTGCAAAGTGGGGGCGGAAGCTGCCGTTGGTTTTTTCTTCTGATCCTC
>CANGEC010000084.1 GCA_947452625.1 Burkholderiaceae bacterium
AAAACAAACTGGGTAGCCTTGCCCCTTCGCGCTTTAACGCTTGCCTAAATCAACAAAGCTCTTATGCGGGCGCAATCGGCTTACCCCAATTTATGCCCAGCAGCATTCGCAACTTCGCAGTAGACGGAGATGGGGATCACCATATTGATCTGCGCCAAAGCCCCAAAGACGCCATCGCAAGCGTCGCAAACTTCATGAAAAAACATGGCTGGCAATCCGGTATGCCGATTTATTTTCCAGTACAAGAAAGTGGTTTAGCTCAAGCGAAAACCCTTGCAGATGGTGAGCCGCAACTCAAATATACGATTGAAGAACTCATCAACTACAAAATACTCAAAGCTGAACAAGGCGATCTGCAGACGGGAGGTGTAGCACCTCAAAGCAAAGGGCTGATTGTGGACCTGCCGTTTCCGGATGCGGACGGCAATGATCAGGTGCGCTATGTTGTGGGTTTAAATAACTTTCTCACGATTGTGCAATACAACCGTAGTTATTTTTATGCGCAAAGTGTTGCCGAGTTTGCGGAAGCTTTAGGCTATCAAAATCACAGTGCTGTCCCGGTAAGTGATACTCCAAAGATGAATAAATCACCACAAAGCACGAACACTAAAACTAAAAAAGCCAAGCATCAGAAAAAATCTAAACCAGCTTAGGCTGGAAACACACCCGTTGAGAGATACCGGTCACCACGATCGCACACAATGAATACAATCGTGGCATTTTCCACTTGGCGAGCAATGCGCAAGGCTACCACCAAAGCCCCGCCAGCTGATATTCCACAAAAAATACCCTCTTCCACTGCAAGGCGACGAGCCATTTCTTCTGCATCGGCTTGGGTAACATATTCGATACGATCAACTCTATCGCCCTGATAAATCTTCGGGAGATATTCCGGTGCCCACTTGCGGATCCCCGGAATCTGCGAACCCTCTTCTGGTTGAGCGCCAATAATCTGAATATCGGGATTCATCGATTTGAGGTAGGTCGATACTCCAGTGATGGTGCCGGTAGTACCCATTGCTGAAACAAAATGTGTCACTTGCCCATCTGTATCGCGCCAAATTTCTGGTCCAGTAGTTTCGATGTGTGCCCGCGGATTATCCGGATTGGCAAACTGATCAAGCAATTTGCCACGGCCTTCTTTTTGCAATTGCAAAGCGTAGTCTCGCGCAAACTCCATGCCACCCGATGCTGCCGTCAAAATGAGCTCAGCACCATAGGCGGCCATACTTTGGCGACGCTCAATGCTTTGACTTTCTGGCATTACCAAGACCATCTTGTAACCCAACATGGCAGCCGTCATTGCCAATGCAATACCAGTGTTACCGCTGGTAGCTTCAATCAAGGTATCACCAGGTTTAATTTCGCCACGCTCTTGCGCGCGCATAATCATCGACAGCGCAGGTCGGTCCTTAACCGACCCGGCTGGATTATTACCTTCAAGCTTACCCAGGATCACATTTTCCCGGGCCTCATTTTCAGCCCCGGGAATACGTTGCAAGCGAACTAAAGGCGTGTTGCCTACAGTTTGTGAAATCGTTAGGTAAGAAGGTGTGCTCATGGATCCATTTTAGCCACAAGCCCACCGATCTTCAGGGAGGTCTAATTGCGGCGACTTGACCCCATACGATCCGCATTATTGCGAGAAGTACCTTGACTACGCGAGCCACGGCGCCCCGATCCGAGCCCTTCCTTCTTGGTTTTACCATTTGGCTCTCTAAATGAACTGGGGGCTTCAATCGTCAAACCATTGTCTACCATTTTTTCAACCGATCTCATGCCAATACCCCGCACCCGCTTTTGCAAGTCATTCGCATCCTGAAAATGACCGCCATCCAACCTCTCAGCAATAATGGTCTTCGCTTTTGATGGTCCAATACCCTTAATACTTTCCAATTCAGATTGGGTGGCTGTGTTGACATTAATAGGTGCTGCAGAGACCAAGGATGCCCCCAAGCTGGTAGCCGCTAGCATCGCTGAAAAAGCTAAGGCCTTTAAGAAATTGGGGGGCTTATTAAAACTGAGTAATCGAATCATCTTCTCTCCATAAGTAAATAAAAAATCCACGGACACAAAGTGCGCGTGGATCGTTTACAACGACTGAAGAGTGAGCTAGTTGACTGGCGAAGCCTGCTTAAAGTGGATTTGCTAAATAATCAGCATTAGCCGATAGCCATTCGATATATCGACCTACCCCTTCCTCAACATTTAGGAAGGGTTCCTGATATCCCGCAGCGCGTAACTTGGTTAAATCAGCCTGAGTAAAGCACTGGTATTTTCCTTTTAATGCGTCCGGAAAAGGAATGTACTCAATCGCCTTTTCTTTAACCAGCTCGGCTAAGCTAGCTGGTTTTGCATGATCCAGTTTTCGCATAGCATTGGCTACTGCATGGGCAACATCATTAAAAGGTTGCGCGCGACCGCTACCCAGATTAAAGATCCCGCTGATTTCTGGATGATCCAAGAAAAACAGGTTCACTTTGACAACATCTTCGACCGAGACGAAATCCCGACTTTGTTCGCCAGGACCATAGCCACCGTATTCACCAAAGAGCTTTACATGGCCATTGGCTTTGTATTGGTGATATTGATGAAAGGCGACCGAAGCCATCCGCCCTTTATGAGATTCACGCGGGCCATAGACATTGAAGTAACGAAAGCCCACCACTTGAGCGCTATTGGCGTTTTCAGCAAAACGTTTACGCATGACCTGATCAAACAAAAATTTAGAGTAGCCGTAAATATTTAAAGGCTTCTCATATTCACGACTCTCAACAAAGACATCCGAACCACCATAAGTCGCAGCAGAAGAGGCATAGAGCAGTTGCACCTTTTGCGCAGTACAGATATCCAGCAAATCCATGGTGTAGCGATAATTATTCGCCATCATAAAAATGCCGTCAGTCTCCATGGTGTCAGAGCAAGCACCCTCATGAAACACTGCCTTGACCTTACCAAATCGACCACTTCTAAAGGCCTCTAAAAATTCAGCCTTATCCAAATAATCAATGATGTCTAGATCGGCAAGATTGCGGTATTTATCGGCTGGCCGCAGATCATCTACCGCGATAATATTTTTCACGCCGCGCGCATTTAACGCCTGCACAATATTGGCGCCAATAAAGCCTGCTGCGCCGGTGACAATAATGGTCATTGCAATTCCTCTGAAGTAACTGTTGCCGTACCCAGCTTGCCCACTACAATACCGCCGGCACGATTGGCCAAAGCCATGGCTTTTTCTAATGGCCATTGAGCGGCTAAGGCCACTGCCAAGGTAGCAATGACAGTATCACCCGCACCAGAGACATCAAAGACCTCACGAGCCTGAGCCTTGACGTGACTCACTCCCGCTTCGGTGAACAAGCTCATACCCTCTTCTGAACGCGTTAGAAGAAGCGCCTGCAGATCAAGAGACTTTCTCAGTGCCTGAGCCTTCGCGGTTAAATCTTCTTCGCTTGTCCATTTGCCAACCACTTGTCGCAATTCACTCCGGTTTGGCGTTAAAACAGTGGCGCCACGATATTTCCCATAATCCTCGCCTTTAGGATCAACCAGAATCACTTTATTTTGAGCGCGGGCTTGGCTAATCATTAAAGCCACCTGCCCCAGAGCACCCTTGCCATAATCAGACAAAATCACCACATCAGCATCGCCAAGTGATTTTTCAAAACGCTCAAGTTTATGCGCTAAAGCCGCCTCACTGGGAGCTTCTTCAAAATCCAAACGAATCAGCTGCTGCTGCCGGGCAATCACACGCAACTTTACCGTGGTGGGTACTTTTCCATCCATCTCCAGTTGGCTATCAACACCGCTAGATTTAAGCAGTTCCGTGACGCGACGACCAGGCTCATCATCACCAATCACCCCCAGAATTGTCGTTTGAGCACCTAATGCTGCGACGTTACGTGCGACGTTTGCCGCGCCACCTAAACGTTCATCGATTTTTGCAACCTGCACTACAGGCACTGGTGCTTCGGGTGAAATCCGATTGGTGTCGCCAAACCAGTAGCGATCCAACATCACATCCCCGACAACCAGTAAGCGGGTTTTAGAAAACTGTTCTCGGTTAGCTTTTTCCACGGAAAGAATTTTTCTTTTAAAGATTTACTTTTTTAATTATGACGCCCGATACCCTGATACTCAATGCCTAATTCTTGCATAGCTTCTGGTTCATAGAGATTCCGGCCATCAAAAATAATGGGGCGCTTCAGTTTTTGCAATAAGGTATCAAAATCAGGACTCCTAAAGGCCTTCCATTCAGTTACGATCACCAGGGCATCACAGCCATCGACTGCGTCCATAGGATTGGCAACCATCGAGACCCGCTTTAGTCCGTTAGGATCGGCTTTAAAGTCTTGCGCCAAGCAATGCTGAGCCTCTGGCATGGCCACGGGGTCATAAGCCACTACCTGGGCACCACGCTTGACTAACTGGGCAATGATGACTCGGCTTGGAGCTTCGCGCATATCGTCAGTATTAGGCTTAAAGGCTAGGCCCCACAAAGCAAATTTCATACCCGTCAGATCATCACCAAAGCGTTTAACTATCTTTTCAACGAGGATGGTCTTTTGCAGCTCATTAACCGCTTCTACTGCTTGGAGAATTTTGAGATCACGACCGAATTCAATCGCAGTTTTGGATAGAGCAGAAACATCTTTTGGAAAGCAAGAACCGCCATAGCCAGTGCCGGAGTACAAAAAGCCATAACCAATGCGAGAGTCTGAACCAATGCCTTGACGTACAGACTCAATATCAGCACCTACCAAGTCTGCCAAGTTAGCAAGCTCATTCATAAAGGAGATACGGGTCGCTAACATGGCATTAGCTGCGTACTTAGTTAACTCGGCGCTTTTGATATCCATGTAGTAAGTGCGTTCATGGTGACGGTTGAAAGGGGCATAGAGTTTGCGCATTTGCTCTTTGGCATGCAGGCCCGAAGAGGTGCTGTCCGTACCAATCACAATGCGATCGGGGCGCATAAAGTCTTCTACTGCAGCCCCTTCTTTTAAAAACTCGGGATTAGAGACTACGGCGCATAACGCAGGATCAAGACTTCTTTTTTGCAATTCCTCTACAACCGCGGCTCGCACCTTATCGGCAGTACCCACTGGCACGGTCGACTTATCGACAATCACCTTAGGACCGGTCATGTGTTTGCCAATATTGCGCGCAGCTGCGACCACATATTGGAGATCAGCTGAACCATCTTCATCAGGAGGCGTACCAACGGCAATGAACTGAATCTCACCGTGGGCTACAGAAGCGGCAATATCGGTAGAAAACTGCAAACGGCCAGCTGCGCGATTGCGCTCAATCATTTCTTTAAGACCTGGCTCATAAATGGGCACGCCACCAGAATTCAGAATCTCAATCTTCCTAGCGTCCACATCGACACAAAAGACATTATTGCCCTGCTCCGCCAGGCAGGCGCCGGTGACCAAACCTACATACCCACTACCGATAATGGTAACTTTCAAAATTGCTCCGCTTGATTTCTGATTGATACACCAGCATTAAACAAAAACTTCATGACGGTCTCATTAATTCATTACATGGAGGGGCCACTTGGTACAGCACCCTCACTACGCCTTGGAGAATAAGCCTCCCAATGATTACAACCTGGGCACTGCCAATAAAAACGTCGCGCCCGGAAACCGCAATTACCGCAGGTATAGCGGACCAAACTGGTTGTCCGTTGTTTAAGCAAACTTAAGGTGGCTTTTAAATCGGCAATTCTTTCAGGAGATCCATTGGTTTCAGCCAAAGCCAACCGGGTCTCCGCCAACTTAGATAAGGCACTCAAACTCGGGGAATGCTGCATGACATCCGTCAACATGACCTCAGCAGCTTGCGCCCCCCGAATCTGCGTCAGATGTTTTTGCACAATATCCAAAAGCTCACCGGTCGCCTGTGTCTTTAGCAACTCACAAAGACGATCTAAACCGGCGTCCGCCTTATCTATAGCCGTATGAGCAGCCATCCAACGATCGGCCAATAAATGCATGTAAGCGGGATGGGTATTTGCAACCATATTCCACACCTCAATTGCTTGGGCAGGACGTTCTAAAGCAACTAAATAATCACCTTGCAATATCAATGAACGGGCATGATTAGGTACCGCCTGCAAGGCCCGCTCAATCGCTTGCTCAGCCTCAGATAGATCCTTGCGACGCAAAGCCTCTTGTGCCAGCTCACAATGAAACTGGGCGATTTCGGTTTGATGAGATTTATCCTGAAGACTTTCAAGTTCGGCCGCAGCAATGATTGCTTTTTTCCAATCGCGCTCAATCTGATACATCTCCAACAAACTCTCTTTGGCTGGCGCAGCGTATTTTCCATCGCCAACCCGATTTAAAGAGGCTTCAGCACGATCAAGCAGACCGGCGCGTAAAAAGTCACGGCCCAACTCATATGCTGCATGATCTCGATCACGCGGCTTTAAATCATCACGGCTTGCTAAATGCTGATGGACTCTAATAGCCCGCTCAGTCTCGCCTCTGCGGCGAAATAAATTACCCAGAGAAAAATGCAACTCAATCGTTTCGGGATCTAACTGAGCAATCTTCACCAAGGTCTCAATCGCTTGATCCGGCTGCTCATTGAGCAACAGACTTAAGCCTTTAAAAGTGGAGCGTTGCTGACGCATGCGCTCACGCTCATCCATACGATTTTCAAGGCGCAAATCCCAGCGCGAAGCCAGCCAACCCAAACCAAATAGGACGGGTAACAACAAGAGCCAAGATGTCGCAATTTGAATCATTGCTAAGAAAGCTTAAGTAAAGAGCTTAAATAAAAAATGGCCCGAATGGACCACTGCTGTGCACACTGATTAAGCACCGGAACCCTCTTTAGGGCCCGCCTGCTTCAGCGGCTTATAGTCAACGCGCTCGCGCAACTCCTTACCAGGCTTGAAATGCGGCACGCGCTTTTCTGGAATTAAGACCTTGTCACCAGACTTTGGATTGCGACCAGTACGCGCAGGCCGATGATGCAAGACAAAGCTACCAACACCACGCAACTCAATACGCTTACCCTCAGCCAAGGCATGGGTCATGGTATCAAGCAAAGTTTTAACAGCCAACTCCACATCCCTAGGTAAAAGCTGGGGGAACTGCTCCGCCAAGCTCTCCACGAGTTCGGAACGAGTGATTGCTTGTTGCTCTTGATCTGACATGATCTATCAATAAAAAACCACCGCCTCCCACGCGGGAAGCGGTGATATTGATTTAGCCTTGATTGTCCAACTTCGCTTTTAACAAAGCACCCAAGTTGGTTGTGCCAGACTGCGCATCACCTTGGAGCTTGCTCATAGCGTCTTGTTGATCAGAGCTATCTTTCGCTTTGATTGAAAGATTGATCACGCGTGACTTACGATCAATATTAATGATCATTGCAGTAACGCTATCGCCCTCTTTCAATACATTGCGAGCATCTTCAACGCGATCAGTTGAGATCTCAGAAGCGCGCAAATAAGCTTCAACTTCGTCAGCCAAATGAATGGTTGCACCCTTAGCATCAACAGCCTTCACAGTGCCAGTAACCAGACTGCCCTTGTCACTCACAGAAGTGTAGTTATTGAACGGGTCACCAGACAATTGCTTGATACCGAGAGAGATACGCTCTTTCTCAACATCAATTGCCAATACAGTAGCTTCAACTTCATCGCCTTTTTTGTATTTCTTAACAGCTTCCTCACCTGGCTCATTCCATGAGAGGTCAGAAAGGTGAACCAAACCGTCGATACCGCCAGGCAAGCCAATAAACACACCAAAGTCGGTGATCGACTTGATTGCGCCAGTAAGCTTGTCACCTTTTTGCTGAGCACGTGAGAACTCTTCCCATGGATTAGCTTTGCATTGCTTGATGCCCAAGCTAATACGACGCTTGTCTTCATCAATATCCAGAACCATCACTTCAACTTCAGTTCCCAATGCAGTAGCTTTGCTTGGAGCAACGTTCTTATTCGTCCAATCCATTTCAGAAACGTGAACCAAACCTTCAATTCCAGACTCAATCTCAACGAATGCGCCGTAG
>CANGEC010000085.1 GCA_947452625.1 Burkholderiaceae bacterium
CTAATTCCAGTAGCTAAAAAGCAAGAAATAATTAGCGCTGAACAGTTACGAAGCATTGAAGATAAGCTAAGGCAAGAACAAACAGAAAAGGATGCACTCAAACTAGAGCTTGAAGCTTTGCGTGTTGAGTTTGCCAAGGCCAAGGCTGCTAATCAACAAACGCCAGATACGCACAACTACAACGAAGAGCAGACTCGTGACTACTTTATTGATTTACTGCTAAATGAAGCTGGCTGGGCATTAGATAAAACAGAAGATAGGGAGTATGAAGTAGCTGGCATGCCCAACAATCAAGGCATTGGTTTTGTTGATTATGTGTTGTGGGGTGATGATGGCAAACCCTTAGCAGTGGTAGAGGCCAAAAAGACCAGAAGAGATGCCAGAGTAGGTCAACAACAAGCCAAGCTCTATGCAGATTGCTTAGAGACTAAGTTTGGTCGTCGTCCAGTTATCTATTACACCAATGGCTATGAGCATTGGTTTTGGGATGATGCTTCTTCAGCACCAAGACCAGTAGAAGGTTTTCATAAAAAGGATGAACTTGAATTGCTGATGCAGCGTCGTTCAAGTCGTCAAGGTCTTGCCAAGTTAGAGATTGATAACGCTATTGTTGAGCGTAGTTACCAACATCAAGCCATACGCAGCATTACAGAAGCTATTGAGCAGCACAATCAAAGACGCAGTTTAGTGGTCATGGCCACTGGTAGTGGCAAAACTAGGACTGTGATTGCCTTGGTTGATTTACTCATGCGTGCTGGTTGGGTTAAGCGTGTATTGTTCTTGGCAGATAGAGTTTCCCTAGTCAAACAAGCCAGCAGAGAGTTTGGCAAGCATTTGCCCAATGTGCCAGTGGTTAATCTACTCAACAGCACAGATACACAAGGTAGGGTCTATGTCAGCACTTATCAAACCATGCTCAATCAAATCAACAATACAGATACCACTGTTAAAAAGTTTGGCATTGGCTTTTTTGATTTGATTATTGTGGATGAGGCACATCGTAGTATCTACAGCAAATATGGTGCAATTTTTAATTACTTTGACAGCTACTTTGTTGGCTTAACAGCTACTCCTAAAGATGAAGTAGACAGAAATACCTACAACCTATTTCAGATGCAAAATGGCGTGCCAACCTATGCCTACAGCCTAGATGACGCAATCACTGCTGGCTATCTTGTGCCACCTAGGGCTATTTCAGTGCCAGTGCATTTTCCTCGTGATGGAATTAGATATGACGAGCTAAGTGAAGATGAAAGACAGCAGTGGGATGAATTGGAGTGGGGTGAGGATGGACCACCAGATGAAGTAGACCCAGCTGCTATGAACCAGTGGCTGTTTAATACAGACACTGTAGACCAAATTATTAGACACATGATGACCAAAGGCCAAAAGGTGGCCAGTGGTGACAGAATTGGTAAAACCATTGTGTTTGCCAAAAATAACCTACACGCCCAATTCATAGCAGAGCGTTTCAATATCAACTATCCCCAATATAAGGGAGAAATGGCTAGAGTTATCACCTATCAGACTGAGTATGCACAAAGTTTGATTGATGATTTTTCGAATAAAGACAAAGCACCACACATTGCCATCGGCGTAGACATGCTTGACACTGGCATTGATGTGCCAGAAGTGGTGAATCTAGTTTTCTTTAAGCGTGTGCGCAGTAAAACCAAGTTTTGGCAGATGATTGGTAGAGGCACAAGACTTTGCAAAGACTTGTTTGCGCCTAATGAAGATAAGCAATTTTTCTATATTTTGGACTATTGCCAGAATTTAGAGTATTTCAAAGAAAACCCAGAGGCCAGTGATGGCTCAAGCAGTGATAGCTTGGATGCTCAACTGTTCAAGAATCGTATTGAAGTATTAACCACGCTTGATGCAAGAAAAGACACCAATACACAAGACGAGCAAGACTTACGAAAGTATTCAGCTGCTTACTTGCATGAGTTAGTGGCTAATATGACCATGGACAATATTATTGTGCGTCCCAAACGCAAGTTTGTAGAAAAGTTCAGTAATGCATCCAGTTGGCAATCCATGACTACTGTTGATGCTGCACAGGCAGCCACTGAGTTGGCTAACTTGCCTTCACAAAAAATTGACTCAGAAGAAGAGGCCAAACGCTTTGATTTGGCAATTATTAAATTACAGCTCTGTGTATTACGTGGAGACAAAGGCTTTGAGCGTTTACAAGGCTATGTAAAAGCAATTGCTACAGCATTGGAGTTGCAAGAAAGTATTCCAGCTATTAGAGCGCAGATGGAGTTAATTCAATCTCTTAATAGTGATGACTGGTGGCAAGATGTAACAGTAGGCATGTTAGAGCATGTGCGCATTCAATTGCGTGGCTTGGTCAAGCTGATTGAAAGAGCCAAGCGCAGCATTGTTTTTACCAACTTTGGTGACACCATTGGTGATGGCGTTGAGATTGACTTGCCTATCAAGGTGGGTGGCCTTGACTATGAACGATTCAAGGCTAAATCTAGAGAGTTCTTGCGACAACATGAAAGCAAGTTGGCTATCAACAAATTACGTCGTAATTTACCAATCACAGCTACAGACTTGGCTGAATTAGAGATTATTTTGCTTGAGCAAGCTGGTGGTGATGGCAACTTGATAGAAAAGGCTAAACAAGAGGCGCATGGGCTTGGACTTTTCGTGCGCTCACTAATAGGTCTGGATCGTGTGGCGGCCACTGAAGCTATGAATGCATTTCTCACAGATGCTTCAGCAACCTCGAAGCAGATTGAATTTGTCACTTTAATTGTTGATGAATTGACAAAAAATGGTGCTATGGACGATGACCGATTATACCAAAGTCCTTTTGTGGACATTACCCCTACAGGACCGGAAAGCATCTTTACATCTACAAAAGTAGAGCAGTTATTTGCATCCATTAAAGAAGTAAGACTCAGGGCAGTTGCTTAACAATGTCACCGCAAGGCTAATAAATGTCTCAAAAATATTCAGTTAACCAACATTTAATCGAAACTCTACTCGCTTGGGTTAAATCAGGCGAGATCGCTATTCCAGAAATTCAACGTCCTTTTGTTTGGGATGCCACTCAGGTTAGGGATTTACTGGATAGCTTGTATCAAGGCTATCCAGTTGGTTACATCATTGCCTGGAAGAATCCAACAGTAAAGCTTAAAGACGGAACTCTATCTGAGGGTAAAAAGATATTAATTGATGGTCAACAGCGAGTTACAGCATTGACAGCGGCCTTACTAGGTCAGCGAGTCATCAATAAGGAATACAAGTCTGTAAATATCAAGATAGCGTTTCATCCTGTTGAAGAGAGATTTGAAGTATCTAACCCAGCGATTGAGCGCGATTCCTCCTGGTTTCCTGACGTTTGTCCAATCGTCACCGGGGAGTCGCGCGTAAGCAAGTTAGTCAAGGATTATTGCGAGGTAAATCCTGGAGCAGACGCCGATCTAATAGAAGACAGAATTGAGCTTTTAAAGGGTGTTACCAAAAAGCAAATTGGCATGATTGAATTGGCTGGAGATCTAGATATTGAAACAGTTACTGAGATTTTTATCCGAATTAACTCAAAAGGCGTAGTTCTTTCTCAGGCAGATTTTGCAATGTCTAAGATAGCTGCTAATGAGGATCTCGGTGGTAATGTGCTGCGAAAGGCAATAGATTACTTTTGCCATCTCGCAAGAGCGCCTGAGTTTGCGGCGCATATTGAAGAAAACGATAAAGAATTTGTGGCAACGCCCTATTGGCAAGCTATCAAGTGGTTAAAGCAGGATAACGAAGACTTATATGATCCTAGTTACAGCGATCTTCTTCGCGTAGCCTTCATGAGTCAATTCCCTAGAGGAAAGATTGCCGATTTAGTGGGGCTGTTATCTGGAAGAAATTTTGAGACTCGTACCTATGAGCGCGAGATTGAAGAAGATAGCTATAAGAAGCTAACTGCTGGGGTAATGGATTTTGTAAACCAAACTCATTTCCAGCGAATCCTGATGATTATTAAATCAGCAGGATTCGTAACGGGTGCTTTAATTCGTTCTGCGGGCGCCCTTAATTTTGCTTATGTTCTTTACCTTAGGTTAAAAGCGCAATACGGTAATGACCCAAGAATTGAATCTTGGGTTAGAAGATGGTTTGTTATGAGCCTGCTTACTGGTAGATACTCTAGCTCACCAGAATCTAATATGGACTTTGATATACGGCAGATACATTCGAGACCATTTGATGAGATTCTTGCTCAAGTAGAGGCTGCTGAGCTTTCATCTGCATTTTGGGACGTTGGTCTTGTCCAGGATCTCAATACCTCCTCCAATAGCCGACCTTCTTTGCATGTCTTCTGGGCTGCTCAGGCTAAATTCGGTGACAGAGGCTTATTTTCTAAAGATATTAGAGCTACTGAATTGTTGGTTCACCAAGGAGATATCCATCACATCTTCCCTAAGAACTTCTTAAAGGGCAAAGGTAATTCGCGCGCCGAATATAACCAGGTAGCTAACTACGCTCTAACTCAGCAAGAGATCAATATCAAAATTGGTGACAAGAATCCTTCTGAGTATTTTGCGCAGGCTCTTGCCCAATGTGAATCTGGTAATCCGGTATTTGGTGGCATTCAGGATAAGGCCGATTTGCTGGAAAACTTTAAAGAAAACTGTGTGCCAATTGAAATGGTCATATCAGACAATCTAAGTGACTATCCTGCATTCTTAGCGGAACGTCGTGTGCTCATGGCTAAGAAAATACGCGACTACTATCAACAGCTCTAATAGGAAATTCAGATCTTTTGGATACGAATAAAAATGAGGTTGAAGCTACTAAAGGCATCCTTGATGAGTTGTTTCAACACGCAAGTAGATATCGTTCTAGCGTTGAATTTTCAGATTTAATTAAATTTTTATCTACCTTTAAAAATTATTCAATTTTTAATGCAATGTTGGTTCATATTCAAATGCAAGGAGCCAAATATGTTTTACCAGCAAAGCAATGGGATCAAAAATATGGTCGCCACCCAGTTCCAGATGCTCAGCCATTAGTTATGCTCAGGCCGGGCGGACCAGTTATGTTTTGTTTTGATGTTTCGCAAACACAGGGTAGGCCACTACCGCCTGGAATTGAAAATCCCTTTCAGGTTCAAGGTAATCTACCTGAGGGCGCTTACCAATTAATAACCCTTAACTCTAAACAAGATGGAATTAGAGTGAATGATCGTGCTTTAGGAAGCACTTTAGGTGGTTATGTTCGGGATGCGAATAACCCCTACCATGTTATTGGCGCTGGTACGTTTATGGAGAAAAATCAAAGAATGTATTTTGAAGGCAAGGAAATACCGTTGCTCTCAGAAATTACCTTGAATTCAAATTTGAGTGACGAGGTTAATTTTGCCACTCTCACCCATGAATTAGGTCATGTGTATTGTGGTCACATTGGCTCTGGAGACCAAGGGATATGGCCTAATCGAACTAATTTAACTAAAAATGTTAGGGAATTTGAAGCTGAATCCGTATCCTTTTTGGTTTGTCAAAGAATGGGCATTGACACTCCAGCTGCCCAGTATTTAAGTGGCTATCTAAATAATAATGAAGAAATTCCTGAGATTAGTCTAGATACTATTTTTAAAGCCGTTCAAAGAATTGAGTCTATGGCTAAAAAAAGATTGAAATCAAGGATTAACTATGAATAATTTTTTTAATACTTGATTGTCAAATAGGTTGCGCTCAGATTACCAACTATACCAACACCACATCCCTGTGATACTCCAGAAACTGTTGCTGTTCATCCCTAAAGCTGCCCACATTGATATTCTTATCAATACGCCATTTGTCTAGTACAGAGTTATCCAGTCGGCTTGAAAGAATTAAATTGCCATTACCTTCAAAAGAAATAAATCCCTTATCAAATAGGTGGTCTATATGGGGTGCAAGCAGTAGACCGTTATAACCACTAATTTTTTCGGCATCATTTGATTTTTTCCACGGCTTAATATGGCTTGCAATGAGGTGCCTTGGATTTGTTACTTTAGTGATTCTGCAGGCCCTCTCAATTTGTCTGACTTGCGCCTTGAAAACCCCTTGACCTCTTCTTGAATTGATCATTTGAGTCTTTTGTGTGGGCCCAATATCGGTTCTCATAATGATTTCATCAACTTCAGGGATTTCATCTTTAGGAGGAGCAAAGTCTAGATTTTGAGATAACTCATCAACAATAGAATCTCCTACACCCCGAGATAGTGCTATTAGTACATCAGCCATTTCCTCTGAAACCTTTGCCAGATAGATTTGGTTACCAGATCCATCGGGACGAATAGGGGAGAGTAAGCCTGGTAGCGTAGGGCTTAAAAGTCCCATATGCTCTTTGGGCTTGAATTGCGCCATGCCTAATTCTTGAAATGCAACATCTACTAGCCAACCATCATCTGACCAATTGGCTCCTGCACTACCAAAGTCAGGTTTAACACTGGACTGTGCGGGGCTGGTTACCACCCCAATTGCTTTGATATAAGTATCTGCAAATGAAAATACAATATCTCCTACCTTCATTTCTTCCATAAAGTCATATGAAGGAACTCTGCCACCTCTGGAGTTTGTTTTAGGAGACCACATAAAGTTTCCGGGAACTTCATGTTTGTAGGTTTGATTTTGACTGACCCACCAATATTGGCGATCTAGTAGCTTTATTGTTGGCGCAGTATCAGCTAGCAAGGATGACTGTAAAGGCTCGAATATAAACTGAGTGACAATGCTCTTGGCAATCTCTGCAATCAGTTCTGGGTTATTTCTGATTCCTTGATAAAGGTCATCCTTAAGTTGTGCAGAGACATTGGATTCAATCAGTTGGTTTGGGGTGGGTGTGCTGCTCTGTGAGTTGAGCTCAATTGGCCCAGTGATATCCCATATGCCATCATTCTTTAAGCGCCAGAAAGGCTCATTGCGGGTATTAGAGGCATTATTAGAGCCATACTTCTCAAGCCACTTCTTGAGATCATGATCAAGCTCTGCAAATGTGAAGCTATTGCCATGACCATTCAGAATTTTCTCAAGCAAGAGCAAAATTAAAATTGGTTTGTGTGGCGCATAGCCATCGCCTAGCCTGGCACAATTAATTGAGCTAAAAAGTTTTAGGATTTCAGAGTTAGTCATTCCCAATACTTCGCTTTCTCAGGAATAATCCATCTCACTCCACCCCTAGCATCCTCTTGATCACCTTTGTATCTAGGGATGAGATGCGTATGCAGGTGAGGAACTGTTTGACCAGCTGCAGGCCCATCGTTAATTCCAATGTTGTAACCATCAGGGCTAAATTCTTGTTCTAGTATTTTTTGAGCTTTTGTGAGTAGCTCCATTAAGCCTTGCTGCTCTTCTTGGCTGATTTCAAACCAAGAGTCAACATGTCTTTTGGGAATTACTAATGTATGCCCAGGTGAAACTGGAAAGCCATCACGAATCGTCACCCCAAATGCATTGGAATCAATGATCCGCTCAGCAGGCAGAGTGCAGAAAGGGCAAGGTTTTTCTATATTTGACATTGGTGTGTATGTAGAGGCTTTGCACTTTTATTACTTTTAATACTATTCCATTTCCTAAGCTCACTCCATGAGCTTCTACCCCCGTAATCTGACCCTGTAATTTCATAACCGCCTGCGTTTGCCCCTGCTGCAAATTTAGGCAAACACAGGAGAGAGTCATGATTAACGGAAAACAATTAGAAGTAGTGCTAGATACCCGCAAAGACGTAGTAACGAGCAATTCTGGCGAGAGCTTGGATGTATTGCTGCGTTTGCGTGCGCCCATGCAAGAGGTAGATACACAAGCCAATAGAACCCCTTTAGCCGTATCTCTAGTGATTGATCGCTCCGGCTCGATGAATGAGGGCAGACTTGATGAAGCAAAACGCTGCGCTCTAGATTTACTCTCCCGCCTTAAAGACAGTGACTGGGTCTCGGTAGTGGTTTATGACGACCAGGTAGAAGTCTTGCTTGAGACCATGTCAGTACGCATTGCCAAAACCTTATTGCC
>CANGEC010000086.1 GCA_947452625.1 Burkholderiaceae bacterium
GCGCTAGCAGAACAGTCCGCCAATGAAAATCGTAATATTGTTAACGAGACCGCGAAATCATCTAGAAATTAGTTGTAGCCACATGGGTAAAGCTCAATTAGCTTGTTGAGCAATATTGAGTCAACATTGACCCGACTTATAGACTTGACATCTGCCTCCCTAATCCCTAAGTCGATGATTTTCTTGTAATCATGCATGGAAAGCTTCAAAAAAGGTGGGTAGCAAAATAAAGGGGGGGTTTCTTCACTTGCCATTGTGGCGTTTGCAACATTTAGACCATCCACGAGACCTTTTAGGTAAGTTTTAGTAGATTCAGATTGCCCCTTGTTATGAAAATCCTTGACCGATAAATCTGCAAAGGCATTACAAGAGATTAGAGCCAGTGCTAGCAAAATTTTCTTCATATCAATGGGCCTTGCTCAGTAATTAGATTTTGACTATATTAATTTAACAGATTGGGCTCTTTTTCCGCAAAAAGCTCTAATGTGTCTTTAATTGAGCGTATATGCGTAGTAAGCTATCGGATAATTTAATAGAAAAAGTAGGCTATCTATGCAGGATTCTGAATGGGATTATTGGCTAACCAGGCCCTATATCTATAACTGGCAAGCTGCTGCATTGGTTACAGGTCTCAACCCTAGAGAAATTAAATTCCCAACTCGGAATTCCGCTGGGGAATTGCATTTTGATAAAGAGAATTTTGGGGATTCATATGCTGTATTTAAATCTCGCTTAGACCAGTTGACAGAGCACGCTTGGATGCAGAGCTTTTCAGCTCAAAACATGCGGGTAGACTTTAGACGTTTCTTATTTTGGGCTCAGAAGGTTAGAAAATGGAGCATGCCGGAAAGATTAAGTTCTTTTGCCCAAAATATTGATATAGAAGCCTTAGATGAAAATGTAGAAGAAAAAGCAGGCGCATTACGAGATGAGCGTAATTCATTGCGTCTGATCTGGGCGCTTCGCAAGCTTCTTATGGAGCATCAACATGGCAAAACAGATCGAGAGTTAATTTACTACTTATCTAAAACTTATCCTGATCAGCAAGCGTTTAAGCGGCTTTCATTAGAGATGAAGCTTGCTGAAGCGCAGGTAGCATCTGAAGCGTAATTTTAATCTGATCCTCAAAAAAGGTATCCAAGCAACCTCGCTATGAATCGGTTGATTTGACATGAAGCAATTTTTTAGGAAAGTCAATTTTCCTTCATATTTTTTTCGAGCTGTTCACTTCTTTGCCATTCACAATAAGGGTAGAACTTTTAGACAAAAAATATTCTCCTTATTGAATCCCACGCCAACATCAGGAAATCTGCACCATATTATTGATTCTCTGATCGTCATTGCAGTTTTAGTATCGGTCATCTGCATCATTTTAGAAACTGTACCTTGGATCCACCAGATTTTTTATTGGGAATTCCAGTTTATTGAAATTAGTACCGTAGCACTCTTTTCTATTGAGTATCTTGGGCGTGTTTATTCGTGTTGTGAAGAGCCAAGATATCAAAGGCCAATAGTGGGACGTGTACTGTATATGCTCTCACTTGGCGCGATTATTGATCTGGTCGCTATTCTGCCATTCTTGATTGGAGTGATTTTCCATCAGACGTATGATCTACGTTTCTTAAGAGTATTCAGATTATCGCGTCTTCTCAAATTAACTCGTTATACCGGTACCATCAATACTCTTTACAAGGCCATTTATCGCGAGAGAAGGGTGCTTTTTGCAGCAGCATTCATGATGGTGCTTTTGGTCATTTTGACGGCTAGCCTGGGGTACGAGTTTGAGCATGATGCTCAGCCGGATAAATTTGACACCATTCCATCGGCAATGTATTGGGCGGTGATTACCTTAGCTAGTGTTGGCTATGGTGACTTAATCCCCGTAACGCCTATGGGTCGAGCAATGACCGTAGTAATTAGCTTGATTGGCATTGGAATATTTGCAATTCCTGCAGGTTTAATGGCCTCCGCATTTACTGATCAGCTTCGCATTGATCGAGAAGCATTCGAAAATGAGTTTCGTGATTTAATCTCCAAGGGAAAACTATCCACTCGTGATCGCAATGCATTAGAGGCAGAAGCAGAGCGTTTACATCTCTCTATGGAGGATGTCGACCGTATAACAGCTAAGGTGAAGCAGGAATTGATTAATGCTGGCGGGAGGATCCCAGAGGGCATGTCAGCTGGAATATTGGTGGAGCATTTTCGCCAGCAGCTAAGTCAAATGAAAGCGTTTAGCCTTGCTGAGCAGGCTCAGGATATTGAAAATCTGCTTTTTACTGAAAAGCATTCAACGGAGGTAGAGCGTCAGGTTTGGATGATCTTGCGAAAAAGTAAATAAAATTTAAGTACTGATTTAGTTAGCCACTACGAATCTTTTTCTTCGTTCCCAGCAGTAGCATTAGCTTGCAAGTATTCCTCGCCTGCTTTTTAGGATCCTGGATCTTTTGAGAAAATCAGAGTGCCGTTCACGCTCTATGGTTCTCCTAGTCATTATTTTAGAGCTTCCAAAGACCAATTTAAGCATATTTCTTACTTTAAAAGGTGTTGACCCCAGTGTATTAAAATATGGGTTATTCATAAAAAGGCATTAAGTACTTGATCTTTGCCTGCCTAATTACTTATTTTCAATTTTATTGGTGAGCTATATTTATGTCATTCATGATTTATCCACCAGAGAATTACAAAATTGAAGATAAATTTCACTTAGACGTCAGATTTATTTATAAAAACCTCGAAAGATTTTTTTCCCCAGGTCCAGTTGCCGCTATCTTTAATACAAAAACGGCTGAACTCTTCCCAGTAAGTGTTGAGAGTTTAGATGAGAAGACAGGCTTTAAATTAAAAGTTGAAGATGCACCACAGGCTAGCATTCAATCATTTTTAAGCGCTGATTGTATTTTTGTTGCCGCTATTGAGAGCGGTAAGTTGCAATTTACTATAAGCGGTTTTAGGGCTTTGGGTAGCGGGTTGCTTGGTTGCGATATTCCCAAGGATGTCGTTCTGGTTCAGCGTCGTGAGAATTTTAGGACGCCGGCACCACCAGATAGGGCTTTTAAAGCTTTAATCTACTTTTCTGTTGGCAAAGAGATGATTGGCGATATCGTAGATATTTCTGATAAGGGAATACAGTTAGATCTTCGTCTTGGGGCAGCAGAAATGGAAGTGGGAACAATTTGGTCGAACTGCTCTTTGGAGAGGCTGATGGCCCGTTCGGCGAAGTTTGATTTGATCATTAAAAATATCAGATCCAACCCAATCGAAACCTCTCGTATTCGATTGGGTTGTGAACTCTATCAGCCAACACAATTAAACTTAAATGAATTTATGAGTACGCGCTCAGCAATTCAAAACTCAAGAGTAAATAGACGCATTAATTATTGGTATCAAGATGCTTCTTGGTGTTAATTTTATTACTGCTATGTTTTTATAAAAAGTATTACGCTTTAAATTTTTATTAAAATTTTTTTATGGAGGTAAATCATCATGAGTTATGGTGCAATTGAATTAGGTCAAATGAATATGGAAAGAGGCAAGTTTGAAGTTGCCTTTGATATCTTGTATGACTGTGCAGTAAACGACCAAAATGATGATGCACTATTCTTGCTGACTAAGATGACGTTTGATGGCAATCTAAATTCAGAGCAGATGGTTAAGTTTTATGAGTTACAAAATGGACATACAAGTATAGGTAATGGCTACGCTCTCTATAACGTTGGTCTAATGCATGAGCGAGGCCTTGGGGGATTAACTCAAGATTACAAGGTGGCAATTGAATACTATCAAAAGGCTGTTAAAGAAGACGTAACTGATGCTTTTTGTAATCTTGGAAATATTTATGCACTTGGTCTGGGTATGGAACAAGGCATACCGAGAAATGTAGATTTAGGGGTAAAACTCCTTGCCCGGGGAGCTGAAGAAGGTAGTCGTCAATGTGCATATACCTTGGGGTCACTGTATGGTAAAGCCGAATTTCTTTCTATTGATCTAAAAAAATCTTATTACTACCTCTGTTTGGCTGCACTTGCGGGCCACGATCAGGCTAAGAGAGTTCTCTTAATATTCGTGCATAGTCATAAGGAGAATTACGATGCGGAGCTTGAGGCTGCACAGGCGCAGTTTGGCAAGATTGAGAATATGAGAAAACTCTATAAGTGCCTATGAAGTAAGGCGATACCCTTCAATTATTCGGGTTGTAATATCTGATATGCTTCATCAGAATATTGATTACATGGATTTAGGGGGTTCTAAGTGCAATACTCAAGATACTACACTTGGCTTTTGTCTCTATTCCTGGGGATTCTAGCCCTAGCGTTTAGCAACTACCTTGCAGCCTTTTTCTTTGGCATGTTTGTCATTGGTTCAATAGACTGCATTCAATCCCGTCATGCCATTCTGAGAAATTACCCCCTCATTGGGCATCTGCGTTTTATGCTTGAGTACATCCGCCCCGAGATTAGGCAATATTTCTTAGAGAACGATGAAGAAAAGATACCCTTTTCAAGAAATCAAAGAGCCATGGTGTATAGCCGCTCAAAACAGGCTAATGATAAAAGGGGATTCGGCTCAATTAAGGCTATGTACGGACCTGAAGGTGAGTGGCTAGGCCACTCCAATTCACCATGTCACCCAGACTCTAGTCAGTTTCGCATTCAGGTTGGCGGCCCAAGCTGCCTTCAGCCCTATTCTTTATCTGTGTTTAACATTTCTGCGATGAGCTTTGGTGCATTGTCACCAAATGCAATCAGAGCTTTAAATAAGGGGGCAAAGCTTGGAGGTTTTGCTCATGATACTGGTGAGGGATCAATTTCAGCCTACCATCGTGAATTTGGCGGCGACATTATTTGGGAAATTGGGTCAGGCTATTTTGGTTGTCGTAATGACAATGGAACGTTCTCCGATGAAAAGTTTCTTGCTCAAGTTGGTGACCCACAAATCAAAATGGTGGAAATCAAATTATCTCAGGGAGCAAAACCTGGGCATGGTGGAGTGCTGCCTGGCGCAAAGGTGACGGCTGAAATTGCTGCTACAAGAGGGGTGCCAATCGGGCAGGATTGTGTATCACCAGCGAGCCATTCTGAATTTTCATCACCATTGGAGTTGATGAAGTTTATAGCGCGACTGAGAAAGTTGAGTCGCGGAAAGCCGGTTGGTTTTAAATTATGCGTTGGCCAGCCTTGGGAGTTTTTTGGAATTGCTAAGGCGATGATTGAAACCGGAATTTATCCTGATTTCATCGTGGTTGATGGAAGTGAGGGTGGAACTGGCGCCGCTCCAGTAGAGTTTACGGATCATGTTGGCATGCCTTTGCGTGAAGGCTTGCGCTTTGTTCACAACACTTTAGTGGGTATCAATAAGAGGGCTGAAATTGCTGTAGGTGCATCTGGAAAAATTATTTCAGGATATGACATTATTCGTGCAATTGCGTTAGGTGCAGATTGGTGTAACTCAGCAAGAGGTTTTATGTTTGCCCTAGGATGCATTCAATCTAGATCATGCCATACCGATAAATGCCCTACAGGAGTAGCTACGCAAGACAGCGCTCGTCAAAGAGCCCTGGTAGTTCCTGACAAGGCAGAGCGAGTATTTGCGTTCCATAAAAATACGATGGAATCTTTAGCAGAGCTGATTGGCGCCGCAGGGATGATGCACCCCAACCAAATTACACCTGATTATTTAATGTGTAGGGACGCTACTGGTAAGGCAATATCGATGGGCGTTGAATTGGCAAATATTAAACCTGGATCTTTGTTAGGAGGTGTGAATTCCTTCAATGAAAAAGATTTCCCCCGGGAGTATGGGCTGTATTGGAATAGGGCAAGCGTAGATAAGTTTGGGCTTAAGTAGTGCCTAAGCAGTCTTTATGCAAACTATTTTTTTGATTCTTCGAAATAGGCCTATTTGATCGACTTAATTTTTCTTTTGGGGCTCTTGTTTCAAAGGCTTCGTAAGTGCTCGATTGCTCTTGTAGTATTAATTTGGAATGAATTCCATAATTCTTTCTTACATCAGCAGTAAGGGTTCTGGGCCCTTGATTAATCTAGTCCATTATCCTCGCTCTGAATTACCTTAAGCCATTTTTTTAATTTCTAATATAACTTTTGAATGATTGCAGTAAGACAGCCTGATATTTGGTGGCAAGCTTAATCGGCGCTATTCCTTTTTAGTGGATTTAAGTCAGATTTTACAGTCCATAAATAGGCTTAAAAGGGATATTTTCATAGACATTACAGACAAAAAATCCCGGAAAAGTGAGGCTTAGTATTCATGGTGGATTACGCAAAGCTCGAACTCGTAACCAATAGGATGTATTGATAGGAATGCCCGTTATGATTTGGCGGGGGTATATTGAGCATCTGACCGTTATATGTAAGTCTGGATACGTTTTTTTCAGATTGGAGGATTGCTTGGTAGAAAGAGGTATTGTAACTACGGGTTATTGCTCGTATAGTCAATGCATGAAAAAGAGCAAACTATGTCAATTCTGGTAATGATATTGGGCGCCCTAAAAAAGACCATACATGAGTAGTCACGAGTTCTCCAGAACCAATACCCTCAGGGGCTTATCCATCATCTTCTTAGGGGTGGGCGATTTTTTCTTGCTAATGGATCGTTGGATCTACTTCTTTCTGTGCATTGCCATGGCCATTTTTTTTGAATTTAATCGTCATAAATTACATTACTTACTAGTACACCACCATCTTGTTCATCAAGAGCGAATTAAGCAGGAGGAGCGTGAGCGTCAGGCTGAAGCGCTCGAAGAGCTCAAGGCGAAAAGAACCAGCAAGCGCTAGTTATTGCTGGTGGTCTTGCGCCGTAAGGGTAAAAAATTACCCTAAAATAAACTCCAATAGTCCTAGAATAATTTTATTAACATTAAATTTTGATACATTCTTAGATGTATTTATCTTTCATGTCAAAGAAATCGTGCCAGCATTCAAAGTCGAATTTGTTCAAATCAATGCCTTAAGATTTAAAGCAGTTTTAGGGTGAGGATTTGTGGATATTTTTTAATTCATGATAAGAGGGTGATGTTTTTTATTCTGATTGTGCCGGCCATTATTTTTTGAAGTGATGCATTTTCGACCACATGAAGCCTTGCTGCACAACCATGAAATCTCTGCAAGTAATCAAAAAACTTCAGAGCGCAAAGCCAATCAGAAAGCAATAGACAAAATGCGCTGCGAGAATGCAGCACAAAAAGCCATCTTACAGCCCTAAGCACCTTCGAAGAGGCGTAGTTTACGCTGACAATAGATCCTCTTTTCTATGAGCAGTATTTAAGTTTTGCCCAGACTTTGGCTGCTTAAACAGTAATCTGCCCAAGGGTGAGACGGGTTCACGTGGTTTTGGATGATGGCCCGTAGATTTTTCAACTTCGCTTAGCAAGATCTTGGCAAAACCCATGAGGCGGTACTCGATGTGTACATAAATGTGCTCAATTTCGCCTTGTTGAGTAAATTGGCAGTAAGCAATTCTAGTTTTGCCATCCAAGATTTGCAATGTATCATCCGAGGACTCAGTGGTGTATTCACAGATGGAGTGAAAGCTTTTGAGAATATTGGCAATGGGCGTTTGCATTGGTTTTTTAAAGAGATGCTTTCCTAGCGGGGAGATTGGCTCTAGTGGTAAAGCAAGCTTACCCGTAATTTCTTGTGTCTTAGCGATTAAAATTTTTCCAAAGCCCATCATGCGATACGCAATGTCAACATAAATATCTTCAATATTTCCAGTCTGATTAAAGCGGCAAAAACCAATGGCGGTACTATTTTTACGGATGGAGACGGTGTCCCCGCTGATATCAAAAGCATATTCGGTTATGTGATGGCTTGTTTTTGGGGTATTCATCAAAGTCCTATTTATCAGTGGTTTATCTTATTAAGACTGGGCATGAGCGGTTAGAGCGCACGCCTTATCTTTTGCGCTTGGGGCATTAAAAAGCTCGCCTTGTTCGATATTGAC
>CANGEC010000087.1 GCA_947452625.1 Burkholderiaceae bacterium
CAATAGGTAGTCTCAACATAGCCACAGTTTAGTGAATTACCAAAGTAAACCAATGGATTCTCTAAATGCCACCTAAAATCAGGGGAATGGCTCGCAATTTAACCCCCTCTAAATCCTTTACCTTGATGCTCTCCAGCGAGGATGCATTGGTATCCGAGGATGACCACCCAGTAGGAAATGCGCCACCCAAGGGCCTTCCGCATGAGCGCTTTTTACTGGGTAATCAGGTTCCAGTTGCGCCAATCCTACTCCTAGGCCAGTCAAATCTTGCCGTCAACCCAGACGCTATCATCGCCGCCTTGCAGCCAGTGCACTTGCATGCTACCCGCGATCACCTGATCTTGATGCAACAAAAACAAGTGCAACTCAGCATGGCGGACTCATCCCGACTCCTTAAAGTGGCTCTGCCCTTGATCGAGGAAGATTTTCAGAACTCACTGCTATTTGCAGGACAGCATGACTGGTTCATTGAAGCCGGGCCTTTTAGCAGTCTTGCTAGCCATAGTATTGATCAAGCCCATGGCCGCAATATCGACTGGTGGATGCCTCGTGATACTCATGAAGCCGGCGTAGCAAGAAGCTGGCGCAAGCTCCAAAATGAAATCCAGATGCTCTGGCACATTGACCCCGTGAATATCGAACGTACCGAACAGGGATTGCCTGCAATCAATTCTGTATGGATTAGCGGTATTGGCAAACTAGCCGATGTCAAACCGCCTGAGGCGCTGCAAGGAGCCCAGCGCATCTTTGGTAGTCATCCACTACTTTGCGGATTAGCGCGCTATCTCGACATACCGTATCAAACTCAATTAAGCATACCCACAGATCTTGCCGGAGGATTTGCCTGGCTTGATCAACCGAAATCTATTTGGCCAAAACTCAAACAAGCCTTAGAAGATAATGAGCTTGAGGAAATGATCCTGATTGATTTTCCAAAAGGACAAATGCGCAAACGGACACTGACCGCTAAAACTGTACGTAAAAAATCCTGGGCATTCTGGCGACAAGCGCAACAACTCAGTTGGGAAGAAATCACGCAAGTATGAGTCAATTCTCACAACGTCCCTTTTCTGAGAGAACCGCGCTGTGGTTACAACAAAGTGGTTTACCCCCTTTACTGGCTCGACTCTTTGCGGCGCGGGGTGTCGACTCACCGGATGAACTGTCTTTAGACTTAAAAAGTCTTCTATCCCCAAGTGAACTCAAGAACTGCTTGTCTACTGCAAGTCTGTTAGCCGATATCCTGGAGCAAAAGGCGCCCATGCTGGTGGTAGCGGATTATGACTGCGACGGTGCTACTGCTTGCGCGGTAGCTCTGCGTGGCCTAAAAATGCTCGGCGGCCCCCACACTCCCATACAATTTTTGGTACCGAATCGCTTCACCATGGGTTACGGCCTTACCCCCGAGGTGGTCGAGTTAGCTGCAATGCAAACCCCCAAACCCCAATACCTGATTACCGTTGATAACGGCATCGCTAGCGAAGCAGGTGTCGAGCGCGCTAGGGAGTTAGGCATCTCAGTCATTGTTACTGATCATCACCTGCCGGGCGATCGACTTCCTCAAGCCCTGGCAATTGTGAACCCCAATCAAGGTGGGTGCCCCTTTTCCAGCAAGGCACTTGCCGGAGTGGGTGTGATGTTCTATCTACTCGTAGCACTACGCGCAGAGTTGCGCCAGCGCGGACAATTTACCAATGCCATTCAACCTAAGATTGAAAGTCTTTTAGACTTGGTCGCACTCGGTACGGTGGCGGATGTCGCGCAACTCGATCGTAATAATCGCATTCTGGTTTCCAATGGGCTTAAACGCATTCGTGCAGGCGCTTGTCAGGCTGGGATTGCCGCGCTTTTTCAAGTGGCCGGCAGAGATCCGCGCGCAGCAAATACCTTTGACCTCGGCTTTGCGATTGGCCCCAGACTCAATGCCGCCGGTAGATTGGCTGACATGACGCTGGGGATTCGTTTATTACTCAGTGATAGTACTGCTGAATCTCTGGAGCTTGCGCAAGAACTCGATCGCATTAATCGCGAGCGACGCGTAATTGAAACGGGCATGCAAGAAACTGCCTTAGCCCATCTCGCGGAAGATCAACTCTCCGGCATGATGGCTACCCGCACTAGTATTTGCCTGTGGCATCCGGAGTGGCACCAAGGGGTCGTTGGAATTGTGGCGTCTAGGCTCAAAGAGCGCTTTAATCGTCCTGCGATTGTTTTTGCTCCCGCCGAAGGCAGTACCGGTGAAGAGCTCAGGGGGTCTGGCCGATCTTTAACCGGGTTTCATTTACGCGATGCCTTGGATATTGTCTCAAAGCGCGCACCCGGCTTAATCTTGAAATTTGGTGGTCATGCTATGGCTGCCGGCCTCACCATTCGGAAGGCAGACTTTGCAGCATTCGATGCACTCTTTCAGAAAGTGGCAAACGAATTGCTCAATGACGAATTATTAGAGCGACGCCACATTCATGATGGCGCTCTGGATCTTTCAGAATTCACGCCCGAAACTGGAGATTTACTCGCCGAAGAAATTTGGGGGCAAGGCTTTCCCCAGCCGATTTTTTATGGCGACTTTGAAGTGAGCCAGCAAAGTCTCATGAAAGATAAACACTTGCGTTTGCAATTACGCCCCTTGGGCAATGGCCCAATACCCAGCAAACCGTTTACAGGGGTTTGGTTTAACCGAACCCAAACCCTGCCAGAAAAGGCTAAGTTGGCCTATCGCCTTGTCACTGACCGCTACCAGGGAAGAGCCAGGGTACAACTGATGATTGAGGCCCATGATGAGACCTAAGGGTGTTCGGTAAAGCTCAGAATAACCCCCTTATAATCATGGGATGGAAGCTGAACAACTAAATACTATTTCAAATACCCTCGCCGATCTACTCACTCGTGAGCAAGCACTTCGGGGGTATCTTTGACTTCGAAGTAAAGTCACGACGCCTTACGGAAGTTAACTCTATTCTTGAAGATCCCACCATCTGGGACGATCAAAAAAAAGCCCAAGCACTAGGCAAGGAAAAGAAATTGCTCGATGGAGTGGTTTCTACACTCACCGACTTAAATACCAATATCACTAGCGCCCTGGAACTCTTTGACATGGCCAAAGAAGAAGGTGATTTTGAAACCATCGCCGCCATTGAAAAAGATGTCGAGAGCTACAGCAAAATTATTGGTGACTTAGAGTTTCGTCGCATGTTTCATAACGAAATGGATTCTTGCAATTGCTTTATTGATATTCAGGCTGGTGCCGGCGGTACCGAGGCTTGTGATTGGGCTAGCATGCTCTATCGCCAATACCTCAAGTACTGTGAGCGCAAAGGTTATAAGACTGAGATCCTAGAAGAATCCGACGGTGATGTAGCGGGTATTAAAAGCGCGACCATTAAAGTGGATGGCGAATATGCCTATGGTCACCTTCGCTCAGAAACTGGCGTCCATCGCCTGGTGCGCAAATCACCCTTTGATTCATCCAATGGTCGCCACACTTCTTTTGCCAGTATTTATGTCTACCCGGAAATCGATGACTCAATTGAGATCGATATCAATCCAGCCGATATTCGGACTGACACTTACCGAGCATCGGGTGCCGGTGGTCAGCACATCAATAAAACAGATTCGGCAGTACGTTTAACCCATATCCCCACCGGTATTGTGGTGCAGTGCCAGAATGATCGCAGCCAACACCGCAACCGTGCTGAAGCTATGAGCATGCTTAAATCCCGTCTCTACGAACATGAAATGCAAAAACGTCGGGCTGAGCAGGATAAGCTTGAGGCCAGCAAAACCGATGTGGGCTGGGGACACCAAATCCGCTCTTATGTTCTAGACCAAAGCCGCATTAAAGATTTGCGCACCAATGTTGAAATCTCCAATACTCAAAAAGTTCTCGATGGAGATCTTGATGCCTTTATTGAAGCCAGCCTCAAGCAAGGCGTTTAACTTTTATTACTCACCGAGATATGAACGATAAAACTACCCCCACCCCCGCCACAGAAGCTGCTGATGAAAACCACATCATTGCGGAGCGTCGTGAAAAATTAGCCAAGTTACGCGAAGGTGGCGTAGCATTTCCGAATGATTTCGTGCCAACGCATTTGGCAGCTGATCTGCACAATCACTATGACAGCCTCACAAAAGAAGAGCTGGCTGCGAAAAAAGTGCATGTTAAGGTTGCCGGACGAATGGTTCTCAAACGCGTGATGGGTAAAGCAAGCTTTGCCACCATTCAAGATCGTAGTGGGCAAATTCAGTTTTACATTAATGATGAACTCAGTGGCGCAGAAACTCATGGCGCATTTAAGCACTGGGATATGGGTGACTTTATTTCTGCTGAAGGCAACCTCTTTAAAACCAACAAAGGCGAACTTTCAGTGGAATGCAGTCATTTGCGTTTGCTGAGCAAGTCGCTCCGCCCTCTGCCAGATAAATTTCATGGCCTATCCGATTTAGAGACCAAATACCGTCAACGTTATGTAGACCTGATCGTGAACCCGGAAAGTCGCAATACTTTCAAGGCTCGTAGTAATGCTATCGCCTCGCTGCGTCGTCACATGTTGGCAGCAGATTTCATGGAAGTAGAAACGCCCATGCTCCACCCAATTCCTGGTGGCGCCACTGCTAAGCCCTTCATTACGCATCACAATGCTTTAGACATGCAAATGTTCTTGCGTATCGCGCCGGAGCTTTACCTTAAACGCTTGGTGGTTGGTGGTTTTGAGCGCGTCTTTGAAATCAACCGCAACTTCCGCAATGAGGGAGTCAGCCCACGCCATAACCCCGAATTCACAATGATGGAGTTCTATGCGGCCTATACCGACTATCGCTGGTTGATGGACTTTACCGAAGGACTGATTCGGGCGGCGGCAATTGATGCACAAGGCACCGCGGTATTAACTCACCAAGGTCGCGACCTTGATTTGAGCAAACCCTTTCAGCGCCTCACTATTACAGAAGCGATTCTGAAATATGGTCCGCAATCGAATAAAAACTACGTGCCAAACCAACTAGAAGATGCAGACTTCATTCGCGCTGAATTGAAAAAAGGCGGCGAAAATCCAGAGAGCCCAACCCTCAAGAACGCAGGCATTGGCGCCTTGCAATTGGCTTTGTTTGAACTGGTTGCTGAAGAACACCTCTGGGAACCAACTTACATCATTGACTACCCAATCGAAGTTAGTCCATTAGCGCGCGAGTCAGATACTCGCCCAGGCATTACCGAGCGCTTCGAACTCTTTATCACTGGTCGTGAAATCGCTAATGGCTTCTCCGAACTCAATGATGCAGAAGACCAAGCAAACCGCTTTCGCAAACAAGTTGAGCAAAAGGAAGCTGGTGATGAAGAGGCAATGTACTTTGATCACGACTTCATCCGCGCTCTGGAATATGGTATGCCACCCACCGGTGGTTGCGGCATCGGCATCGATCGTCTCGTGATGCTATTAACTGATGCGCCCAATATTCGTGATGTGATTCTCTTCCCACACTTAAGACGCGAAGAAGAGTAATCACAATGCGTTGCGCTTGAGATAAAAAGGCACCCTAGGGTGCCTTTTATTTTGCCTGGAAAATCTATTTCAATTACGCTGGCAAACCTTTTTCATCGAAGACACCTTCAAACAAGGCGGAGCTCAAGTAACGCTCGGCAGTATCGGGCAGCACCACCACGATTGTCTTACCAGCATACTCGGGTTTCTTTGCAAGTCGCACAGCCACTGCTGCTGCGGCACCACAAGAAATCCCCACCAAAATGCCCTCTTCTTTAGCAATGCGACGCGCAAATTCAATCGCCTCTTCATTGCTGACTTGCTCGACTTTATCCACGATGGATAAATCTAAATTATCAGGAATAAAGCCAGCACCAATACCCTGAATCTTATGAGGAGCAGGCTTAATTTCCTCACCATTTAACTTTTGCGTAATGACAGGACTAGTAGTGGGCTCTACCGCAACAATTTCAACCGCCTTCTTTTTGACATTCTTGAGATAACGGCCAACACCGGTAATCGTGCCACCCGTGCCAACACCAGCAACAAAAACATCGATGTTGCCATCGGTATCATCCCAAATTTCTGGACCGGTAGTTTTTTCATGAATTGCTGGATTGGAAGGATTGCTAAATTGCTGAAGCAGCACATATTTAGAGTCAGACTCAGCAATTTCTTTTGCTTTGGCCACAGCGCCATTCATGCCTTTAGGCCCCTCTGTTAAAACAATTTTGGCACCTAGGGCGGTGAGCAGTTTACGTCGCTCAAGACTCATCGTTTCAGGCATAGTTAAAGTCAAAGGGATGCCACGTGCTGCAGCTACAAACGCCAGGGCGATACCAGTATTGCCACTGGTAGGCTCCACCAATTCTTTACCGGGGCCGAGTAGCCCTTTTTCCTGTGCATCATTAATCATGGCAACACCGATACGACATTTAACAGAATACGCCGGATTACGCCCCTCAATCTTTGCCAACACAGTGGCTTTTGCACCATCGGTCACACGATTTAACCTCACCAAAGGAGTCTTGCCAATGGTTTGAGAATTGTCACTAAAGTAAGTCATGCAGCTTCCTTCAATTAAAAAAATATCAATGAATCTTAGGGGATAAACCGGCTTTGAGCAAAGAAGTTCTTGTCATAAGCTCAATACTTTCAGTTTTAACGCGGCCTTCTAAAAAAGGTCACCACCAATATCACTAGTAAAACGCTAAACCAGAACAAAGACCACTCGGGCACCTGCAAGCCCAAAATCGGCGGTAATTTAGCCGAGCAAAGACCATCAGCCTTGAATAGCCAAGGTAAGCCTTCCACCACCTGAAATTGATTAATCCACAATTCCAAAGGATCGATACCACAAGAAGAGCCGGGGTGTGACAACAACCAAACATGATGTCCAGCCACTGCTGCACCATACCCAGACGCCAAGATCGCCAGGCCATGAAAAATCTTTCTGAGCGGCTGAAAGCCGGCCGCCATAAAGCACGCTACGGCAACGCCTAAGTAACCCACTCTTTGCAAAATACATAAGGGACAAGGTAGAAAACTGACGCCCTGGTAACCAACCTGCTGCAACACAACAGCAAAAACCACTAAAGACAGACTAAATAAAGAGAGAAAGAGGTATTGGGCACGGTTCATCCTCGAATGATAGCCAAAAGTACGGCCAGCGAATGGAAATCCGGCTTTATTACTAAAAGTTGACTTGATATAAAAAGATAATCCAGCTCTGCACCCCACTAGAGAGGGATTTCAGGGTTTAAGAGTGGGATAATCACCGTTTTGCATAATTATTAAGCTCTCCCTCATGGCCGCATATCAGACAGAAACCGTTCTCACCGTTCATCACTGGAACGACACTCTATTTAGCTTTACCACTACCCGCAACAAGGGCCTGCGTTTTCGTAGCGGCCATTTTTTAATGATCGGCCTGGAAGTTGAAGGCAAACCATTGGTGCGCGCCTATAGCGTGGCCAGCCCAAACTATGAAGAGCATCTGGAGTTTTTAAGCATCAAAGTGCAAGATGGCCCCCTAACCTCACGACTACAAAAAATCCAAGTGGGTGATCCTATCTTGGTAAGCGAAAAATCGGTTGGCACCTTAGTGATTGACGATTTAAATCCTGGCAAGCATCTTTACTTATTTAGCACCGGCACTGGTCTTGCGCCATTCATGAGCATCATTCGCGACCCAGAAACTTATGACAAGTTTGAAAAGGTTGTCCTAATTCATGGTGTGCGCTTAGTCAGTGAACTCGCTTATGGTGACTATATTAAGAACGAACTCACTCAAGATGAATTCTTGGGTGAAATGATTCGTGAGAAATTAATTTATTACCCCACTGTGACACGCGAGGCTTTTAAACACACTGGGCGCTTAACAACTGCCATTGAATCTGGGCAACTCTTTAAAGATATTGGATTGCCCCCATTAGATCCAGCG
>CANGEC010000088.1 GCA_947452625.1 Burkholderiaceae bacterium
CATGCTGTCAGCCCAATGCAGCTTCTGTTCAATGTTGGCGTGCTTTTCACCTGCGTGAGCAAGTTCAATGCGTGTCGCATCGGTAGTCAACTCATTTGCCAAGGCCATAATTTTTGGCGCAAAAGTTGCCGAGAACATCAAAGTTTGGTTGCGGCTAGCGCAACGTTTATCAATTGCCTCGAGATCATCGGCAAATCCCATGTCTAGCATGCGATCAGCTTCATCGATGACGAGTTGTTTGACATCATCTAAGCGAATGGCTTTGCTATCGCACAGGTCAAGTAAACGACCTGGGGTTGCAACAACCAACAAGGCGCCCTTAAGAGCTTGGATTTGTTTGCCATAGGGCATACCGCCCATGACAGTAGCAATCCGAATGCCTTTAAAGCCACGCACTAAATTCACTGCATCAGCGGCAACCTGTTGAGCTAATTCACGAGTAGGGCAGAGCACCAACACCTTAGGTTGGGCGCGACCTGGTACAGGTGAGCTGTTTGGGTTTGCTTCGATGAGTTGATTAATCAAAGGCAATAAAAAGGCAGCGGTTTTACCGCTACCGGTTTGGCTGCTGACCAATAAGTCACCGCCAGCAAGGGCTGCAGGAATAACCTGAGCTTGGACTGGAGTGGCTTGGGTATAACCCAGTTCAGCAACGTTTTTAAGAAGTGGCGCCGCGAGGGCGAAAGACTGGAATTCATGTCCAGCGTGTTTTGAGTCAGTTGACTCGTGTTTCGTTTCTTTAGAAAAAGTCATGCTATTACACATCCCCGTTGAGGGATGTCTCCGTGTGTACACCCATAGTTTTTAGAGGGTGTGATGGTCAAAGGCATCGACCATCAGACAGGCGGCAGCGCGTTCTTTTGAACTTCGGTGTTTATGACTTCTAAACGATACGCTGAAATATAGCTGGGGGGCGATGAATCAAATTGCTTAAAAAAGCTTCCCATTATGTCAGTTTGAGCTCCTAATTACAAGGGTTTTCCCGAATTAATTATCATGTGATGATGGAATGGCTGTTATCTCCCTCAAATGCTGGAATTATTGATTTCCCGACTTATTTGCTGGGAACTATTTTTACGATCTTGTTTCCCGGACCTAACTCGCTTTATGTCTTAACAGTCACTACTCAAAAGGGCTGGAGAGCTGGTAGTTGGGCGGCACTCGGTATATTTATTGGCGATTCCATTTTGATGCTAGGGGTTGCACTGGGAGCGGCCTCTTTACTAGCTTCTTCGCCAGTCATTTTTAATGTCGTGCGCTCTCTGGGTGCGCTCTACCTTGCATGGCTAGGGATTGGTTTATTACAAGGCGGACGCTTGCGTTGGAGCGGTGTTCAAGAGCGGAGCGATCAGTTGGCAGTTAAAGCTAGTTTGATCGATCACTTGCATCCTTTGCTTGCTGCATTGGCTTTGTCCTTAACCAACCCTAAGGCAATCTTCTTTTTTGTTTCTTTCTTCTCTCAATTTATTCAGCCAGATTTCGCACACCCAATTCACACTTTCTTATATTTGGCTTGTGTTCTACAGTTGATGAGTATGAGTTATTTAACGGGCCTGATTTGCATTGGCCAAATCTTTCTGAGGTTTTTTACTGAGCATCCGCGTTGGGCTGCAGTCTTATGGATTGTTGTGGGATTCTTGTTGCTAGCCTTCGCGCTGCATTTGCTGTTGTAAATTCTTTGCTGCTTACCTTATCCAACGCAATAGACGCAATATGCCTTTGCCGTAAGGAGGTCTTGCAAGGCTGGTGCCACGCAAGATATTGAGTCCAAATAGTCCACGCACTTGGAGAATGGCTTTTTGGTGACTCAGGGCATCAAAGCCCGCCTTGCCGTGATACGCTCCGAGACCGCTAGCACCAACACCTCCAAAAGGGAGATCTTCAACTGTGGCTTGTAATACAGTTTCATTAATGCACACGCCACCCGAGCGAGTCTGATCAAGCACGAGACGAAGCTTCTGTTTGTCTTTGCCAAACCAGTAAAGAGCTAAAGGGTTGGGTTGACGGTTAATGAAATGGATTGCCTCTGCAGTATCTGCGATCGTAATGATTGGCAGTAGCGGGCCAAAAATTTCCTCATGAAGCACCAGAGCATCTTCGGGAACATCAAGCAAAATGTGTGGTTCAAATTCTCTGTGAGGGTCGCGATTGAGCAGTGGTATGGCGGTGGCGCCCCGCCCAGTGGCATCAGCAAGTAATGCTTGCCAGCGATTGACTTGGAATTCATCAATGGGGCCAGTCAGCTCGGTGAGGTTGGAAAATTGCGAGAGCGCTGCAGCTTGAAGCTCTTGAATAAACTCGTGACGACGCTCAGGAGTAATCAAAACATAGTCAGGTGCGATACAAGTTTGACCGCCATTGAGGAGTTTGCCGTAAACAATACTCTCTGCCGCCTCTTTGAGGTTGGCTGAGGCGTCAATGATTGCAGGGGATTTACCTCCAAGTTCAAGGGTAACGGGCGTCAAGTGATCCGCAGCGGCGCGCATCACTTTTTTGCCAATTTCGGTTGATCCTGTAAAAAATAAATGATCAAAAGGGAGGGCAGCAAAAGTCTCGGCAAGCTCGGGGCCGCCCGTAGTAACGCAAAATTCAGTAGGGTGGAAATATTCTTGAATCAGGCTTGCTAAAAACCCAGAGGTGCGCAGACTGCGTTCAGAAGGTTTGAGCCAGACTCGATTGCCTGCTGCCAGCGCCGCAATTGCCGGAATCAAAGCCAGCTGAATGGGGTAATTCCAGGGGCTCATGATGCCTACTACACCAATTGACTGACGCTCTACCCAGGCCTGAGAGCCACCCATAAACCACGGGGTATCAACCGCACTGGGTTTCATCCACTCTTTAAGATGCTTGCGAGTGTGCATGCAGGCTTGGTAAACCATGCGCAATTCAGCTACCTGTGTTTCTAAGGGGTGCCGAACGCCAAAATCAGCCATTAAGGCTTTGCAAATTTTTTCCTCGTTGGCCATCAGCATTTTTTCAATGCGGCCAATTCGCTCAAGACGCACCTCAAGACTGGGGTTTGGTTCTGCAGCATAAGCCGCCTTAATTTCTTCAAGCTGGAGCGTAAAGCGATTCATGGGACCCTAGGGTATTGGTTGAGCGAGTAAATCAATAAAGCGTTAGGATAAAGCCATGAGCAAAATTGAACCGCAAAACTTAGCCCATCTGGAACGAGCCTCTCTTGGAGGGGGTTGTTTCTGGTGTTTGGAGGCCGTGTACCAGCAGGTGCGCGGGGTTGTTGCCGTGATTTCTGGGTATGGCGGTGGCGCACGGCCTAATCCGGATTATGAATCCGTCTGCACTGGGGCAACAGGCCATGCTGAGTTAGTTGATATCTATTTTGACCCACAGCTAGTGTCCTATCGGGATTTGCTGGAAATCTTTTTTGTGATTCATGATCCCACTACCCTGAACTACCAAGGCAACGACCACGGGACGCAATACCGATCAGTCATTTTTACGCACACCGAAAAGCAGCGTGAGATTGCGTTTGAGGTGGTAAGAGAGTTAGAGGATTCTCACATTTACTCTCAACCTATCGTGACAGAAATTGCGCCGGCACCCACGATTTATGCTGCGGAAGACTATCATCAAGATTATTTCCGTCAACACCCAAACCAAGGCTATTGCATGGCAGTGGTGGCTCCAAAGCTAGCAAAATTTAGGGCGAAATTTAAAGCGCTTATCTCGACTGAGTTCGCTTAAGGATTATTAAGGGGCCAGGCGGGCGATTCGCCATGTTTCCTGCTCGCGCTGATACAAAATGCGATCATGTAAGCGAGAAGGGCGGCCTTGCCAAAATTCTATTGCGCTAGGCTTTAAGCGGTAACCGCCCCAGTGCTCCGGTCTGGGAGGGGTATCACCAAATTCCGCCTTAAAACGTTGCTCGGCGACTTCTAAAAATTCACGACTCGGAATGACGGCGCTTTGTGGAGAGGCCCAGGCACCAATTCTGGAGGCTGGTGGACGACTCTGAAAGTACTTATCACTCTCATTTGCCGCTACGCGCTCTACCGAGCCGCTGATCCGCACTTGACGCTCTAGTTCATGCCAATGAAACAGGAGTGCTGCTTGAGGGCGCTCTGCGAGTTCTTTGCCTTTTTGGCTGGCGTAATTGGTAAAAAACGTAAAACCATTTTGATCTGCGCCTTTTAGTAAGACAATACGAGCTGATGGGTTTCCGGATTTATCCGCAGTCGCTAAAGTCATTGAGTTGGGCTCAGGACAGGCTGCTTTTACCGCTTGCTCAAACCAGAGCTGAAAAAGCACCATTGGATCGGCTGGTACCTCGGTTTCGGTGAGTTGTCCAAGGGTATAGTTTTTGCGGAGTTGTGCAATGGAGTTCATTCAGTCAGTATAAAGAGAAGCTATGACGCAAGACAAGTTGGAAGGCAGTGTAGAGGATCGTCGTTTTGGTGGGGTGGCTCGGCTATATGGCCCTGAGCTACGCGCCCGCTTTCGTAATGCTACGGTGGTGGTAGCTGGTCTTGGGGGTGTAGGTTCTTGGGCTGCGGAAGCGCTTGCTCGAACCGGTATTGGCCACTTAGTTCTCGTTGACTTTGATCACATCGCTGAAAGCAATACTAATCGCCAGTTGCATGCCTTGGAAGGTTCGTATGGCAAAGCGAAGGTGCAGGCTATGGCCGAACGGATCGCGCAAATTAATCCTGAGATGACATTAACGCCTTGTGACGCTTTTTTGGAACCTGAAAACTTAGATACCTTAATCCCGGCAAACGCTTTCGTCTTGGACGCCACTGATTCGGTGCAAACAAAAATTGCATTATCAGTGTGGGCTGTTCAGAATCAACGAGCGCTGGTCATGTGTGGTGCGGCAGGTGGCAAGTCTGATCCCACCTCAGTGCGTTGTGATGATCTCTCGCGGACTGAGCAAGATGCTTTATTGGCAAAAGTGCGCCAAGGTCTGCGACAGGATCATGGATTCTCACGAAATCTTAAGAAAAAAATTGGTATTCGGGCGATTTACTCTCATGAGCCGCGGGCTGGGGCTGCCAGTGGTGGACTAGCTTGTTCGGGCTATGGTTCAACGGTGATGGTGACTGCAGCTTGCGGACTTGCGGCTGCAGCTGAGATTTTGAATTTAATTGCCGCTCAGTTACCAGAAAACGCACCCAATCCTTAAGGGGATTCCCTGTAGGAACTTACTGATTCTTCTGTAGTCCTAATTTATTTACTCTGGATATTGCGACTCCTAATTGAGGTGGGCTAGTTTCTCACTCACACTTTTAAACTTTTCAACACTTTCGACATTTTTATCCCCTAGTACTTCTACAGCTAGATCCCTAGACTTTGCACCGTTGGTAAATCACTAACGACACATTGAAAGGAGGTCTCTTTTGCAGACTGAACAAATTGGCTTGAAACGCCATCTGAAGGTACGACATATTCGTTTGATGGCTTTAGGGTCAACGATTGGGGTGGGATTATTTTTGGGGTCGGCAAGTGCAATTCAAATTGCGGGACCTTCCATTCTTTTGGGATATTTGCTTGCTGGGATCGTGGCCTTCATTGTGTTGCGCGCGTTGGGTGAGATGGCTGTACACGAACCTGTTGCAGGTTCATTTGCTGCTTATGCCAATACCTATGTTGGACCGCTAGCGGGATATATGGTTGGTTGGGGTTATTGGACCTATTGGATTGTTGTAGGTATTGCAGAGGTAACCGCGGTTGGCATTTACATGGGAATTTGGTTTCCGGAGATTCCGCAATGGATCTGGGCGCTCTCATCCATTGTGATGATGGGTTTAATTAATTTAATTGCTGTCAAAGTGTTCGGCGAATTTGAATTTTGGTTTGCCTTAATTAAGGTGGTAGCCATTGTTGCCATGATTGCCTTAGGCGGCTCGGTCATTCTCTTTGGCTTTACCAACGATTGGCAACCGCTTGGCTTAAATAACTTGTGGCAACACGGTGGATTTTTTCCTAATGGTTTTTCTGGGATGCTACTTTCTCTTCAGATGGTCCTTTTTGCGTATGTTGGCATTGAGATGATTGGGCTCTCAGCGGGAGAGGCTGAAAATCCCCGCAAGACTATTCCGATGGCGATTGATTCATTGGCATGGCGCATTCTGATCTTTTACATGGGCGCGATCTTAGTCATTTTGGCCATCTTTCCTTGGAACCAGATTGGTCAACAGGGTAGTCCTTTTGTCGTGATGTTTGAGCGCATTGGTTTGCGTGAGGCAGCAGGGCTGATTAACTTTGTTGTGATTACCGCAGCCTTATCTTCCTGTAATGCTGGAATCTTTAGTGGCGGCAGATTGTTGTATGCGCTGTCGGTTAATGGATATGCGCCTGCACCATTTGCCAGACTATCTAGGTATGGCGTACCACATCGCGCTGTGATGACGACCGTTGTGGTTTGTATGACAGGTGTTGTGCTCAATTACTTTGTGCCCGAAAAAGCTTTTCAATACATTATGGCAGCCGTAACTTTTGTGGGCCTCATGGTCTGGATTGCGATCTTATTAACGCAAATGAAATTTCGTCGCTCCTTAAGTGCTGCTCAGGTGGCGGAACTGAATTACAAAGCCCCTTGGACGCCCTATACCTCCTGGTTTGCGCTGGTATTTATTTGCTTAGTCATCGTGTTGATGGGTTTTCATGAGGACGCTCGTATTGCCTTGGTCCTGGGGCCCTGTTTATTAGCGGTGTATCTAGCGATGTTTTATATCGTTGGCTTACATCGCACCACCAAACTCAATCGTGAATTTAAATAAAGGAGACTGTTGTGATTATTGGCGTGCCACAAGAAGTAAAAAATAATGAGTTCCGGGTTGGCTTAACACCCGGTAATGTGAGTGGGTTGTGTCACCAAGGGCATACCGTGCTTGTGCAGCGCGGAGCTGGAGTGCAAATTGGCTTAACCGATGACTGCTATCGAATCGCTGGCGCCACTTTGATTGAGAGTGCTGCTGAGATCTATGGCAAGGCAGAAATGATCGTGAAGGTAAAAGAACCACAGGCGCAGGAGTGCGCCATGTTGCGTGAAGACCAAATCTTGTTTACCTACTTACACCTTGCTCCTGATCCACAGCAAACAAGCGCATTGTTAGCTTCAGGAGCTAGTTGTATTGCTTATGAAACGGTTACTTCAGCCAATGGAGTTTTGCCATTATTGGCCCCCATGAGTGAAGTAGCTGGAAGAATGTCAATTCAAGCAGCAGCCTCGCATTTGGAGAAAACACATGGTGGCCTTGGGGTGCTGATGGCTGGAGTTCCGGGAGTTGCTCCGGCCAAGGTGGTGATATTGGGTGGTGGTGTGGTTGGCAAAAATGCTTTGCAGATGGCTGTAGGCCTAGGGGCAGAGGTATGTGTCTTTGATCGTGATATCGAGCGCCTGCGTCAGATTGATGCGATTTATGGCAATCGAGTGCGCACGCTGTACTCTGATCCGCTGTCGGTTGAGTGCGAAATCAGCATAGCCGATGCTGTGATTGGCGCAGTCTTACTACCCGGTGCAGCCGCACCGAAGTTGGTTAGCTGCCGCATGTTAAGTCAAATGCAGCCAGGAGCAGTGGTGGTGGATGTGGCTATTGATCAGGGCGGTTGCTTTGAGACTTCTAAGCCCACAACACATGCTGATCCAACGTATTTGGTGGATGGGGTAATTCATTACTGCGTGGCAAATATGCCAGGAGCGGTTGCCCGAACTTCTACCTTTGCACTGACTAATGCTACCTATCCTTTTGTGGAGGCTCTAGCTAATCGCGGTCTGATAAAGGCTTTATCCATGGATCATCATTTGCGCAATGGTTTGAGTGTCTATCGCGGGCTTTTGACATCCGAGCCTGTCGCAAAAGCTCAAACTCTGGATTTTGTTCAGGCGACTGAGC
>CANGEC010000089.1 GCA_947452625.1 Burkholderiaceae bacterium
AGTGCGTAAGAAGCGCGTATTGGTTAAGCGTGGCGATGAATCTGCCGCAGCCCCTGAGGTAGAAGAGGCACCGGCTAAGCCTGCTGTTCAAGCGGCACCTGCTAAGCCAATTCTTTCTGAAGAGGAGTTGGAAAAACGCGCTGCAGAAGCGACACGTCAAGCTGAACTCTTGGCTCGTCAAGAAGCCGAGATGAAGGCTGCTGAAGAAGTGCGCCAGAAAGAGGCTGCTGCTCCAGTGGTGGCAAAAGATGAGAAACCAGTTGATGAGGCGCCTGCTGCTGCAGCCCAAGCTGCTCAACAGAAAGCCGAAGCTGAAAAAGTTTCAAAAGATTTAGCTGCTACCAAAGAAAAAGAATTGGCTGATGTTCGTGCGCGCCGCGCCGCGGCAGAAGCTGAAGCTTTGGCTATTCGGGATATGATGAGCGCGCCTGCGCGAGTTCTCAAGGCTCCAAGTGAAGTAGCCGCTGAAGAAGCTAAAAAAGGGACTCTACATAAGCCTGCCAAGGTCGAGGGTGCTGATGACAAGAAAAAAGCCCCGGCAAAAGTTGGCGGCAAAACCATTAAGTCAGCAGAAACTTCTTCAACTTGGCAAGAAGAGGGTGCTAAAAAACCAGGCGGTCTTAAGACGCGTGGTGATAGCTCTGGTGGAGTTGGTGGTTGGCGCTCAGGTGGCGGTCGCAAAAAGCAACGTCAAATTGCCGAGGCCAATGTTGATACCAACTTCCAAGTTCCTACTGAAAAAGTGGTGCACGATGTGCATGTTCCTGAAACCATTACCGTTGCTGAGTTAGCGCACGCTATGGCCGTAAAGAGTGCTGAAGTGATTAAGCTCTTGATGGGTATGGGTCAGATGGTAACGATCAATCAGGTGCTCGATCAAGACACCGCGATGATCATCGTCGAGGAAATGGGTCACAAGGCACATGCTGCGAAATTAGATGATCCAGATTTAGATTTGGGTACTGATGGTCACGATGCTGAGTTGTTGCCGCGTCCACCGGTTGTTACGGTGATGGGTCACGTTGACCATGGTAAAACTTCTTTGCTGGATAAGATTCGTGCTGCAAAAGTCGCGACTGGCGAGGTCGGTGGTATTACTCAACACATTGGCGCTTATCACGTTGAAACCCCAAGAGGCATGATTACTTTCTTGGATACCCCGGGTCACGAAGCCTTTACGGCAATGCGTGCGCGTGGTGCCAAGGCAACGGATATTGTGATCTTGGTCGTGGCTGCGGATGACGGTGTGATGCCGCAAACCAAAGAAGCTATTCATCATGCGGTAGCTGGTGGTGTGCCATTGGTGGTGGCGATCAATAAGATTGATAAACCAGAGGCAAACTCAGAGCGGGTTAAAACCGAATTGGTTGCCGAGCAGGTTGTGCCCGAGGAATACGGTGGCGATGTACCGTTTATTCCAGTGTCAGCGAAAACTGGTGAAGGTATTGATGCACTGTTAGAAAACGTGCTCCTCCAAGCAGAAATTTTGGAATTAAAAGCACCTAAAGATGCTCCGGCACAAGGCCTTGTGATTGAGGCACGTCTTGATAAAGGTCGCGGTCCTGTAGCTACAGTGCTGGTTCAGTCTGGCACACTCAAGCGTGGTGATATGTTGTTGGCGGGCTCAACCTTTGGTCGTGTGCGCGCGATGCTGGATGAAAATGGCAAGCCTTGTAATGAAGCAGGCCCCTCTATTCCGGTAGAGATTCAAGGTTTATCTGAAGTTCCAGCGGCTGGAGAATCAGTACAAGTAGTTCCTGATGAGCGTAAGGCTCGCGAGATTGCGCTCTTCCGCCAAGGTAAATTCCGTGATGTGAAGTTGGCTAAGCAGCAGGCAGTCAAACTTGAAAACATGATGGAGAACATGGGTGAAGGCGCGATTGAGGCGAAGTTGTTGCCTTTGATTATTAAGGCTGACGTTCAGGGTTCTCAAGAGGCCCTTTCGCAATCATTGCAAAAACTTTCTACTCCAGAGGTCAAAGTACAAATTGTTCACGCTGCAGTTGGCGGCATTACTGAGACCGACGTGAACCTAGCAGTTGCTTCGAAGGCGGTCATTATTGGCTTTAATTCTCGTGCCGATGCAGCAGCTCGTAAGCTTGCTGAAAACAATGGTGTGGATATTCGTTATCACAACATTATTTATGACGCAGTTGATGAAGTGAAGGCAGCCTTAAGCGGTATGTTGACGCCTGACAAGAAAGAGGAGATCACCGGTATGGTTGAGATCCGTCAAGTCTTCTTGGTCTCTAAAGTGGGCGCGATTGCCGGTTGCTTGGTGCTCGATGGCGTGGTCAAACGTACCTCAAATGTTCGTCTCTTGCGTGATAACGTCGTGATCTGGTCTGGTGAATTAGATTCACTTAAGCGCTTCAAAGATGATGCAAAAGAAGTACGCGCCGGTGTTGAGTGCGGCTTGTCATTGAAGAACTACAACGACATCAAAGAGGGTGATCAGCTAGAAGTATTTGAAGTAACTGAAGTGGCCCGTTCACTGTAAGTTATCAGAGCAATTTATTAGCCGCTTCTCAATGCATAAAACTAGCCCTCATCGTAACCAGCGTCTCGCCGATCAAATTCAGCGAGACCTGGCCGAGCTTATCCCTCGCGAATTGCGTAGCCCAAGCTTGGGTTTGATTACTTTGCAAAGTATCGAACTCACGCCAGATCTCGCTCATGCCAAAGTGTTTTTTACCGTGCTAGGTGCTGAGCCTGAGCATGCTCTTAAGGCTTTGCAAGAAAAGGCAGGATATCTACATTCTTTATTGTTCAAACGTTTGCATATTCATACTGTGCCGACTTTGCATTTTCACTATGACAGCTCTGTAGAGCATGGCATAGAGATGTCTAAATTAATTGATCAAGCTGTTGATAGCGATCGTAAAGACGAGAAGTAATAGTTATGTCGATCCGGATTGATGGTGTTGTGTTGCTTGATAAACCTGCTGGAATGAGTTCGCAGGGTGCGGTTACTGCTGTGAAACGCGCATTTAATGCTGATAAAGCAGGGCATACAGGCACATTAGATCCAATGGCAACCGGCCTTTTGCCGATTTGTTTGGGTGAAGCCACCAAGTACTCCCAAGACTTGTTGGAGGCAGATAAGACTTATATTGCCCAGGTAAAGTTTGGGGCGCGTACCGATACTGGTGATGCAGAAGGGCAGATTATTGAAGAGTTCTCTTTGCCTGAGTTTGCGAGTGATGCGGCAATCAGAAATGCTTTAGATGCCTTATTGCCATCCTTTACAGGACCTATTACGCAAGTTCCGCCAATGTATTCAGCCCTGAAGCGTGATGGCAAGCCTTTGTATGAATATGCCCGTGCTGGTGTTGAGCTCGAGCGCGCGCCTCGAGAAATCACGATTCATGCGATTCGTTGGACCGACATTCAATGGCCGGTAGCAACATTAGAAGTTAGCTGCAGCAAGGGAACTTATATTCGTGTATTGGCTGAAGATCTTGGCAATGTACTTGCTTGTGGCGCCCATTTGGTTGGCTTGCGCCGTACTGAAGTCGGGCACTTAACGCTAGAGCAGTCCTTCACGATGGAGTCTATTCAAAAAGGCTTGCAAGATAGCTCAAGCTACATCTTGCCAGTAGACGCACTCCTACAAACCTTGCCACACCTCACAGTAGATGAGCAGCAAGCTAAACGTTTAGAGATGGGTCAACGAGTACCGCTCAATTTACCTTCGATAGAAGCTTTGGTGCGCATTTATCGCGCTACTGCAGCTCCCCATAACTTTATTGGCACTGCTGACTGGCGCTCTGGCGTCTTGCATCCCAAGCGCCTGATTTCTCAGGTTCATTAATTTATTTGACTTATTTATTTACTAACCTTATCTCAACCCGAATCTATATTCCTAACTTTAGAAGCTTCACATGACTAAACGCGCACTTCGTAACATCGCCATTATTGCCCACGTTGACCACGGTAAAACCACCCTGGTTGATCAACTCCTGCGCCAATCTGGCACATTCCGCTCCAATGAAAAAATGACAGAACGCGTCATGGATTCAAACGATCTAGAAAAAGAGCGTGGTATTACTATTTTGTCCAAGAACTGCGCGGTCGAATATGACGGCACTCACATTAATATCGTCGATACCCCAGGTCACGCGGACTTTGGCGGTGAAGTTGAGCGTGTACTCTCGATGGTTGATGGTGTGTTGTTGTTGGTCGATGCGGTTGAAGGTCCAATGCCTCAAACCCGTTTTGTTACCAAGAAAGCCTTGGCGTTAGGCCTAAAGCCGATTGTGGTAATTAATAAAGTTGACCGTCCAGGAGCTCGTTGCGACTATGTTATTAACGCAACCTTTGAGTTGTTTGATAAATTAGGCGCCACTGAAGAGCAGTTGGATTTTCCGGTGATCTATGCATCTGGCTTGAATGGTTATGCTGGTCTGACTGATGATGTTCGCGAAGGCGATATGCGTCCTTTATTTGATGCCGTGCTAAAGCATGTACCGGTGCGCGATGACAATCCAGACGGTCCTTTGCAGTTGCAAATTACCTCGATTGAGTACAGTACTTACGTTGGTAAAATTGGTGTTGGTCGTATCAATCGTGGTACGGTCAAGCCATTAATGGACGTGGTGTACATGGATGGCCCAGAAGGCACTCCCCGTAAAGGCCGCATTAATCAAGTTCTCAAATTCCGCGGTCTTGAGCGTGAGTTAGTTGAAGAAGCTCAAGCGGGCGATATTGTTTTGGTCAACGGTATTGAGGAATTATCAATCGGCACCACCATCTGTGCCCCTGATGTTCCAGAAGCATTGCCGATGCTCAAGATTGATGAACCAACCCTGACAATGAACTTCATGGTTAATACCAGCCCTCTAGCAGGTCGTGAAGGCAAGTTTGTCACAAGCCGTCAGATTCGTGAGCGCTTGGATCGTGAACTGAAATCCAATATGGCCTTGCGCGTCAAAGAGACCGATGACGATACCGTTTTTGAAGTATCTGGTCGTGGTGAGCTTCACTTGACGATTTTGGTAGAGACGATGCGTCGTGAAGGTTATGAATTAGCAGTGTCTCGCCCACGAGTAGTATTCCATGAAGTTGATGGTGTGAAAATGGAGCCATACGAGAACTTAACGGTAGATGTGGAAGATACTACTCAAGGTGCCGTGATGGAAGACTTGGGTAAACGCAAAGGCGAGTTACTCGACATGGTTAGTGATGGTAAAGGCCGTACACGTCTTGAGTATCGTATTCCGGCGCGTGGTTTGATTGGTTTCCAAGGCGACTTTATGACCATGACCCGCGGTAATGGTTTGATGAGTCACACTTTTGATTCTTATGCGCCTGCTAAAGACGGTATTCTAGGTGAGCGTCATAACGGCGTATTGATCAGTCAAGATGATGGTGAGGCAGTTGCCTATGCATTATGGAAGTTACAAGATCGTGGCCGTATGTTTGTCAGCCCTGGCGATCCTTTATATGAAGGTATGGTGATTGGTATTCATAGTCGTGACAATGACTTAGTGGTCAATCCAATTAAAGGCAAGCAGTTAACCAACGTTCGCGCTTCTGGTACTGACGAAGCAGTGCGTTTGGTTACACCAATTGCGATGAACTTAGAATACGCAGTCGAATTTATCGATGATGATGAGTTGGTTGAAGTCACGCCAAAGAGTATTCGTATTCGTAAGCGCTATCTCAAGGAGCATGAGCGTAAAAAGGCTTCACGCGAGTAATGCTGTAATGTTTTTGGCGTGCTAAGCGCAGATTAAGGCCACCTTCGGGTGGCTTTTATCTATGCGATCATTAAATAATAAAAACATTAAGTTCCTTTGACCCCTTTACTAGTAAATCGATTTATATGCTGCCAACAATTGAACAACGTCTCGCTCAAGAACTCTCCGCCAAGCCTGCACAGGTTACCGCCGCTATTGCCTTAATGGATGAAGGTGCAACAGTCCCTTTTATTGCGCGGTATCGTAAAGAGGTTACGGGCGGGTTAGACGATACCCAATTACGTTTATTAGAGGAACGCTTGAGCTATCTGCGTGAGCTAGAGGAGCGTCGTAAAGCGATTGTTCTCTCGATTGAAGAGCAAGGCAAAATGACCCCGGAGTTATTAAAGGCGATTTTGCTTGCGGAAGATAAGACCCGACTTGAAGATTTGTATCTACCATACAAACCCAAGCGGCGCACTAAAGCTCAGATTGCGTCGGAGGCTGGTTTAGAGTCATTGGCGAATAACTTGCTGACTAAACCACTACTTGATCCTGAAGCAGAGGCGGCTCAGTATTTAAAAGAGCCCTTTACTACTGATCAAGGCGATAACCCTGGCGTGCCGGACGCCAAGGCAGCCCTAGAGGGTGCTCGTCAAATCCTAATGGAACGCTTTGCAGAAGATGCCGCCTTAGTCCAATCGTTGCGGTTATATCTACAAGATCATGGCGTAGTTGAATCTAAGGTTAGCGCAGGTAAAGAGCAGGAAGGTGAAAAGTTCGCCGACTATTTTGATTATTCAGAACCCATTAAAGCCATTCCATCTCATCGGGCGCTGGCCTTGTTTCGGGGGCGTCGCGAACAGATCTTGATGGTCAATTTACGTTTGGACAGTGAGGAAGAAAAACCCAAGTGGGATGCACCGCATAACCCTTGTGAAACTCGGATAGCTAACCATTTCCAGATTAAGAATGAGGGACGTCCGGCAGATCAATGGTTGGCCGATACCGTGCGCTGGACCTGGAGAATTAAATGCTCACTGCACCTAGAGTCAGAGTTGATGAGTGCTTTACGTGAGCGCTCAGAAGCAGAGGCGATTGCGGTCTTTGCCCGAAATCTGAAAGATTTGCTCTTGGCTGCACCTGCTGGTCCAAGAGTGACCATTGGTCTTGATCCTGGTATGCGCACCGGAGTTAAGGTGGCGGTTGTTGATGCCACTGGCAAGGTGGTTGATACCGAGGTGATTTATCCACATCAACCCAGAAATGACTGGGATGGCTCACTACATACGCTCGGTAAATTAGCGCAAAAGCATGGCGCAAGCTTAATTTCGATTGGTAATGGCACGGCATCGCGCGAGACTGATAAATTGGCGCAAGACCTCATTAAGGCCCGACCTGAATTGAGGTTGACCAAGATCGTCGTTTCAGAGGCGGGCGCTTCAGTCTACTCAGCATCGGAATACGCTTCAAAAGAATTGCCAGGCATGGATGTATCGCTCCGTGGCGCAGTCTCGATTGCACGCCGCCTGCAAGATCCCTTGGCTGAATTAGTGAAGATTGATCCTAAATCGATTGGCGTTGGTCAGTACCAGCATGATGTGATGCAGACCCAGCTGGCTAAATCTTTAGTCGCAGTGGTGGAGGATTGTGTCAATGCAGTTGGTGTTGACGTCAATACTGCTTCTGCACCCCTCTTGTCTAGAGTCTCTGGTCTTTCAAGTGCCGTGGCCGAGGGCATAGTTGCCTATCGTGATAGCAATGGGATGTTCAAGTCCAGAACTGAATTGCGTAGTGTGCCGAGATTGGGTGAGAAGACCTTTGAGCAGGCTGCAGGCTTCTTGCGCATTATGAATGGCAGTGATCCGCTTGATGCCTCGGCAGTCCATCCAGAGTCTTATCCTTTAGTGGAGAAGATTCTGAAAGATATTCAAAAGGATGTTAAAGAGGTGATTGGCGATAGCGCTATTCTAAAAAACCTTAACCCCGAAAAATATGCTGATGCGCAATTTGGCGTTCCAACAGTCACCGATATTCTGAAAGAGTTGGAA
>CANGEC010000090.1 GCA_947452625.1 Burkholderiaceae bacterium
GCTGACAACGGCGCCAATTCGGGGGTCTAGTTTCTTAAAGCTCAACAATGAAAGGAGCATCAAAAGCCCAACGATGATGAAGGTGGCTTGAAAATCGATTGCACTGGGGGTTGCATTATCACTCCCACGAAATAGCATACAAAACTGTAGCAATACTGCCGCTACCGAGACCCCCATCCCCTGAGAAAGTTGGGTAATCGTACTAAAGAGTGTGTTGGCGCCGCTCATTTTTTCAGGCGGGACATCTACAAAAGCGAGGGTTTGTAGGCAGGTAAATTGCATTGATCTACTGGTCCCATAAATGAACATCACAATGCAAATCAAAACCACATTAGTGGTCGGAGTTAGTAAGCCGCAGAGTATTGCCGCTCCCGCAGAAATTCCTGCATTGATGATCAAAATATTTCTGAAGCCAAAAAGCTTGAGTAAAAAAGGGGTCAGTGGTTTTAGGCCTAGATTACCTAACATTGCAGCAAGGAGCAGTAATCCGGAGACAAATGGGCTATAGCCAAAGGCAAGTTGAAACATGAGCGGGGCCAAAAAGGGTGTCACGCCAATCAGAATGCGCACAAAAGAGCCTGACAGTACGGTTACTGCAAAGCTCGGAATACGGAGAACGGAAAAATTTAGAATAGGTGAGGCATGTCTTCTGGCGTGCCAGATGACCGCAGCGCAGAGTGCAAGGGTGGCCAAGGCGTAATACGCTATCTCAACACTTAGCCCATGATTGCCAATTTTCTCTAGCGCAATGATTGCTGTAGCGAGCATTACGCCAGTTAAGCAAAACCCAAACCAATCCAAGGGCCGACGATCAGTCGAGCTTTCGTTCTGAATATATTGATAAACCAAGACGATGCCAACCAAGCCCAAGGGAATGTTGAGAATAAACACCCATTGCCAAGAAAAATAGGTTGTTAAAAAACCGCCTAGCGGAGGTCCAATAATGGGAGCGACGAGACCAGGCCAGGTAATGAGGGCGATTGTTTTGGCCAACTCTGCTTTCGGTGTTGTGCGCAGCACGATTAATCTACCGACGGGAACCATCATGGCTCCCCCAATGCCTTGCAGAATGCGTGCAGCGACAAATTGCTCTATCCCTTGACTAAGTGCGCATAAGGCAGAGGCGAGGGTGAAGATCGCGATTGCCCAGCCAAAGACAGTGCGCGAGCCAAAGCGATCTGCGAGCCAACCGCTGATGGGAATAAAAATGGCGAGTGTAATTAGATAGGAGGTAATCCCTGAGCTGGCATCAATCACGCTGATGCCAAAAGAATTAGCCATCTGCGGAAGGGCGGTAGTGATTACCGTCCCATCCAGGTTCTCCATAAAAAAAGCCGTCGCCACAATAAATGGCGCCATCGCTTGCAAGGGTCCTTTATTGTTCATGGTCAATATTCTTGGACCGCGTGCCTATATTTAAGGGGTGATGTATTTGCCCTTCCAGAAAAACAGGGGGCTAGTGTTTGCATGGTGCTTGTAATTAACAACTTTTGCAAGAAAGATGATGTGGTCACCACCTTCAATCATGTTCTGTGTAACACATTCAAAATGGCCGGACGTGCCGGGCAAAATCGCAATCCCATCTTCTGTATAGGTGCAATCTAAGCCTTGGAACTTGTCCTCGCTAGGTCTGGCGAACTGGTTGGATACCTCAGTCTGATTAGCCGAGAGCACATTAACCACGAAGGAGGCGTTTTCCTTGAATACCTTGTGGCTAGGGGCGCCTTTACCCTGAGACCACAAAATCAAAGGCGGGTCGAGCGACACGGAATTAAATGAGCTGGCTGTGACCCCATAGTGTTTGCCGTCTTGGTCGCGGGTGGTGATCACCGTGACACCTGTACCAAAGCATCCTAGGGCGTTTCTAAAGTCTTTTTGGTCAAATTCCGCTTTTTTTGCATCCATGCTCTGCCTCTATTGTAATTTGCTGGTATATTTAGTTGATCAAGTGATCAACTAAATACAATAATGCCATACTTTATGAGATTCGTCTTTGGCGTGGAGTGAGACATTTTTAGCCTGGAAAATAATCAAAAATCTAATCTAGGTATGCCGGAGTGCAGCAATATTCGATAGTGAAATGATCGACTGATCAATAATTAAAAACGATAGCGGAGATAGGTAAATGAAAACAAATAGCGCCTTCATACTTGAGGGAAAAATGGATGCCCCAGTAGTAGTCTTGGCGAATTCCTTGGCCGCAGCCCCGGAGATGTGGGATGCGCAAGTTGCAAAACTCAAGCAGTCCTATCGTGTTTTGCGTTACAGCTATGAAGGTCATGGAGATACATCACCCCGTCAAGAGCTTGCTTCAATTGAAAGTTTAGGAGCAGATCTCATGGAGTTGATTGATCAGCTGCAGATCAAGCAATTTGACTTTGTCGGCCTTTCTTTAGGTGGCATGTTGGGTCTTTATTTGGCGGCAAAGTTTCCACAACGAGTGAAGTCTTTGGTGGCAGCGAATTTCAGGCCCTTTCAGATTGAGGCGACTCAGGGTCAATGGAATGATCGTATTGCACTTGTAAAAGAGAAGGGGATTGGTGCAATCGTAGATGGCACTGCGGATCGTTGGTTGACCGAGTCTTTTAGAAAGTCCCATCCTGCAGAGGATCAAAAAATTCGTCAGATGATTGCTAGAACTTCAGCCCAGGGTTTTATCGCCTGTGCAAGCGCGGTACGAGATTATGATGCGCGCAAGTTTATGGCGGAGATTCAGTGTCCGGTATTGTTAATTGCGGGAACACACGATATGGCTGCACCGGTTGCAGAGTTTGCATGTGTGCGTGAGGCGTTGAAGAACTCTACTTACCTAGAGCTCAATGCCGCTCATATTTCTAATGTTGAGTGTGAGGATCAATTCACTGATGCAGTTACCAGTTTTCTGAAGACCAATTCATAAAAACAGACATAAAAAATAGGAGATAGATAACATGAGTCAATCAGCTTTGCGTGTGGCTGTTATTGGTTATGGATGGTGGGGTAAGACGATCGTTGCAACCTTGCAATCGAGCCCCTTATTAAAAGTAGAAATGGTCGTTGAGCAAGAAGAGGCGCCTCGACTTGCAGCGCAAACACTAGGGGCTGCTCAAGGTTTTACGGTATCAAGCAACTTTGATGATGCGATTGCTAACCCCAATGTTGAGGCAGTGGTGCTTTGCACGCCACACAAATTACATGCTGCTCAAATCGCTGCAGCAGCCAAAGCGGGTAAGCATGTTTTCTGTGAGAAGCCGCTGTGCCTGACCTTTACGGATGCTGTTCAAGCGGTTGCCGCCTGTAAGGCTGCTAATGTAATGTTGGGGATTGGCCATGAAAGACGTTTTGAGCCGGCCATTATTGATCTGCGTCGTCGGATTGCCAATGGTGATTTAGGTACGATCCTGCAAATTGAAGGTAACTTTAGTCAGGACAAATTCTTTGCTTTGCCACCAGATAACTGGCGCTTGTCTAAGGAGTTGGCACCCTGTGGACCGCTCTCCGCAACAGGAATTCACTTAGTGGATTTGGCTATTTCCATCCTGGGGCCAGCTGATAATGTTTTGGCACGTCTTAATACCCTGGCAAGTAATTTTGCCAATGGCGATACCTTAGCCATCATGCTCAGTTTTAAGAGTGGTGCAACTGCTTTGATTAGCGCCATTTTGGCTACCCCCTTTGATGGGCGCTTTACTGTTTATGGATCTAAGGGTTGGATTGAGGTGCGTGACAGAACCCATCCAGAGAACCCAACGGGTTGGGATATTAGTACTGTCTTAAGCGGGGAAGAAAAACATACCCACTATGAAGCGCCGCACACGATTGTCCGTGCCAATCTCGAAGCCTTTGCGAATGGTGTGCGTGGAGTTGCACCATACCCTGTAACGACTGCAGAAATGTTGGCCAATGTTGCCGCGCTGGAATCAATCATGAAATCTGCTGAGAGTGGACAGATTGAAAAAATTCCGAGTGTTGCTTAACTGCCAAATGACTTTTTGAATATGACCGTTTTAGAGGAAGTGGCACCAATCAAGAAACGCATGAAGCGTGAAGATCGCGATCGTGAGATCGTGCAGGCTGCCGTTGCGTTCTTTGCGGAAGTAGGGTTCGATGGGGACACTCGTGAATTGGCCAGGCGCTTGGGTGTCACGCAATCCCTGATCTTTCGTTATTTCCCGACTAAGGCCGCTCTCATCGAGAGGGTGTATCAAGAGGTTTATGTTGGTCGCTGGAATCCCTATTGGGAAGCCATTATTGCTGATCGCAATGTTCCACTGGAGAGTCGGCTTTTAAGGCTCTACAAGGACTATGCAAGGGTTGCTTTGACGTATGACTGGGTTCGAATTTTTATGTTTTCGGGTTTACGCGGCGAGGATATTAATACGCGTTATCTCAATTTCTTAAGAAATCGGGTCTTAGCTCCAATTGCTGCTGAGTTACGTGCTGAACTCGGTTTGCCTGGCTTTGATGAGGTGCCGCTGATGGAGGAAGAGGTTGAGCTGGTTTGGGGTATTAATGCTCGAGTTTTCTATTTGGGTCAGCGCCTTTGGATCTTTAGCTCTCCCTTAGCGCTAGATGTGGATGCCATTATTGAGCAAACAATCACTTCTTTTATGGTGGGCGCAAAAGAGATTGTTCCTAAGCTGGTCCAGGCTCATAAGTAAGGGTTTATACTAATTGTTGTAGATCAATTGCTCACTTATAAATGATCAATTGATTACTTAAGTGCATTTAAAAATATAAATCGGTTGGAGACAGCATGCATTTAGAGGTCTGCGGGGACAAATTTGACTCTCGAGAGTTGCGCAACGTGCTTGGTTGTTTTGGCACAGGTGTAACTGTTGTTACTACCTTAGATGCGGTAGGGCGCAAGGTCGGCTTAACGGCGAATTCTTTTAGCTCCGTTTCTTTGGATCCCCCCATTGTCTTATGGAGCCTTTCTAAACAATCCAAAAGCCTCGAAGCTTTTTTGCATTGCTCACGCTTTGTGATAAATGTCCTTTCAATGGACCAGTTGCCCTTATCAAACCAGTTTTCAAAAGCTGCAGAAGATCGTTTTGCCGGTGTTAGCACTAGCAAGGGATTGGGCGAGCTCCCTGTCATAGATGATTGCGCGGCGAATATTGAATGCAAGGCTATTAGCTCGCAAGAGGTGGGTGATCACATTTTATTTTTAGGGCAAATTGAGCGTTATAACTATTTGAAAAAAGATGCTTTGTTGTTTTGCAATGGTAACTATGCCAAGGCAGTACAGGTTTAACTGAGATTCAGTACAGATTTAATTCATCAACATTTTTAGCAAACGGAAAAAATTATGAAATACAGCACCTTTATGATGCCCCTGCACCCACCAGGCCGCAATCTTTTGGAAACCTTGAAAGAAGACCAAGAGGCTATTATTTTGGCCGACAAGCTTGGCTTTAGTGAGGCCTACGTAGGTGAGCACGTAACAGATGCTGCTGAGACCGTAACCTCTTCCATGATCTTCTTGGCCTCATTGATCAGTCAAACAAAAAATATTAAGTTGGGTACTGGAACTATTAACGTACCAAACTCTCATCCCGCCCATATTGCTGCTCAAGCAGCAATGCTCGATCATCTCTTAGAAGGGCGCTTCATTATGGGTATCAGCCCAGGCGGCTTGATGTCAGATGCGGAAGTCTTTGGCAATTTCGACAAGGATCGTAATGCGATGTTTGTGGAAGGCATTAATACCGTTTTGAAAATTTGGGAATCTGATCCTCCTTACAACATTAAGGGTGACTATTGGAATGTCTCGGTTGAGAAAACCATGATTCCTGAGATTGGCCAGGGATTCATCATGAAGCCTTTGCAAAAACCCCATCCATTGATTGTTGGTACTGCGGTTGCACCTTTCTCTAAGGGTGTTACTGAGATGGCTAAACGTGGTTGGCAGCCAATTTCAGCGCCATTCTTAATGCCTGAGTGGGTTAAAACCCACTGGCCAAAATATGTTGAAGGTCGTGAGGCAGTTGGTGCGGTTGCTCATCCGGATGAATGGCGCATTGCAAAAAGTATTTTTGTGGCGGATGACGAGGCAACAGCTCAGCGTTATGCCTATGAAGAGGGTGGTCCGTACCATTTTTACTTTAAACAGTTGGTCCGTAAGTTGGTTGGTGGCGGTGGCCGTAGCAATCTGTTTAAAACAGATCAAAACATGCCTGATTCCGATATCACTCCTGAATACGTTACCAAAAAGCTCGTTTTGGCTGGTACGGTCAACTCAGTCGTGGATCAAATACTGAAATTTAGGGAGAATGTAGGCGATTTTGGCCAATTGTTATATGCTGGTCATGATTGGATGGATCCAAAGTTGGCAAAACGCTCTATGGAGTTGTTTGCTACTGAGGTGATGCCACGAGTAAACGCTGCAATTAAGGCATAAAAATAATGATTAATAGGGGGCAGTCAATGAGTTTGAAACAGGTACTTTTGCGGTCTACATTTCTGATTCTTGCTGCTCTTAGTTGCCAGTCCGCGAATGCTGCGGGAGAGCCTGCCTTAGATCCTGATAACACTGTTTATAAACGTATGGTGACTCAGGGTCCAGCAACACCGTTCATTGAGACTCTCTATAAGTGTCCAGTGACGGTGGCCAATCATCGCCTGAGTTCAGTGGGCAAAATTACCGCTACTGACGGCACTGTGATTATTATGCCGGCTGAAACCGCACTCCAAAAAGGACTAGGACCTAAAAGCTCTGATCTTTATAGCGAGTGTGCGCAGATCACACCAAAAAATACTGCCGAAGTATCCGCCAAAGATGTTCCGGTGGTAGTGGTTGATCCTGATGGTGAGGTGATTACTGGTTATATCGTTGCTGATAATTATTACGAGATGTGGGTGAATGGCAAATTGGTTTCTGTAGACAATACGCCCTATACACCGTTCAACTCAGCGATCGTGAAATTCAAGGTGAAGCGTCCTTACACCATGGCTTTTTTATTGGTTGATTGGGATGAGCACTTGGGCTTAGGGATGGAACAGTTTCCAGTGCCGGTTACCGAGAAAACCAGTCAGTGGTATCCAGGCGATGGCGGTTTGATTGCTAAGTTTAACGATGGCACAGTGACTGATAGCTCTTGGAAGGCGCAAACTTTTTATATAGCTCCGTTGAATAATCCTTCTGAAGTGGTAGAAAAAGGCAATGTCCATGACACACCTTTGAAAGGTCGCGTGCATCCTTTCGCTAAAAAACCAGATTGCAAAGATCAATGTTTTGCGATTCACTATCCAATTCCTGCCAATTGGGAAACGAAGCGCTTTAATGATTTAAATTGGCCCCGCGCCTGGGAATATACCGATGAGGATATTGGGGTGAATAGTTTGCCAGCCTATACACGCTACCCTGAATTATTTTCTGGTGCGCGCTGGATCTGGACGCAGAATTTAGTGTTTGATAACGTTGTGATCGCCCGTAAAACGGTTCGATAGATTGAGTTTTGTTGGTTTGGGTATTGGTATTTCATATAAAAATAAGGTGGAGACATGAAGCAGATTAATCTTGGCATTATTGGTACTGGATGGTGTGGCGGTATACGTACGGAAGCGGCTAGAGCAAGCTCTTTAGTGAAAGACATTCACATTGCTGAAACCAATGAGCTACGCCTCAAAGAAATGGCTGATTTAGTTGAGGCTAAAACAGCTACTACGGATTACCGTGAAATTTTGAAGATCAA
>CANGEC010000091.1 GCA_947452625.1 Burkholderiaceae bacterium
CTGCCATTGTTGGTAAGAGTGCCAATAGTTCCAGAGTTGAAAATACCATCCCATCCATAATAACTAGCGCCACCTGTAATGGAACCACCATTTGTAATCGTTGTGGTGCCTGTACCTGAAATGCTTATCCCTGCTCCACCATTATAATAACCATAACCACCTTTAATGGAACCACCATTTGTAATCGTTGTGGTGCCTGTACCTGAAATGCTTATCCCTGCTCCACCAGTGCCATAATTACTTCCAGTACCACCGGTAATTGATCCACCCGTGTTATTAGTAATATTTGTGGTACCTGATCCTGCAATACTTATCCCTGCTCCACCAGTGCCATTATAACCCCCAGCACCGCCGGTGATTGAACCGCCTAAGTTATTGTTAATGTTTGTGGTACCTGATCCTGCAATACCAATACTTATCCCTGCTCCACCATCGATATAATCAGCGCCCACACCACCTGTAATGGAACCACCATTTGTAATCGTTGTGGTACCTGACCCTGCAATGCTTATCCCCGCGCCACCATTGCCATAATAACCACCCACACCACCGGTAATTGATCCACCCGTGTAATTTTTAATGTTTGTGGTGCCTGATCCTGTAATGCTTATCCCTGCGCCGCCATTACCGCCAGAATTATAACCATAACGGCCAGCACCGCCGCCCCCCCCAGCACCACCGGTAATTGATCCACCCGTGTAATTTTTAATGTTTGTGGTGCCTGATCCTGTAATGCTTATCCCTGCGCCACCATTTCCGCCATAACCGCCATAACCATCATAACGGCCAGTACCACCAGTACCACCAGTACCACCAGTACCACCAGTACCACCTGTAATTGAACCACCATTTGTAATCGTTGTGGTGCCTGATCCTGCAATACTTATACCCGCGCCACCATAACCGCCATTACCGCCATTACCGCCATTACCATCATAATAACCAGTACCGCCGGCACCGCCAGTCCCACCAGCACCGCCAACGCCACCTGAGATTGATTTGCCTGTGTTATTAGTAATATTTGTGGTACCTGAACCTGTAATGCTTATACCCGCGCCACCATAACCGCCATTACCACCATAACCGCCATTACCGCCATTACCAATTCCGCTTGTTTTCCCAGTACCGCCGGCACCGCCAGTCCCACCAGCACCGCCAACGCCACCTGTAATTGAGGGATTAGGGATAATATTTGTGGTGCCTGATCCTGTAATGCTTATACCCGCGCCACCATAACCGCCATAACCGCCATAACCGCCATTACCGCCATCACCTATTGAATTGTTAACGCCCGCGGCACCCTGGTTACCGACGTAGCCAGCAGATCCGTTACAGGTTCCTGAATAACTTGCTCCTGAAGATGCAGAAATACAAGATGGTAGGGCCGCACCTATATGTGCATATATAGAAAACATTGCTCCCGTTGCTAATTGAATTAAAACGAGGGAGGATGATTTTTGTGGGGATACAGTTTTATTGACGTTACTAGATTTGGTTTTAGACTTTGATCGGGTCTTTTCAGAAACAACTTGAACAATCCCTAGGTAATGATTGTAAATAACACGGTAAATATGATTCATTATCAAAGACCCGAAAGATTATTAAACAGACAATTAACAGAATATTATCACTTCTCCTTTTGTCTGCCAAGACACCCATAGCATGCATTGCAGACGTATTATTATTTTAAATATAGGAGATATTGTTAAGACTTAAATTTGCTAGAACGAGTCTTCATGATTTAAGATGGCCCTTTATTTAACGCCTTACTTAATAGAATTTTTATGTCTACCTATCACTTCATCTCAGGTCTTCCACGTGCAGGTTCAACCCTTCTCTCAGCGCTACTTACTCAGAATCCTCGGTTTCATGCGAGCATGAGCGGACCCTTGGCCGGATTGGTTGGTTCTTTGTTAGAACGCATGAGTGGCCAGAATGAATTCTCAGTGTTTATTGATGACCAGCAACGTGAAACGATTATCAGGTCAGTGATTGAGGGCTTTTATAAAGGGAATAAAGCCGAGGTGATTTTTGATACGAGTCGTGCTTGGTGCGCTCACTCAACGCTCATTAACACCCTTTACCCCGATGCTAAAATTATTGCCTGTGTCAGAGACATGCCGTGGATTATTGATAGCATTGAACGCTTGGTAGATAAGAACGTATTCCAACCTTCCTCTATCTTTAATTATTTAAGTGGCGGCACCGTTTATTCAAGAGTAGATGGGGTGGCAGGTGGAAATGGAATGGTAGGCTATGCCTTTAATGCATTAAAACAGGCTTACTTCGGTGAGCATGCACCTAAACAACTGCTACTGGTTCAGTATGAAACACTGGTGAAAGACCCAGCCTATGCGCTAGAACAAATTTATGCGTTTATTGGTGAGCCAGTGTTTGCGCACGACTTTAATAATATTAAGTTTGATGTGGCTGAGTTTGACCAACGTGCCGGAACACCTGGGCTTCATACCATACGTCCTAAAGTACAAGAACATAAACGTAACACCATACTCCCTCCTGATATTTTTAGTCGATTTGAGCAAGATGCCTTTTGGCGTAATCAAGAAGTGGTAAAGAAATTCAATGTCAAGGTTGTATAAGTCCACAGGCCATCAAGTTAACCTAGCAATCCTCGAGAACCTTTTTAACCTCGTTAACCAAATTAATTTTGCAGTACCCATTCGCTTTTCGGCCTCGTGACCGTTTAGCTGTGGTCATACCCAGAAGGTGCATAGCATCTTCAATCTGTTGTAGTCTGCGAGAAGTGGCACTTTGTTCTGCTTGAGCTTCTAGTGTGCGATTGCCGTGCACGAAGTTTGGGTGTTGTTCACCCCGTTTGATAGATTCGGCTTTGCGTGCTCCGTGCATACGGCAAGCTCTACATTCATAAGCTGCTGGGTTCTTACAAGGGAGACCAGTTCTTTTTGACTTGGCAGTGCATTGCTTCGCGCGATGCTTTGTTATGCTGGATAGGGGCATATGGGCTCCTTACGTTTTTCTAATATAGCACTGACCTATGCAAAGGAAGCCAATAAATCAATGCTAACATCTGATGACCTAGGGTAATAATGAACCACTTTTTTTCGCCATACTCCTAATAAATTCCAAGAAAGTTTTTGAATTTTTGTTCGGCTTATTTTCTTTTGTGTATTAACTAATCCATCAGCCTCAGCTGCCAATTGCAATATCGTTTGAGTTTGCTCAACTAGAATCGACCGAGTAAAATCCCAAGCAATTTGGTACTCGAAATCAAAAGTTCGCTCTAAGTCTTGCTGACTTACACCTCGCTGTATTAATCCTTGTCTCATTCTTCCCTTTGCTTCATCAATATCACCTTGATACTCGATTTCGCCACTTATCAAGGAGTCGCTGATCGCACCTGCAAGTGCCAAGCAAGCATGTGTGAAGTAATTTAATGCTATAGAGTGTGAAAAGGCGATCAAGTAGCCATTGTTTGGTTTTACTTGCATTTCTCGTATGTCATCAGGTGAGCCGCCCAAGTATAAATAAACCACCAAGTGAGACATTTCATGAATACATACATGTTTATATTTATCGTTCATTTTATTAATCCATAAAGGCACCCTTTGAGGGTGCTATTTATATATAGGGTTGCCCTTATAAACCCCTGTAAAATCAAGGTTCTTGGAGAGGAAAGGGCATGCCCTTTCCCGCTCGTATAAGTAAAATATCCATATAAATCAATATTATAGACAAATCAACCCGCCCTTTCGTTTGCCCCTTGCCCTTATGGACCTACCAAAGAACTACCACTTGGTGTTAGCTGCATCGCTCCACGTGTTGGTGTTATCAAATGACCTTGCTTCTCCAAGTCTTCCAATTTACGAACGAGTGCTTTTTCAGACAAACCAAACTTACCTGTTACAGACCCATAGGCTTTTTTGAATTGAGTTTTAGAGATAGGGTTAAGCTTAATTTCTTGAAGGATAGACAGGTCTTGATGCTGACCAGCTTGCATACCAAATTGCGCTAACGTTCCATCTGTTCGCTTACACAAAGTTAATGGATCTATTGGCATTCCATAATTTGTCTTCACACAACTAAGAGTTAGAACCCTCGGCATGATGATTTGTTTGCCATAAGCTTTTTCAGTCTCAGTCTCACTTAATGCGTTGAGTTCATAAACCAAACGCACTCCATCAATAAACGCACTAGAACCACGAGCATTATTCTGGGATGTACCGTTAGCTTTCGCACCCTTGTTAACATGATGAAGAGCTAATACTGTTGCCCCTAGATGGTCTCGTAAGTACTGTAGTGATTGAACAAAGCGAGTTGTATCGGAGGCTGCATTTTCTTCACCACCTCTAAAGCGAGATATAGGGTCAATAATAATAAGGTCTACTGTCTCACCAGCTATTTGCTTAATAGCTTCTGTAAGCTTCACAGGCACATCAGTTATCTGAACTTCACCGACAGTTGGTTTCTGGGTGAATAATTCAAAAGCATCAGCCAAATCAATAAAATGTAAATTGGTGTCAATGGCAGTTCTGAGGGCTGTGGGCATGCCTTGTGTCACGGCATGAAGCCTACGCTTAAGTTCGGTTTCATCGTCCTCACCACTGATAAATACAACTTTAGCTGGTTTGGTTGGTATGAGCTCCCCAAAGAGACTAGACCCTGACGCTACAGAGACAGCGATGTGCATTGCTAGATAGCTTTTACCTGTTCCACCAGCTGCGATAAGCGCTGCCACTATCTTACTGGGTAGAAAGCCTTTAATAAGCCAACTACGTGGTTGTGGTGGTGAAGCTAGCAATGAACCTGCTGAGATTAAACGAAAGTTACTTGTAGTGGAGACTACCGCTGAAGTATTTGCTTGAGCAGCAGGGTTATTAAGATGATGCTTTTTCCAAATGCTTGAATGTGTTCTTGTCACCTCATTGACATCTAATGGTTGAGGTAATGATTGATTCCAAGACAAGGCCAAAGTCAAAGTATCGCTAAAACTCAATCCCTTGTTAATGATGCTACCAACATAACTGGTCAAAGCCGTGTTTCGTCCACCAACTTGAACGCTAGATGGTGCAAGTGGAGTCATAGTTGCTGAAGTAGTTTGATTTGCTTGTGATGGAATTAAACAAGTCGTCGGGTCGAGGGGGGCTCCATGATTTCTAACGAACTCTGCACAACAACTTCTTTCGATGGGGTGACTGAATATGTAATAGGCTCTGGAAACGTCAGAACAAGCCTGATCAATGATTGTCGCTAATGTTGGATTAAGTGACAAAAACCCATTTCTAAAATTAGTGAAATGCTTAACAGGTACAGGGCTTAACAACCTAATAATTAAACGATAGCGAGGCTCTAGTTCAGTATGTGACCATGTGCTGTGAATGATTGCGTCATAGTCTTGAACTAGGTTAATAACTTCCTGAGCAGACCTTCCTTGGGGGTCATCAATATCAAAAACAAGCAATGAAACTTCAATTACGTTGTTATTGGCACGTTTCGCAATGCTTAGACTATATGGGCCGAAAAGTGGAACATCTTTAGTATCCGAAATAAACGGATTAGCCAGTTCCGCGCATACTTTTTCCCAATGCAAATCATATATTTTAGCGGTGGTAGATTTTATACCCTCAAACAACGATACTGGGCATCTATCTTTATTAACTTGTTGATTTAAAACTACATTAGTGATATTCTTAGTCATATAAAAAAGCTTTCTATTAAGCCTCTAAATATGCAGAATACTGGCGGGAAACCTAGCTACATATTTAGAGGCAAGTTCATATAAAGCGAGCGTGAGTTCGCTGTCCTACATTTATTAAACAAATTTATTCTCCGTTTTCTGTCGTTCAATTACTGATACATAGCTCAGTATTAGAATGGCATCATGGGTGATTTTGGTGCGTATTTATCGCACATGCCGCTTAATAATTCCATTCTAATAAGATACTTAACCGCTTGCAATATCTTTTATAATCAATAACTTAGTTTGATATTGACTGATATCTGTTGATTGCTTATGACTGCTTATGATTCTCACTGATCAACAAATAATTTTGCACTCGTTCAATTTTTTATAGGTATCTAGCTCAGTTGAGTATGAATCCGAATCTTCAACCAGTACCCAAATCACTTCGCGCTACGAATCAGCCAAGCTTTTTTACCAAGTCCTCCGCTTTTAGATGAGTGTAGCGTTTTAGCATCTGTAGCGTTTTGTGGCCGCTTATACTGCTTACTTCCATGGGGTTCAACCCAATCTCAAAAAATCTTGATATTGCTTCATGTCGCAAATCATGGAATCTAAGTCCGCTAATTCCAGCTTTTTTACAAGCCCTACGCCATGCTTTATCTAAGGCAATCTGTGTTACATCAAAGACCCTTCCTGCTATTGACTGAATAGGCGAAATCCTTTGTTGCTTTAAAGTTACAATGGCATCTTTTGATAGTGGTACACGTCTCATCTCACCATTTTTAGTTAAAGGCAAAACGGCTACTCCAGCTTCCAAATCAACGTTTGACCACAGTAATGACAACACTTCACCCCTACGCATAGCTGTTGCCAATGTGAACCTGAGAATATTTCCATATAAAGCAGGGAGGGCATCTATAAGTTTTGACTCTTCGTCATCTATCAATCGCCTTGTTCTAGATGCACCAGCCGATGGACGTTTAATATCAGTTACTGGGTTACTAATTTTGATGCACCACTCCTTACGAGCATGATTCAACATAGCAGACAAGGTATTCAATTCTCGTAATACGGAGGCAGCCTTAACTTCTTTTAACCTTTCATCACGCCAAACTGCAAGGTTACGTGCATTAAATACATCGATTCGAACATCCCCCAACTTGCTTTTCAAACTAGCAAGCATGAAGCTTGTTGTTTTAGACCTATGTAAGGGCGCAACCTCTTTGTTGTATTGGTCAAATAAATCACCGAGTGTCTCTGTGGACTTCTTAGTTTTGGGTGTGAACTCATCACGTTCAATTGCCACTTCGGTAAGCCGCGCCCACGTTTCACCATCTTTTTTATTAAGGAAGGTCTTTGTGACTGATATATCTTCACGATTTATTCGGACTTGCCACTTGCCATTGCGTTTACGAATTGATGCCATTTAATATCTCCGTTGGACAGGAGATGGACAAACACTTACTTCTTCGCCATGATGTTCATAAGCTTAGATTGATTTTTAGGGCGTAATCGAGTATTGTTACGCCCTCGCAATACAGCAACAAAACGGAGAGCTGGCCGAGTGGTCGAAGGCACTTCCCTGCTAAGGAAGCATACGGGCTTAAATCTGTATCGAGGGTTCGAATCCCTCGCTCTCCGCCAAATAATGGCAGTTATATAGTGTTTTAGGTGTTTTTTGCTGGAAATAAACCCTATTTCGCGTATAATTCACGCCTCACGCGCCCGTAGCTCAGCTGGATAGAGTACTTGGCTACGAACCAAGGGGTCAGGAGTTCGAATCTCTTCGGGCGCACCATATAAAA
>CANGEC010000092.1 GCA_947452625.1 Burkholderiaceae bacterium
AGCCCAAGCTATCTTCCACTTGACTAACTTCAGCGCGCTGCACACCCTCAACCAATACCTTTACAGTACCGTCAGGCAATTTGAGCATTTGTAAAATATTGGCAATACACCCTACTTCGTAGAGATCCTCAACGCCAGGCTCATCCTTGGCTGCAGTCTTTTGAGCTACTAACAGGACATTTTTGCCGGTTTCCATGGCGGCCTCAAGAGCCTTAATGGATTTTGGGCGCCCTACAAATAAAGGAATCACCATATGGGGGAATACAACCACATCCCTTAAGGGGAGTAGTGGTAATTGAATCGGCTCTGAGGGTAACAATAAGTGGCCAGACATGGGGCAATACCTCCAAAATAGTTCGATCCTTAAAATCTCTCAAAATAGCAAAAACACTATAGAGAGGGTTTATTAAGGAATAGGATACTACCTATATGGGCGTGTTCTAGAGAAAAACAAGGGGTGAAAATGCCAAAAACACCCAAAAATAGAGCAAAAACTGCAAAAAATACTAAAAAACTATGCTTTTTTGCTCAAATCCAGTGACTCTGGATCCTGTTTGTAGACCAAAAGGGGTTTGCCACCCTCCTGGATGCTAGATTCGTCGATAACCACCTTGGAAACGTTCTTTAATGAAGGCAAGTCATACATGACATCCATTAAAGAGCCCTCCAGGATTGAGCGCAAACCACGTGCACCAGTTTTGCGCGCAATGGCTTTCTTGGCGATGGCGGAAAGTGCTTCATTTCTGACTTCAAGTTCCGCACCTTCCATCGTTAATAGCGCTTGATATTGCTTAACAAGAGCATTTTTAGGCTCAGTCAGAATCTGAATCAAGGCCTCTTCGTCCAATTGTGCCAAAGTAGCAACAACTGGCAAACGACCGATTAATTCAGGGATAAGACCAAACTTAATCAGATCTTCAGGCTCAACTTCAATCAGTAAATCGCTTACACCGCGATCATCTTTTCCGGGGACGGTTGCATTAAAGCCAATCCCGGTCTTGGCGGTACGTTGCTGAATGACCTTTTCAAGACCATCAAATGCGCCACCACAGATAAATAAAATGTTGGTCGTATCGACCTGTAAAAAGTCTTGATTAGGATGCTTGCGACCACCTTGCGGAGGAATCGAAGCCATGGTGCCTTCAACCAATTTCAGGAGTGCTTGCTGTACGCCCTCACCCGATACATCGCGGGTAATAGAAGGGTTATCAGACTTTCGCGAGATCTTATCAATCTCATCGATATAAACAATACCGCGTTGTGCTTTTTCTACGTTGTAGTCGCAGGCTTGCAGCAACTTTTGAATAATATTTTCTACGTCTTCGCCAACATACCCTGCTTCAGTCAAGGTTGTCGCATCAGCCATGACAAACGGCACATCAAGCATACGGGCCAAGGTTTGTGCCAGCAAGGTTTTGCCTGAACCGGTAGGACCGATCAGCAAAATGTTGCTCTTAGCTAACTCAACACCATCTACCATTGCCTTAGCAGGAGTCTTGGATTCCTTTTTGTCCGCAGATTCAACGGGCTTGCCGTCTTTATCAAGCTTGGCTTTTTTAGGCTTGGGCAAATACTGAAGTCGCTTGTAATGGTTATAAACCGCTACCGCCAAAGTCTTTTTAGCTAAATCTTGACCAATCACATATTGATCTAAGTTTTCACGAATTTGATGTGGCGTGGGTAATGCCTCTTCTGCTCCATCAGTCTTGGGAAGTTTTGTAACTTCCTCTTGAATAATATCGGTGCATAAATCGATACACTCGTCACAAATAAAAACAGACGGACCTGCAATGAGCTTTTTTACTTCATGCTGACTCTTGCCGCAAAAGGAGCAGTACAGTGTTTTTTCTGAACTAGCGGAAGATGTTGTATCGCTCAAAGGGAATGGCCTAATCTATTGATGAATTTAAGGACGTTTTTCGATCACTTTGTCGATCAAGCCATATTCGCGAGCTTGTTCTGCCGACATAAAGTTATCACGATCAGTATCTTTTGCAATCGTCTCAATTGATTGACCTGTACGATCAGCCAAAATCTGATTCAATCGCTCGCGCAAGTATAGAATTTCTCGGGCCTGAATTTCAATATCGGATGCTTGGCCACGAGCACCGCCTAAGGGCTGGTGAATCATGACGCGAGAATTAGGCAAGGCATAACGCTTCCCTTTTTCCCCAGCACAAAGCAGGAATGCACCCATGCTAGCAGCCATACCCATGCACAAAGTGCTGACGTGTGGCTTGATAAATTGCATGGTGTCATAAATCGCCAAGCCGGCAGAAACTGATCCGCCAGGCGAGTTGATATACAGAGAAATTTCTTTATCTGGGTTTTCGCTCTCAAGAAACAATAATTGAGCAATCACCAAATTAGCCGTTTGATCGTTTACTTCGCCAACTAAGAAGACAACTCGCTCTCGTAAGAGGCGTGAATAAATATCATAGGCGCGCTCACCTCTACCAGAGGTTTCGATCACCATTGGAACCAAGCCCAAACCTTTAGGCTCTATATATTCAGACTGGAAATGGTTTTGGTTCATGTAAGTGCGCCCCGTTAAATCAATTTAATTTGCTAAGTTCTTCAAAGCTTACTACCTTCTCATTAACCTTGGCCAATGATGTGAAGTACTTAATCACATTGTCTTCTAGCACTAAGTTCTCGATATCTTTGAGACGGTTCGGGTTGCTGTAAAACCAGCGCACCACTTCTTTAGGATCTTCATAGGTGGCAGCCTGCTCTTCAATCTCAGCCTTGATTTGATCGGCTGTGGCAGCTAAATTTTGTTGCTTCACCAGATCACCCAAGATGAGGCCAAGACGGACACGCTTAGTCGCTTGCTCTGCAAACATTTCTACAGGGATTGGCGCATCTTTAGCATTCGGAATTCCGCGTTGCATGAGATCTTGTCTTGCTGACTGAACCAAACGCTCTTGCTCAGAAGCCACTAAAGACTTGGGCACATCTAATTCACAATTCTTATCGATTTGCTCCATCACTTCATTTTTTAGCAAAGAGGTGATGCGACGCTTTACTTCGCGCTCTAAATTCTCCTTAACCTCTTCACGCATCTTGGCAACACCACCCTCGGTGACACCCAAAGACAATGCGAAGGCATCATCAACTGCAGGCAAATGCGCCCAATTGACTTTCTTAACGGTAATTGTAAATTCTGCCGTTTTGCCAGCAACATCTTTACCGTGATAGTCGGCCGGGAAGCTTAAAGGAAAAGATTTGCTCTCGCCTGCTTTGAGGCCTAAGGTAGCCGCCTCAAACTCTGGCAACATACGGCCTTCGCCCAAGACATACTCAAAGTTTTCCGCCTTACCGCCAGCAAACTCTACGCCATCAATCTTGCCAACAAAATCGATCACAACTTGGTCGCCGGCTTGAGCGGCAGTATTGGCGCCACCGTCACCATGTGGACCCGCTTCGCCACGAGGGTGATAGTGAACTTGTTGTTTACGCAGCACATCTAAGGCGCGATCGATCTCAGCATCCGCAATGGTGGTGGAGTACTTCGCCACCTCTGCTTTGCTGAAGTCGCCGATTTTGACTTCAGGCAATACTTCAAAGAAAGCATCAAAGACAATTTTGTCAGCATCAAGCTCACTCTTTGGCTCAAGACGTGGCTGACCTGCAAGCAGGATGCCTTCTTTTTGGCTGAGCTCAAAGAACAATTCAGAAGCTTTGTCGAATTGAATTTCAAAATCTACTTGCATGCCATATTGTTTTTCAACAATATTCTTGGGAACTTTTCCTGGACGGAAGCCGGCCATTTTCATGGTCTTACCAACCTTAGCCAAACGGGCTTCGCGCGCTTTTGCCAAATCGGCACGAGCGAATTCTAGGGTCATCTTGCGGTCTAATTGACCTAAATTTTCTATCTGCACAGCCATTCTCGTCTCTTCTTTGAAATCAGGATATGTGAAGTCCAAGCCAAGTAGCTAACTTGTGGTGCGAGGAGGGGGACTCGAACCCCCACACCATTTCTGGCGTCAGGACCTAAACCTGGTGCGTCTACCAATTTCGCCATCCTCGCGAACTCCGCAAACTACTACCGAGCTTAAACTTCACTCTAAAGACGCTAATTCTACAATGCTCAGCGTATTTGGAGGATCTTGTTGGTATAGACAAACTCCGAATGGCGCATTCTAGGATGCTTTAGAGGGGTTTCCAATCATCAAATTGGGTGCTAAGCCTTGTAAAGCAAGGCAACAGTATGGACGGCAATACCCTCTCCCCTGCCCAAGTGCCCTAAAGACTCATTGGTCTTGGCTTTGATATTGATGTGGCTAGGGGTCACACCGAGATCAGCGGCGATATGGCGGACCATTTCGGGCAGGAAGCTAGCCAACTTGGGCTTTTGGCAAATAATGGTGGCATCCACATTTCCAATCTGAAATCCCGCTGCTTGCACTTTTTGTAGGGCAGCACGTAACAAAATCCGGCTATCCATATCTTTAAAGCGTGGGTCATCGTCAGGAAAGAGTTGACCAATATCATTTAATCCTGCAGCACCTAGCAAGGCATCAGTGATTGCATGCAGCAAGGCATCTGCATCAGAGTGGCCAATCAGGCCTTTTTCACAAGGAATCTGCACGCCACCCAAGATCAACTTGCGATCTGGTACTAAGGCATGCACATCGTACCCTTGGCCAATACGAAATTGCGGAATGTGTGGGTTTGCTGTCATGAAAGTAGCTCTTGGCAATCTAAGACGAAGAAGATGGGCGGAGTAATTCTTGCATTAACTCCCAATCAGCGGGATGGGTTACCTTGAAATTGCGCATAGCGCCTTCAACCAATAATGGCTTTACACCAGCCAACTCCATGGCGCTAGCTTCATCGGTAATATCAGCCTCTTGGCAAATACCCTCCTCAAGCGCATCGTGCAATTGCAAGAGCGGAAACATTTGCGGTGTTTGGGCTTGCCACAAATGATTGCGAGAAACTGTTTTTTCAATATGTGCGTAACTACCAGCAAGCGCTGAGTTTAAGTCTGCCAACTTCAGAGTATCAGCTACCGGCATAGCCAAAATTCCACCTGACTGCGTTGGTATGATTGCAGCAATTAATTTGCCAATTAATGCTGGAGTGATACCTGGTCTCGCAGCATCATGAACCAGCACCCAATCCTCCGCAGATACACCTGCAGCCAACATTGCCGCCAATGTGTTTCGGACCGTCTCTTGACGGGTGGGGCCACCGGTTGGTACTAAATGTACAGGAGCATCACTAGTGGCTAAGTTTTGCAAAATAGGATGATCAATAAATCCGGGATTCACACCCACCCAGATACTCTGAATTGCTGGCGTTTGGCAAAAAGCTTCTAAGGCATAGGCCAACATGGGCTTGCCGGCAAGCTCCTGAAATTGCTTTGGGAGTACCCCGCCAAGCCTAGACCCCGACCCTGCGGTGGGCAGAATGGCATGACACTTTGGGGTCGATTGAATTCCAGATGACATACCTGATTCTATAATGAGCACAGATGTCTGATGCATTAAATCCAGCACCCCCCATTCCCGCTCCCCGGGCTGGGCAGCGCTTTACCTTTTCGGGGCTGGTTGGATCTGCTGATGCAGCATTAATTGCTCATTCAGCCCTGCGCTACCGCAATCAATTTTCTGTCATGATCATCTTTTGCGCTTCGGCGCAAGATGCTCAGCGGCTCCAGGATGAAATTCCTGCATTTGCTCCGCAGCTCAAAACACGCTTGCTGCCTGACTGGGAAATTCTGCCCTATGACCACTTCTCCCCTCACCAGGATTTGGTATCTGAACGTTTAGCGACTCTATATGAGCTACTAAATGGAAGTTGTGACATCGTGCTGGTGCCGGTGACAACCGCCCTGCAACGACTAGGTCCGCCTGGTTTTTTGTCTGGTCACACCTTCTTTTTTCGCCAGGGAGATCGACTTAACGAAGCTGGCCTCAGGCTTCAACTGCAGCAAGCAGGCTATGACCCTGTTAGCGCTGTCATGCGCCCCGGGGAATACAGTATTCGAGGTGGCTTGATTGATCTCTTTCCAATGGGCTCAAGTCTGCCTTATCGCTTGGACTTATTTGGCGATGAAATCGAGCAAATTCGCGCCTTTGATCCCGACACCCAGCGCAGCCTCTATCCCGTTAAAGAAGTGCGACTCTTGCCTGGTCATGAGTTTCCCTTTGATGATGCATCGCGCACCGCCTTTAGAGGTCGGTGGCGCGAAGTATTTGAAGGCGATCCAACGCGCTGTTCAATCTATAAAGATGCTAATTTGGGGATCCCAAGCGCTGGCATTGAATCTTATCTGCCCCTCTTTTTTGAGGAATCATCCAACCTTTTTGATTACTTCCCCAGATCGGGTGACCCTGTATGGCTTTTAAGCACTGGGGATGTTGAAGAAGCTATCCAAGGATTCTGGAAAGACACTAAGCAACGTTATGAATTTCTAAAGCATGATCTTGACCGGCCGATATTGCCGCCAGAAGAATTATTTCTAGACCTTGATCAATTCTTCATGAAGTTAAAACCTAATGCACGTTTGGTGCTCAATCGTGAAGAGACTGAAGCCTCACAGTTTTTACCTGTTCCGGATATTGCGGTACATCGACGCGATGCTGATCCTATCGCACGTTTACGTGAGGTAGTAGCAAATAAAAAATTACGGGTTCTGATTTGTAGCGATAGCGCTGGTCGCAAGGAATCCATTCGGCAATTGCTTGAAGAGAGCAATGCCGTCACAGGAATTGGCAATCAAGTGGTTTATCAACTTAAGCCAGATAGCTTTGAGACGATTGCCGAGTTCATGAAAAGCAACTCTTCGTTTGGCCTGGTTACCGCGCCACTCTTTAATGGCTTCTTATGGCACGCAGAAAATCTTTTAGTTATTACCGAAGCGGAATTATTTACCTCTACTGCCCGTCAACGCCGTAAAGGTAAAGACAGCGAGAGCGCTGATCCTGATATGCTCTTTAAGGATCTCTCAGAGCTTAAGATCGGCGATCCTGTAGTGCACGCAGAACATGGCATTGGGCGCTACCAAGGCCTGGTCTTGCTAAACCTAGCGCCTCCTAAACAAGAGCCTATCTTTGAAGAGTTTTTGCATTTGGTGTACGCCAACGAGGCCACCTTATATGTGCCTGTTCAACAACTACAAATGGTCACCCGCTATGCCGGCTCCGATCCTGACTCGGCACCGCTGCATCAATTGGGCTCCGGTCAGTGGGACAAAGCCAAACGCAAGGCCGCTCAACAAATTCGGGATACTGCCGCAGAGCTATTAGGTCTGTACGCAGCCCGTGCAATACGCAAGGGTCACGCATTTGAGTATTCAGCACATGACTATGCAGCATTTGCCGAGAGTTTCGGCTTTGAAGAAACACCCGACCAAGCCAATGCA
>CANGEC010000093.1 GCA_947452625.1 Burkholderiaceae bacterium
AAAAATGGCTTTCGAGGCAAGTCTTCTCTGCTGCCTGACCGCCCTTGGAACTCTGTGCCACGCCCAGGGATCTGGGGCAAGCGCACTATATCAACGCAGTCTGGCTGCCACCTGCGCAAACTGCCATGGTACTGATGGCAAAGGGGTTGTTGGGGGTGGCATACCCTTAATCAACCAACTCACTAGCACGCAAATGCTTAGCCAACTATTGGCATACAAAAATGGTACACGTGAGGGAACGATCATGCCGCAGTTAAGCAAGGGCTACAGCGATGAACAGCTCGAAACCATTGCCCGCCAACTTGGCAAGCAACCATAAAGGAACCATGATGAATCGTCGCCATTTTTTAAGTCAAAGCGTTGCTGGACTCGGTTTAATCACCGGCTTTAGTGGGTACGCTCATGCCAACCTGCAAAAGGCAGAAATTCTGGTAATTGGCGGTGGCTATGGTGGTGCTACTGCAGCAAAGTATTTACGCCTATTCTCCAATAACACCGCACGTGTCACCTTAATTGAACCCAATGCGGCTTTTTTATCTTGCCCCCTTTCGAATCTGGTCGTAGGTGGTTCTCGCAGCTTAGCGGAGATCACCTCATCCTATGCAAACCTCAGTAAACGCCATGGCATTAAAGTCTTACAAGACAGCGTGACCAGCATTGATCCAGATAAAAAAAGCGTCAAACTTGCCTCTGGAAAAACCCTACGCTATGACAAAGTCGTGGTTTCGCCTGGTGTGAGCTTGATCATGAATAGCATTGAAGGTTTGGCACAAGCGAATCAAACTGGCGTCACCCTCCAAGCCTGGAAAGCCGGTCCTGAAACAGTCACGCTGCATAAGCAACTTGCCACCATGCGAGACGGCGGTGTATTTGCGATCAGCATTCCAGAGGCCCCCTACCGCTGTCCTCCTGGGCCGTATGAGCGCGCCTGCCAGGTCGCTCATTATTTAAAGCAGCACAAACCTAAATCCAAAGTGCTGATCCTAGATGCCAATCAAGATGTCACTTCAAAAGGCGCGCTCTTTAAAAAAGTGTGGGCCGAAGAATATCCCGGCTTAATCGATTACCGCCCCAGAAATAATGTGATCGCCGTAGACGGTAAAACCAAAACACTAAAAGTCGAGGTGGAAGATGATGTTCAAGCTGATGTCTTAAATATTTTGCCTGCTATGCAAGCCGGTGAAATTGCCGTCAATACTGGATTGGCAAACTCCAATGGGCGTTGGGTGAATGTGAACTATCTCAATTTTGAATCGACTGCCCAAAAAGATATTCATGTTCTGGGCGACTCCATTCAGGTAGCCCCGGCTATGCCCAAATCTGGACATATGGCCAATCAACAAGCCAAGGTTGCGGCAGCGGCAATCGTTGCGGAGCTCAGCAACTGGGAAATCAATCCTGCGCCCGTCTTAAACAATACTTGCTATAGCTTTGTTAACGAGAAGCAAACTATTCATGTGGCCAGCGTGCATCAATACATTGCAGAAAAGAAAACCTATGAGGCTGTCCATGGTGCTGGTGGGCTATCCCCGGCCCCATCTACCCTGGAGGGATCTTATGCCTGGGGTTGGGCGCACAATATTTGGGCTGATGCCTTAGCCTAGAAACCTACTTAGAGGCATTGAAAAAAGCGGTTCTTATTTTTTTATTTACTAAATGATAGGGATCCCTATACTTACTGTCAGAAAGTATTTTGCCAAGGAGAATTGATGGAGATGCCACCTACCCTACATAAAGATGCCTCTCAGTTGGAAGACACTCTGGAAAGATGGACAGTTCCCGTTGGCAATTTACTGGTTTCCATTTTTCATCGGATTGCGCTGTTTGGTATTGGCGCCGCGACCGTCTGGTCGGCAGGCGTTGCATTTTTAGGCATGGCAAGTAAAGGCGCCGCCACCATTGAAGACCTACTGCTACTGTTTATTTATTTAGAAATCGGCGCCATGGTCGGCATTTATTTCAAAACGAATCACATGCCGGTTCGGTTCCTGATTTATGTTGCGATCACTGCGGTGACGCGCCTCATTATTGATCTCGTCAATACAAAACATGAGGCCGATATGGCTATCCTGTTAATGGGGGTAACCATCCTGATTCTGGCACTTGCTAACGCAGTAGTGCGCTATGCCTCGTTCAAGTATCCCAGCAAAAACAGCATTAGCGACTAGTCTTGAGCCTGCTGGGGTTGTTCCAAAGGAGCTGATCGATAAGGATGGACCCCTCGATTTAAACAATTGCGGACGTAATCAATACTAGTGCGCAAGGCGTAGTAATCGCCAGACATACTCTTAGACACCTCAAGCTGTAAGGCGTCGTATTCCATCTGATCAATTTTTGCCAAGTACTCATCCCGCTTGGCAGGATCATAAGAACTAAAGAGCTCCGTCTCAAATTGCTTGAGTGCACCATACATTCGATTAATGCGTACTTGGATACGACGCCTACGATAGGTGGGCAAGGCCAGCAGTACTGGGTATGCGAATGCACAGAATGGTAGTAGCACCACAATGAGTCGATTAGCTAACTCCGCCAACCAGAATGGCAGATAATCCATCAGCAATGGCGAGCCTTTTTTCTCAAAATGCACAGCCACTGGGCTTTCTGGAAATCCTGAGCCCTTGAATGCCGGAAATTCTCCACGTTGCGCAAAGAAAGATCCTTTGCCATTGATTTCCTGAGCGGCTTCCAAAAATAAAAATTGAATCGCGGGATGCATCCGATCATCGATCAACAATTGCGTAGTGGTTGCTAGAAGAGTGATGTCCCTATCGGGCAGATTACGAATTAAATTAAAACCACCTTCTGAAACATTTAAAACATGTAGCCAAGGCAAAGCATGTGCAAAAGCCCCGGCACGCTTGAAGTTCACTAAATGCAGGCTGGGGTCATGCAGGAGCGCCTGGATATTGGGAGCTTCAATACCATCGGCGATGAATACCCCATCTATCTCGCCTTTTTGCAATGCGGCAACAGCTTGGGCACCGGGCAAATAATGAAACTGTGGCCCCTTGTCTAAGCCTGCAGCCTCCAAAATATGCATCGCTTGCGCATAGGTTCCGCTACCCTTCACTCCAACAGAAATGCTAGCGTTCACAAAATATTTCATGCGGCCGTTAATTTGCTCAAAATCACTTTGCTTGACAACGGGACCGCGATAAAAAAACCAAATCGGTTCATAGTTGATGCTGCCAAGAGATTGCACACCATGTACATCTTTTGGCTTTGCTACGCCCGCTTGCACAAAGGCTGCTTGCACTGGATCTTTGCGATCTGCCAAACGATTAATATTGTCTTGCGCCCCATTGGTAGGCAACAACTCAAGGGTAATGTGTTTTTTTGCGAAGTAAGCGGCATACTTCTTTCCTAGCGCTTCATATTCACCGCCCGCAGAACCGGTTGCCAAGATGACATGCCTAGGTGGCGGTGGATCAACAAACCACCATGTAGTCACTAAACCTAAAAAAAGCAGCAACAGCAAAACCCATGCCTCTTGTAGGAATTGCAAAAAATCATTCCAATTGTCTTTGCTAGCCTCTAGCAGGCCTAAGCCTGTGTCTTTTAAGTCTTGCTTAAAACTTCCCATGGTTTGCCTATGAGCAAAATGATATAAAGCCAATGATAATAGGCTTATCCACTTTCAGAACCAGGAAGAAGAAAAAGCATGCAATACCTTAGAAAATCCCAAGAGCGCGGGTATGCCGATCATGGCTGGCTCAAAAGCTTTCATTCCTTCTCATTTGCCGGATACCATGACCCCCGATTTATGGGCTGGGGCAATTTGCGCGTCATTAATGAGGATCGGGTGGCGCCCGGTATGGGGTTTGGTAAGCATAGCCATCGCAACATGGAAATCATTAGCTATGTACTCTCTGGCGAACTGGCGCACGAAGACAGCATGGGCAATATCAAAGGTATTCCACCAGGTGATGTGCAGCGGATGAGTGCGGGCACCGGGGTATCCCATAGCGAGTTCAATCATGCAAAAGATCAGACGACGCATTTTTTACAAATCTGGATTGAACCCAATACGCTGGAGATTGCACCGGGATATGAGCAAAAAACGATTCCACTAGAAGCTAAACAAGGCAAACTCTGCCTCGTTGCCTCGCCCATCGGCGAGAATAACTCCGTCAAGATTCATGCGGATGCCAAACTGTATGCTGGTTTATTTGATGGCGCCGAAACCGCAACGCTCGAGATTTCGCCACAACGCAAAGCCTATGTACACCTGATTCGTGGCTCACTAAATGTGAATGGCGAAACGCTCTCAGGCGGTGATGCGTTATTAATTCAAGATGAATCAGCAATCCACCTCAAGGATGGTGAAAAAGCCGAAGTGCTGGTTTTTGATCTTGCTAGCTAAGCCAGCGAACTAACCCCGAAATTCCATGCTGTAGACAAAGCGTTTTTCGGGGTGGTAAGTCACAGAAATCTCAAAAGGGTTACCGCTCGCATCAAAATAGTGACGAATAATTGCCAGACACGGTGTGCCCTCTGGAATACTTAAGGCCTTGGCTATCGCAACTGAAGCGCCGCAAGCAAAAACATCTAATTGAGCGCGATCGATACGCACATCAAAACGTCGCTCAATCTGCTCGTACACCATCGAATGAGTATGATCAGGCTCAGATGTCAGGTCGGCAAATTTAGGCAGAATGTAAATATCCGACCAGGCAATCGTTAAATCAGAACCTTCTTGCTTCCGCACCGCCCCAATGTGATACCACGAAGATCCTACTGGGACTTTGAGGAGACTGGCCAACTCAGCGCCGCACTCTAAATATTCTTCCACCTCATTCACCCGATAGGTGTCTTTAGGGTAACGCAGAATGTCAGCAGGAGAGTTGAAGGTTTGCGTAAATTTCCTAGGCCGCTGCCTTGAAATCACGCGAGTCGGCGCCCCTTGACGACGAACAATCAAGCCGCCGTCTTCTAGGGTGCTTAATGCATGGCGTAAGGTATGGCGACTGACGCTATAGAGCTTACATAAAGCAACCTCAGGAGGAATGGGTGAGCCTACTGCCCAAGCACCCTCCTGAATTTGTTCTTCAAGTGTTGTAGCAAGAGCCTGATGTAGAGGAATACCAGGCTCTTGATTTAACAGTCTTTCGTGCATCTGATTAGCAAGGATTTGTTTGCTATCTCGCAATAAAGCCGACTTAACTCAAACCAAACATCTTCTTACCTGCAACCGGCATACGGGCCTTGAGAATGTCGCCGGACATGGACTCGGTAATGTAAAGATCTTTGCCATCGCCACCAAAGCACAAATTAGCTAAATGATGGTGATGTGGATTTTCGGAATACACCAAATGGGTTGGCAGCATATTGTTATCAAAACGCCAAATACCTACGCCCAAATGACACACCAGAAGACCATTCTCAGAATCCATCTCGATACCATCTGGACCGGCAGCACCACCAGACAACTGGATAGCAACACCCGTCTTGGAAACTGAGCCATCAGCCATCAAAGGCAAACGCCAGATTTGCTGTGAGCGTGTAGCAGCAACGAATACATGTTTTTCTTGGGTGTTGAGTGTGATGCCATTAGGACTGGGCACATTCAAAACCAGACGGTCCAATTTACCATCAGCGCTTAAACGAAAGACACGACCAGTTGGGTCGGCAATGCCGGTTTGACCTTGATCCGTGAAATACAAATCACCATTAGAAGCAAAATGCAAATCATTCAACCCCTTAAAGTTCTCGCTGTACATTGAGCCCAAAACAGTTTCAATTTTTCCTGTTTTTGGATCCAGACTCAGCAAGCCTGCTTTGTAGTCGGTAATAAATGCGCGGCCATCTTTATGAAACTTCAAGCCATTTGGCCAGCCATCATATTGTGTTACCAACTCCCAATCACCCTTTGGTGTGATGCGGAAAATTCTGCCAAAAGGAATGTCGACAAACCACAAATTTCCTTCGCGATCGAAAGAGGGTCCTTCTAAAAAGCACTCCACTTCCGCACCCTGGCGGTTGGGATCAGACCAGCCTGTACGGCTCTTTTTACGGAATTTAGCCGGCATTGACATGAATACTTCGGCTTTAATCTTCTCTACGGGCTGAAATGGGTTATACATATTAGTCTCCTCCTGTTATTTGTTCGGACAAGTTTTCTGAAACACGACACTTTTATCCACCTAAGGCGTAATCATAAACAATAAATTTGTTTATACTGGAAAAACTTGTCCGAACAATTAAAAATACACCTGAGACCATGATTGAAACTTCTGGAAAAAAATTAGCAGGCCCCATTATTCGCTTGCACCCTAACGACAATATTGTGGTTGCCCGCGTAGACGTCGCCATTGGCACTCCCATTCCGAGCGAAAACTGCACCAGTCGCAGCCAAGTCCCAGCCGGCTACAAGATCGCTACCAAAAAGATTGCTAAAGGCGAACCCATTCTCAAATACAACGTGACTGTGGGTTTTGCCAATACCGATATCGAACCAGGCACGATGGTTCATAGCCACAATACTGAGTTTCGAGAATTCGATCGTGACTATGCCTACGCCAGCGAGTTCAAGCCAACTCAAATGCTCCCTGAATCTGAGCGCGCCACCTTTCAAGGTTATGTTCGCGCCAATGGCAAAGTCGGTACCCGTAATTTCATTGGGATTTTATCCACCGTCAATTGTTCAGCAACCGTTGTTAACAAGATTGCCGACTACTTCACTCCTGAGCGCTTAAAAGATTTTCCAAATGTGGATGGAGTAGTGGCTTTCAGTCACGACATTGGTTGTGGCATGGAAATGAGTGGTGAGCCTATGCAGCTACTGCGCCGGACCATGGCCGGGTATGCCCGTCACCCCAACCTTGCTGCCGCTCTCATTGTGGGCTTAGGTTGCGAGCGCAATCAACTCAAAGGTCTAATGGAGCAAGAGGACCTCAAGGAAGGTCACAATCTGCATACCTTCATCATGCAAGAATCTGGCGGCACTCGCAAAACGATTGAAGCGGGTATAGAGGCTGTCAAAGCCCTGCTACCAGAAGCCAATAAAGCCAAACGTCAAACTGTATCGGCCAGCCATTTGACTGTTGGTCTACAGTGTGGTGGTTCAGACGGCTTCTCCTCTATTACTGCCAACCCCGCTCTTGGCGCTGCCATTGATATCTTGTCACGTCATGGTGGTACCGGCATTCTTTCTGAGACACCCGAAATTTATGGGGTTGAACATACCCTCACCCGCAGAGCGGCCACCAAAGAAATCGGCGAAAAATTGATTAAGCGCATCCGCTGGTGGAAAGACGAATACTCTGTAGGTCGTGATGTGCAAATCAACGGACAAGTCAGTCCCGGCAATCAAATTGGCGGGCTTGCTAATATTTTTGAGAAATCACTAGGCTCCTCAATGAAGGGTGGCACC
>CANGEC010000094.1 GCA_947452625.1 Burkholderiaceae bacterium
AAAATGGATCCTTGGCATTGGGGCTATCTCTTTTGGCTTTTTAATTACGATTCCATTTCTCCGCGATCGTTTTCAATTCACTGTGCCTACGCTAGAAGGTGCTTTAGCGATTCTTGCCTCTGGGCTACTCGGAATTACGTGGTATGAACTGGTTAAGTTAGGCTACAAAAGAAAATGGGTTCAATAGCAGATGACCGCTAATGGCCGATTGGAGACCGAAAAATGCACTGAAATTTCCAATTTGTATGGCTGCAATCTGCCAAATAGATGTCATTAGCTCCTATAGTTACGATGGGAATCGAGCTCCTCACCCTCCCATTCGGCATCATTTTCTTCCCGGGAATTCATGATTTCAGGATCTTTAGAAGGCAAATACAGCTCATAATTTTCGGCATGAATCAAAACTTCATAACTTTTAGACGCATCTCTTAATAAGTGGATCACTTCAATCCAGTACTCTTCAGTTTTTTTATCAAGATTTCCTGCGCCCTCTGCTAGCTCAAATGCCTGGGTCACAGTCTCAGTATGTCTTTTCATGTCATAGCCCATTTTTTTATAGTGCGCATCTACAAGCGCTACCGTCGCCTCATAGTCAGTAACTTGCTTGACTAGACCCTTCAGTTCCCCTTCCTTCATACTCACCTTCCTCTCTAAAGTATTTAGGTGGCCCCGAATTTCGTTGGATGCCGAAGCTTTCATGGAGATCAATTTATCCTCTTGAGTGAGAATTTGAGCATGAAGCTCTTGAAGCTTTTTCCGACCGTACAGGTACTTATTGGTCAATGTATTTAGATAGGCTTTATGAATTAAGTAAGAGCCAAACATGGCTGATGCCAATAAAACCCCCCAAACATAGATAGCTAGATTTTTATCAAGCGATGTGTAGCCCTTTAAAACAGCTTCGCGACCAATGGAATCAATCGAGTCTGGGCAAATATCAAAACCTATTACCGCGCATGCTTTATAAACCGCAACTTCATAGGAATACCTTTCAGAAAGCTCTTTCAGTTGCGCTCTACGAATACCCTCAGCCTCTCCTAGTGAAGCAGCTTGCTGCAACCGAACCTTTTCATCTAGTGCGTTTTTTTGATTAATAATTCTCCTAGCTTCATCTACCATGTCCTTTGCTACGTTGTAGCCAAGGTAGTACCCTTTTTTGCATTCACTCGAAGAATTCACGCAAATTTGCTCGGGTGTCGGTGGCAATGTAGTTTCTACAACAGTGGTATTTTCTACCGCCGGTTGGATTTTTGAAGGCTCATTACATCCTGAAATGGAAATAAAAAGAGAGGCTACTGTGACCATTTGTAATAATTTTTTCATTATCTAGCCCTCACTTCACTTCATTTGATAGCTTTTCTGCAGCCAAATTCTCCAGACTCTTTAAAAAATCTGGTCTCTGCACAAGCCGAGTAACCTCCTCGGGAGAAAATTTTTCAATAAGTGTTTTGACAAGCGGAACAGAAAGTAAGTCGTGCGACTTATCAATGGCGCCACGAAAAAGCTTACTATTTTCAGCATTGATGTATGGATCCCAAACGATGATTACCTTTGATTGAACCCAGTCAGGAACAAGCTCTATGACCTCCTCAACTTCAATTGTGGAATCGGAATTTCGAATTTCCCTTCGCACCAAGCATTTCGCCCCAGCTGAAAAGGCTTTTTTATAGCGATATTCGGCATCGCCAGAAACATAAATTCGAAACTCATCGTATTCATTCGAAAGTCCATTTGGCAATGTAAATATTTTCTTATTCGGCTCTAGCTCTCTGATAATTTTTCCAACAAACTGCATCAATTCTTTGCTGTATTTTGAATTTTTTTCGACCTCAATTGCAATTCTCTTTTGACCAGATAACTTCGAGTTGTATATCCAAATGGCGTCTGGATATTTTTTTCCAGCGATAATTTCAACGTGAATAGACTTTTTATCAGTCACCTTTTTTCCAAAAAGAACCTCCTTCTCATGTTTAATGTACAACTGCTCAGGATAAAATCTCTCAATCTTAGAGATCTCTCTAAGCGTAATTCGCTGTACTAAAAAATCGTGACCAAATTTACGATATTGGCGATATCGCGTGGATAGTCCTGGTGCAATTGATTCATACTTAAACAAAGGGTCGTGCGATTTAGATGCGCGAAAATCTTCAATATCCCGCAGCGCTTGTTCAGAAAGGGTTATATATGAAGTTGCACCGTCGCCACATGAGCTTAAGTTAATTTTTGATTCAATTAAATATCCATTTTTTATTAACTTTCTCACGACTCCAAACCTTGTTGATTCGCTAACCGCCTCTAAGATCGAGATTGTGGATTTTTCAAACATATACAACCAATTGATAATTTTTAGTTTTTTAATTTGATGAATTAGAGGATTCGAGAAACCAAATCGTCTATTGCGATCCCTTCCCTCCCTCATCTTTTGCAGATGCTCCGGTGTTATGCCTGCCACATTGGTAGCGACATCCGATTGATCGATTTTTTTTGGGTAATTCTCATTCATTTGATATCTCCATATTGGTTAAACGGGGGTTATGCATATGCAGATACATATGCAGCCCTTACGTTTACCCCTATGGGCGCACTCCCGATATCTAAAAGCAATGTGAATTACATATGCCACCTGCATAACTCAAATGCATAATCTGGGCTATGCGGGCAGGCAAATAAGGTTCTAACAATTTCCTTATCGACCCTGTCGACTCTGTACGAGCCCCATATTCCATATGGGGTTTATGTAAATTTATGCACTGTACGTGCCTTACGAACCTCTTACGGGGTCTTGATGCCCCTGCAGCGGTGTGAATACACCTCGCGCCGCCCCCTTCACTATCGTTCGGGCAAACCCCTTCTCGTCGCATCTATCCAATTGGAATTTCATCCAATTGGATAGATTGCGCACGCAGACCATTTCCGCTTAGGCGGATCTGGGTTTCTGCTCTCCAAGGAGTTTGCCCGAACGTATCGCTAGTGCTTACGTTAGGGACGGTGGCTTTGCCCCCAAGAACAGAAATCGGCCGTTGGCGGCCTAAATCCCGAGGGGGATTTTTCTATGCATTACGTATTGGACATACGTAATTTCTTGGCTCCCCCATATTGAAATTTGAACATTTCAATAAAAAAGCGCTATTGGCGAACCAATAGCGCTTGGACATATTTTGCAACTAGGAGGTTACGACTTCATCATCTCTGAATCCCTTGATTCCTCAAGCTTTTTAATAGCCTGTTCATGAGCCTGCTTAGCCTTTTCTATGCAAGATTGATATTTTTCATTGGCAATATGAACCGTCAAATCTAGTTTTCTCTTGGCTTTTTCGACTATAGAAACATAATTCTTATCCACTTTTTCTTTAGAATTTTTATAGATTTCGTCGGTTTTTAATGTCATTTTTAGCTTTAGAAATTCAATTTTTTGATTCTCTTTAAGCTGCTGAAGTTCACTTTTCATGCTGGGTCCTTTATATGAAATAAGTACTACTTCATATTCCCCACAAGCAAGCTCCCAGTTAAAACTTTTGGTAATTTAACCCAAGGGCTCTAGCCCTTCAAACCTGACACTTAAAGCGTGACCTCTATACAAAGGAATTGGACTATCTGTTAAGTTGGTCATTTCAGCCTCAGCCGCAACAAAAACATTTGCAAGAGTGCCTTGGCACCCAACCATTCCCGCAGAGTTTTTAATTTCATCAAGATTTGCAGAAGGCTCAATCTCCATTTGAGGAAAAACACCGAAATTAACAATTACCCACTCAGGAAAATCATCCTTCATAAACCAGATGCTTGGATTAACGCCGGGGTGACTGTTGTAACTCATAACTTCAAATCCGGTATCAGTCAGATAATTTCTGACAATCTGTACTGCAAAATCCTGTAACTCCCATTGAGTCATCTCAATATTTTCTTCGGAGACAAGGTCAACAGGATTAAAGGGTATTTGGGTGCGTGCGTCAATTAAACCCCAGCCTGAGATCGCTGGACGCCACTCAGAATCGATCCTCTTCATTGGCAAAATACAAGCGGTAGATTTATAGCCTTCAGCAATAGTGAATAAGCCATCGATGCTTCCAGGTATTCGAATTCGATTATCAACATCTTCCAATCTCACAAAGAAAATTTGATTTCCGAGTCGGAATGATAGGTTTTCAAGAAAAGGTGGGGTTGGATCAGACTTAATCCAACCAATAGAGCCTTGGCTAATATTGCCTAGATGTTTGCCTGCTGCAGCCCAGATATCGTAATAATCCTGAGTGGGCTTTTCCATGTAAATGTCATGCATCATTACAAACTAACCCTCAGATAATTCGCGCTTAAATGGGCGAGTAATGCTCCCCACTTCCTTGGGAGACTGAAACCGTTGATTCCGTGCTTGCTCAATAGCAGCATCCTCGAATACTTTTAAAGCTGCGGCCTCTGCCTCTCTTTGCGCCTTGAGCTGTGCAGCAGGCAGGAGTTTTTTAGTCTTTAATAGATCTTCGATAGTTAATTTCGCCATAACGTCTTTAGGAAGTTTTAATCCTTCTTAAAAGTTACGTGACCAACCGACATCTTGCCAATATTTTTCATAGCCTTTGCTTCAATTAGCATCGTCCGTGGAATTGCGACGCAATCATTGCGTCCTATTGCATTAACTAAGTCCCAAGCACCATCAACTAAATAGACGTCTTTCTGACATTGAGAGCAATGTCTTACTGAGTCAACATCCTGCTTTATCTCTAAAGACTCCCAATCCTGCGTACATTTGAGCTTGAACTCACAGTTTCTTAAAAAGAATTTGGAGAAATTAACGGCTTTTTCGGTCATAGGATAGATAAATAAATAAGGCTCTATTAACAAGAATTGAGATAATGCTACCTAGCACTCATATTACGCCACTATATATACTGTCCTACAGTGATGATAATTTAGCCTTAATCTATTGTTTTTATTACATTTTTTATTAAAAACTAGGTTTTTTTCGCTTATGAAGGCTAAGGCTCGCTGGATGAGCCCTCCAGTTCGATATACTAGCCTGGAGACTTCATCCAGGGCGATATGAGCAAAACCGAAAAAATCCAATTCTCAGGACATGAGACCTTCCCTTTAAGGCAACTTTGGCTCCGAAAAGCCTATCTAGGCGTTAAAGATTCTGAGCCAAAAAACCCGAAAGAAACTAGAAGCATTTTTTCTGATGAAAAGGCTATCAGCAACTTTGGGGTTGGAAAAAATATGGTCTCCTCAATAAGACATTGGGCCCTAGCAACAGGAATTATTGAAGAGAATGCGGAAATTGGCTACAAAACTACCCTCCTAGGAAATGCCATATTTGGTGAAGGTGGCCTTGACCCCTATCAAGAACATCCCTCGACTGCTTGGCTAATACATTGGAAATTGGCAGGTGAAGGTGACCGCTCAACCACATGGAAATGGCTATTTAATTATGTTATTGAACCAACACTTGATACAGAACATCTAATCAACCACCTCCAAAACTTTGCGAACGACAGAAAATATAAAGTTGCGAGTGCAACACTTAAGCGTGACATTGAATGTTGCCTGAGGAGCTATGTACCTAGGGTTGCGGGCGACTCCCCCGAAGAAATTTCTGATACGGTTCTAGGTGAATTGGCCCTTATTCAACAAATTGGAAGAGGACAGTTTGAGTTTAGAAGAGGTGCCAAGCAAACCTTAAGCGACAGTCTTTTTGCATGGTGTCTAGTTGATTTTTGGGATAGATATTCCCCTGACACGAAAACCCTCTCTTTTGAGGCAATAGCCCATGAGTACGGCTCTCCTGGAAGAGTATTTAAGTTAGATGAATCAAGTGTTGCAGATAGGGTCCAAGCATTGGGCGACGTCACTAAGAATCAATTGACTTGGTCAGATACCGCAGGCATGCGCCAGGTCATTAGAGGTCAAGTAAAAAAAGAGAAGTTATTAGAAAACGCATATGACTGATAAATTAAATTCCAACGTAACAATTTCTAGACAATTTTTACGCTCAGTCAATCTTGAGGCAGACTTAGGTAGAACTGACGCATTGCAAGGCTACATATGCCAAGATACGGCGAAGAGTCTTGTTAAGAATATGGCTCACCACCTGAATCAATCCAGACAAAAGGCCTTTACATGGACTGGCCCATATGGCGGCGGCAAGTCTTCATTAGCACTCGTTTTAGGCACTTTAGTATCCCCAATAAAAGAGCTTAAAACTGAAGCCAAAAAACTCCTTAAGCTTGAGGATAGTGATGATGTAGAGCTCGCTTTCGGCTCAAGTAAAGATGGCTGGCTTGTGCTGCCCGTCGTCGGTAAACGAGATAGCGTTATAGGGGCAATTTCCAAAGCTCTTGATAAGGCTCTTGGAACAAGCACAAAAAAACCAAAAGCAGCAGACGTTATTGCGCAACTTACTGCTGAGGCAGTTAAGCGAAAGAAAGATGGCGTTCTATTAATAATTGACGAGCTTGGAAAATTTCTTGAATCTGCGGCCCAAACCGGCGAAGATATTTATTTTTACCAAGAGCTAGCGGAAGCAGCCAGCAGATGCGATGGCAAACTTGTCATTGTCGGCATCCTTCATCAAGCCTTTGAACAATACGCAACAAGGCTCGGTCGCGAGGCGCGTGATGAATGGGCCAAAATTCAGGGTCGTTACATTGACATTCCACTTGTAGCTGGAACCGATGAGGTAATTGAACTTGTTGGCAGAGCTATCAACAAAAAGAATCCTCCAAAAGCATCAAAAGTTTTTGATAAATTTGCCGATACTGTTGCTAATGCAATTATTAAACGCAGACCTAATGCGCCAGCAAATATTAAAAATTCATTCATTAACTGCTGGCCCCTTCACCCTGTTACGGCAGCGCTTTTAGGGCCCATTTCAAGAAAAAGATTTAGCCAAAATGAACGAAGTGTATTTGGCTTCCTTGCTTCAGCAGAACCCTTAGGATTTGCTGACTTTTTAAAGCTAATGCCTGATGACGAACTAGCTCTGTATGGCCCAGCGCGATACTGGGACTATTTAGCAGCCAATATGGAACAGGCTATTCTTGCTTCGTCTGATGGTCATAGATGGGCGGCTGCAAAAGATGCAATTGAGCGCGCAGAGTCAAGGTCTGGGTGCACACAAATACACCTACAACTAGCCAAAACTATCGCGCTCATTGAGATGTTTAGAAGTGGCTCAGGGCTGGCTGCAGAAGATGTAATTCTTGAGACGTGCATTGAAAATGCGTCTGCAAAAGAAATTAACTCAGCCCTTAAAGATTTGGCCAGCTGGTCAATCTTAGTATTTAGAAAGCATTTAAATTCCTGGGCTATCTACTCAGGTAGCGATTTTGATATTGATTCCGCGCTCAATGAGGCTAGAAGCGAGCTTGGTGATA
>CANGEC010000095.1 GCA_947452625.1 Burkholderiaceae bacterium
AACTCATGAAAATGAATACGAATCTTTTTCTCGAGTGGCGATGCGGCATAAAAGCAATCCATTAAAAAGGATTTGCCACGACCTACACCGCCCCATAAATAAACTCCACGAGGCAACTTAGGTTTGAATAATTTCTTTTTAAGACCACTACTCCGAATGGCCTTATAGGCAGTCCACTCATCCTCGCAACGCTGTAAGCGCTCTATAGCAGCAAGCTGCGCGGGATCGCTTTGATACCCGCGCGCTTTTAACTCCTGATGGTAATACTCTAAAGCTTTCAATTACATATTTAATGCACGTTGATCCGTCGCCAAAGCCGCTTCACGCATCACTTCAGAAAGACTTGGATGGGGGTGACAGATACGAGCAATATCCTCAGCTGCCGCTTTAAACTCCATCGCTACAGCAGCCTCGGCAATCAAATCAGAAGCATTAGGTCCAATGATGTGCACACCGAGAATTTCATCAGTCTTCGCATCAGCCAAGACTTTCACGAAACCATCGGCACGACCCATACCAAGCGCACGACCATTAGCAGCAAACGGGAACTGACCAGCTTTATATGCAATACCGGCTTCTTTGAGTTGCTGCTCAGTCTTACCAACCCATGCAATTTCAGGATCGGTGTAGATCACCCAAGGAATACAGTTGTAATCGATGTGAGGTTTTTGGCCGGCAATAATCTCCGCAGCCAATACACCCTCATCCTCCGCCTTATGCGCCAACATTGGGCCGCGAACCACATCGCCCACAGCGTAAACACCAGGAGCGGCAGTTTGACAAGTGTGATCATCAATTGGAATGAAACCACGTTCATCCACCTTAAGGCCGATCTTATCTAAACCCAACTTATCGGTATTTGGTACGCGACCAACTGACACGATTAAGCGATCGCATTCCAATTTAGCAGCCTTACCTGCAGCATCCGTGTAATTAACAACTACACCTTTTTTGTCCGCTTTGACTTCACCAATTTTGACGCCCGTACTGATATTGAGGCCCTGCTTGGTTAATAACTTTTGCGCTTCTTTGGCAATACTCTGATCACAAGCGCCCAAGAAAGAAGGCATGGCTTCCAAAATAGTCACTTCGGAGCCAACCCGACGCCATACAGAACCCAACTCCAAGCCAATCACACCAGCACCAATCACGCCCAACTTCTTAGGGGTGGCATCAAACTTCAAGGCGCCTTCGTTATCGCAAATGAGCACGTTATCGACCGCAATCCCTGGCAAGTGACGCGCCTTAGAGCCCGTAGCGATAATCACATTTTTAGCTGTAACAGTCTCTTGATCTTTGCCGTCAATCTTGATTTGATAACCATCGGCACCCTTACCTTCAAAAGAGGCATGACCTTTGAGCAAAGTGATTTTGTTCTTACGAAACAGGTATTGAATGCCGCCAGTCATCTTCGTAACGATGTCATCTTTACGAGCAACCATCTTCTTGGAGTCAATACTGACTGCCCCGACTTTAATACCATGATCAGCTACATGATGACTGATCTTCTCAAACTCTTCGGAAGAGGCCAGCAAGGCCTTAGAGGGAATACAACCGACATTTAAGCAAGTGCCGCCTAAGCGTGGCTCACCCTTAGGATCGTCATACGCATTGGATTCAGCACAGGCCACTTTGAAGCCTAGCTGGGCCGCCCGAATTGCAGCAATGTACCCACCAGGGCCACCACCAATAACCACCACATCAAATGATTGACTCATGATTTCCCCTCTTACAAATCAAGCAGGAGACGTGAAGGATCTTCTAAGGCTTCCTTCATAGCAACCAAACCAAGTACCGCTTCGCGACCATCAATAATACGGTGGTCGTATGACAAGGCGAGGTAGTTAATTGGACGAATCACTACTTGACCATTTTCAACTACAGCACGCTCTTTCGTCGCATGAATACCCAGGATTGCAGATTGCGGCGGATTGATAATTGGAGTTGAGAGCATTGAGCCAAACACGCCACCATTAGAGATAGAGAAAGTACCGCCTGTTAGCTCTTCAATTGATAACTTGCCATCACGTGCTTTTGAACCAAACTCAGCAATCTTTTTCTCAATGTCAGCCAAGTTCATTTGATCAACATCACGCAGAATAGGTACGACCAAGCCACGTGGTGAACTTACCGCAATACCAATATCAAAGTAGCCGTGATAAACAATGTCATTGCCATCAACGGAGGCATTGAGTAGCGGGAACTTCTTCAACGCATGCGTAGCTGCCTTTACAAAGAAGGACATGAAACCCAACTTAACGCCATGCACTTTTTCAAACTGATCTTTGTATTTATTGCGCATCGCAATGACTGGTGCCATATTGACTTCATTAAAGGTTGTCAAAATCGCATTGTTTGCTTGTGATTCAAGTAAGCGTTCAGCAATACGCGCACGCAAACGACTCATTGGTACCCGCTCTTCTGGGCGATCGCCCATCGGAATTGGTGCGCTTGGCAAAGCAGCGGATTTAGTGCCGCCTGCAACCGCGCCAATCACATCACCCTTAGTGATACGACCATCACGACCAGAGCCGGCAACTTGTCCAGCGCTTAAATTATTTTCCGCCATCAATTTAGCGGCAGATGGGGCTGCAGCAGCACCAGCAGACTTAGCGGCTGGAGCAGCTTTAGCTGGCGCAGGTGCTGCGGCCGGAGCAGCAGCAGGCGCGGCGGCGACTGCGGCAGGAGCTGCGCTAGCAACTGCAGTACTGTCAATCTTTGCAATCAATTGCTCTGCCACAACTGTGCCGCCGTCAGCGACAACGATTTCAGTCAGAACGCCAGCAGATGGCGCTGGAACTTCTAGCACTACCTTATCGGTTTCGATTTCAATCAAGATTTCATCTTGACCGACAGCATCGCCGACTTTCTTTTTCCATTGCAATAAAGTTGCTTCAGCAACTGACTCGGAGAGTTGGGGGACTTTAACTTCAAAAATGGCCATGATTAATCCTATGTAATATGTTTATTGTGGGTGTTGTAGACGATTATTTCGTAACCACATAACCCTTCAGTTTTGCAAACGCCGCACTCAGCAGAGACTTCTGTTGTTCTTGATGGAGATGCGCATAGCCACAAGCAGGTGAAGCCGATGCAGGGCGACCTGCATACGCCAGCTTCATACCTTCTGACATGTTCTCCAAAAGATTGTGCTGAACAAAGAACCAGGCGCCTTGGTTTTGCGGCTCATCCTGACACCACACCACTTCCTCAAGCTTGGGATACTTCTTAAACTCAGCAGCAATCGCTTTATGCGGGAACGGATAGAGCTGCTCCAAGCGAATAATGGCAACATCGCCCAACTTCTTCTCTGTACGAGCTTTAACCAAGTCGTAATACACCTTGCCAGAACAAACAACCACACGGGTTACTTGCTTTGCATCAATCGCCTCATCACGCTCAGGCAAAACAGTTTGGAAACCACCCTTAGTGAATTCACTTAAAGGAGATGCCGCTTCTTTATTACGCAACAAAGATTTTGGCGTCATCAAGATCAAGGGCTTGCGGAACTGACGAATCATCTGGCGACGCAAGACATGGAAGATTTGAGATGCGGTGGTTGGCTGCACTACTTGCATATTGGTATCGGCGCATAGCTGCATAAAACGCTCTAAGCGCGCTGATGAATGCTCTGGTCCTTGACCTTCATAACCATGCGGCAACATCATGACTAAGCCGTTTGCACGACCCCACTTCACTTCACCTGATGCGATAAATTGATCGATCACTACTTGAGCGCCATTTGCGAAGTCGCCAAACTGCGCTTCCCAAATCGTCAGGGTGTTTGGCTCGGCAGCTGCGTAACCATATTCAAAACCAAGTACTGCCTCTTCCGACAGAATCGAATCAATCACCAAAAATGGAGCTTGATCTTTGGTAACGTGCTGAAGGGCAATATAAGTACCGGTATCCCACTTCTCGCGATTTTGGTTATGCAATACCGCATGACGGTGCGTAAAGGTGCCGCGACCACTATCCTCACCAGAGAGACGGACTGGATAGCCACTGGCAACCAAGGATGCGAAAGCCATGTGCTCACCCATACCCCAGTCCACATTGATTTCTCCGCGGCCCATCGCTGCGCGATCTTTGTACACTTTCTCGACCAAAGGATGCGCTTTGAAGTCTTCCGGGATAGTCGAAATTTTTTCCGCCAAACGCTTCCACTCAGTCAGAGGAATTGCGGTATCAGCTTCGTCAGTCCATTTCTTATTTAAAAATGGTGACCAATCCACGGCGTACTTGCCTTTGAAGTTGCTCAATACTGGATCGGAGGTTTGCTTACCTTCATCCATTGCCGCACGATACTCTTTCACCATCAGGTCGCCGGTACCTGCAGGTAGCACGCCCTGGGTTTCTAACTTGTCAGCATAAAGCTTACGTGTTCCAGGGTGAGCGGCAATAATTTTGTACATCAAAGGCTGAGTCATCGCCGGTGTGTCTTGCTCGTTATGCCCTAGCTTACGGAAACAGACAATATCAATTGCTACGTCTTTATGAAATTGCGTACGGAACTCAAGCGCCAATTTAGTGGCTAACACTACCGCCTCAGGATCATCACCATTCACATGCAATACGGGAGCATCGATTACCTTCATGATGTCTGTGCAATACAGGCTTGAACGCAAGTCACGTGGATCAGAAGTGGTAAAGCCAATCTGATTATTAATCACGATGTGAACTGTGCCGCCCGTGGAATAGCCGCGCACCTCAGCCATCGCTAAGGTTTCTTGCATTACCCCTTGACCAGCAATAGCGGCATCACCATGCACCAACACTGGCAATACTTGCTCACCAAGCAGGTCACCACGACGCTCCATACGAGCACGTGCGGAACCTTCTACTACCGGATTTACGATTTCCAAATGGGAGGGATTGAAGGCCAATGACAGATGCACTGGTCCCCCTGGAGTGGAAATATCGCTTGAGAAACCTTGGTGATACTTCACATCCCCTGCCGGCAATGTCTCTGGACCCTTGTGTTCAAACTCTGCAAACAAATCGGTAGGCATCTTGCCCAAAGTATTTACAAGCACATTGAGGCGACCACGGTGGGCCATGCCAATCACAATCTCTTGCACGCCTTTTGCGCCAGCTTCGCGCACCAACTCATCCATACAAGCAATAAAGCTTTCACCGCCCTCTAAAGAGAAGCGCTTCTGACCCACATACTTTGCTTGAAGGTAACGCTCCAAACCTTCCGCCGCCGTTAGGCGGTCCAAAATCTGACGCTTCTCATCAACATTAAAACGTGGTGTCGAACGAATTGACTCTAACTTTTCTTGCCACCACTTCTTAATCTTCTGATCAGCAATAAACATGTACTCAGCACCAATAGTGCCGCAGTAAGTCTCCCGTAAGGCCTGCAGGAGATCACGCAAAGTCATCTCGGTTTTGCCGAAGAAGGTATTGCTAGTATTGAAGACGATATCCATATCGCCATCAGTGAAGCCATAAAAGGCTGGATTTAATTCTGGAATATCCGGACGCTCAGAGCGTTTCAACGGATCAATATTGGCCCAGCGATTGCCGACGTTACGATACGCAGCAATTAACTGCTGAACCGCAACACGCTTGCGTCCCATTTCCGAATCCGCTGAATCGGAGACTGTTCTGATAGGACCTTGCTTAGCGCGCTCTGCGAAAGAGGCAACAATCGGACCATGGGCTATATCAACTCGAGAGGAGCCATCAACCGCAGGAACTTGTTTTACGTTATCGAAATAATCTCGCCAGTGATCAGCAACAGACGCTGGATCGTGTAAGTAAGATTCGTAGAGTTCTTCTACATATGGGGCGTTTCCGCCGAAGAGATACGAGTTATCTCTTTGGTCCTGCATCATGATGCTCACCTTTCATCGGGTTTCCCGAATAAAAACTGTGGTTATAACCATCCGCAATAAGGCTTAACCGTCTTACGAATTGATCTGTGCAAATGCTATTAACTGCACCGCTAATTTAACACGATTGACCATAGGCAGCTAAAGGGCTTTCCCTGATTTTTACCAAAACAGGGGTATTTACTAAGGCGAGAGCAGCGAATAAGAACTTTCCTACTTAGCTTTAAGGAGTTCCTGACAGATTCAAATACATTTAGTTCTTATTCTCTAAATCTTCAAAAGAATTAATGGGATTAAGGAAATATGAAAACAATTACCCCGGAAATGGAATATCTCAGCACGAGACAAAGCGCTAAAGTCCTCCAGGTGTCCCTAGGCACAGTACAGAAAATGGTTGAATTGGGAGAGTTAATCGCCTGGAAAACCCGTGGCGGCCACCGCCGCATTCTCGCAAGCTCATTAAACCAACAACTACAGAGGCGCAAAAGGGCTATGCGCCAGAAATCAACCCAAAAATGCGTTGCTATGGGAATTTTTCGGAGAATTGAGAATGGTGAAGAATTAATCGACTCTATTCAGGACTGGCAGCTTAAAGTGGAGATGGACATCGCGATTGACAGCCTAGAAGGCCTGATGAAAACGGTTTCTATAGCGCCGGATCTCATCTTCCTCGATGCCCTGATTCCACCTGTTGAGCAGGTTCATTTAATACATTATCTCAGTAAAAACAAGGACACACAGCGAATTCCTATCCTAGTAGATGAAGCTTTTATCAAACTGCATCCTGGTGTCATGGCTTTAGCCGATGAAAATTCCGGGGTAGTGAGACCACCACCCTCAGAATCGATCCAAGATGAACTGGATAAGGGCTTAATAGAACTCAACCCCCTCATCATTGGCTATCCAGGCAATGATTTTGAGGAAAATCCGACCCTGTCAATCAAAGATCATCACAAACTATTGGAGCCAGTATTTATTGAGGCCTTAAGCAGGAAATGCTCATAAGCTTCGAAGCACCATGAAAAAGACCGCACGGTTTGAACTGTGCGGTCTTTTGATAAACCCAATAACTTCAGCAAGTTAGATCAGGTAACTACTGCGATCTCTACCCTCTATCCATTTAGGAGCCTTGCCACGACCAGTCCAAGTCTCGCCAGTGGCAGGATTGCGATACTTTGGCGCAACCTTACCGCTAGTACCCTTAGCGCCTGCTTTACGACTAAATAGATCAGCCGCTGTTAAATCGTATTCCTCAATGATGGCTTTAGCCTTGGCAATACCATCAGCCTTTTCACGCTGAACTGCTTCTTTAATCTGTTTATCAAGCAACTCACGTTGGGCTAAAAGCTCTTTATAAGAAGACATGCACTCACTCTCCAATGATTGATTTTAATATCGTTCAATAACTAAATATTTAGTTATTGGAAACATTATATTCTGATATAGATATTTATCAATATATTCGATTTAATGGATATAACCTTTTATTAAATAAGGATTAA
>CANGEC010000096.1 GCA_947452625.1 Burkholderiaceae bacterium
TCATAATTAGGTCTTTCATATAGGGAAGCATTTAAAATTTCTACCAGCATTAGAAATTAATTCTTTCCTTTTCGACAACAATTGGTCTATTTCTTACGTACATATGTATAGATGCAATATACTCCCCAATAAAGCCTAGGAATATTAAGATAACACCAAACATCATATAAATTCCAATAATCGCTGGAGCAATTCCTACTGGAAACCCGTCCCAATTAACAATTTTTTTTATCGTATAAACTACCGCGGTGCACAGGCTCAGGATTCCAACAATCAGACCCAGAAAACTTGCAACCCTTAAGGGTAAAATAGAGTGGTTAACAACACCTAAAATTGCAGTGTCATACAGCGAGTAAAAATTTCCACTAGAGATTCCAGCTGATCTCCTAGGTTGATTAAAGGGAATCTTTTTGATTGGGTACCCCAGCTCAGAAATTAATCCTCTGAAAAATGGGTAGGGATCTCGGATATTGCGAATATGGTCAAGAACCTCCCTGTCATACAGGCCAAATCCAGTGGCGTCTTTCACAATTTCCACCTCTGATATGTAATTCAATAATCTATAATAAAATTTTCTGAGTGCATGAGTAATAAAATTAGTCTCACTGGTTGTTTTAGTGGCATAGACTACTTTCCAACCCTTTTCCCATTCCTCAATAAATTTTGGAATCATTTCTGGCGGATCCTGAAGATCGGAGGCCAATCCAATCGTTGCCTCTCCCCTTGTTTGCATCACAGCCCAGTACGGAGATCGCACTGGGCCAAAATTACGAATGTTCACAATAACCTTGACTCGTCGATCGTTTTGCGCAATCTCTCTTAGAATTTCCACGGTTTTATCGGTACTTGAATTATCAATAAAGATCATTTCAAATTGATATTGAATCAATGGTTCTATAGTATTGCAAATTCTTTTATACAGCTCATTTATATTTTTTTCTTCATTAAAGCAAGGGGACATAATGCTAATCAGCTTGGTCATTTAACTTGTCTCGTTTAAAAGTAAAACTCTTATGTGTAAAAAATGAAATTACGATAATTCCAAGTGTAATAATAATCTGAGACACCCAAAACCGCACCCCAAGATAATCAACAAAATACCAAATTAAAAATATGCTAGCAATTGCTGTTCCACCGTACACTAAATAGCACTTGATGTACTCCTGTAGCCAATTTCCATTAGTGCGAAATACAAATAACTTGTAGCTTAAAAATGCAAAGGAGATTGATATTATATTTGCAATAATCCCAATAGTAATGATATGAAATCGATCAATAAAGAGGGTGTAAAGCAAGAGTCCAACTAGATAGCCAAAAATTGTATTTGCTCCGCCTGCAATTAGATAACGGAATTTATGGCTATAAAAAAAACTGTTAAACATATTTCTTTGCTGTAAAACGAATTGCCTCTTGCAATGCTATTGAAATACTCAAGCTTAATTCTAATTTGGCTTTTTGAATGTTAGGAATATACCGATTGCGATCCGAACTTTCTTTTACTTTATCTCTAATCATTACTTGCTTATGCGGTGCAATTTGATCTCTTACTAATATCGCCAAATCGGCAATACTAATGGCCTGATCTGAGCCTACATTGTAAGCCTGACCTGTGGCGCCACTTAACAACATAACAAATAACCAATGCGCTAAGTCATCTTGGTATAAATAACTTCTAAATGGGGATCCATCTCCGGAAACACTAATAACTTTTTCATATAGGGCATCGCGAATAAAATTACCAATCGCAAAATGCGCATCCAATGGAAGATCGGGGCCAACAAAAGCAAAACAGCGGGCAATAACGTATTGCAGTCCGAACCGCTCACCATATAAGGCGCACAATAATTCGCACTCTCTTTTACCCACACCGTAAGCATTATGCGCAACCAAAGGGTCTGGCATTCCACAATAAGTCTCTGGGATAGTCATCAGACTGGAGGGCTGTTGACCATATACACCGCCCGAGCTAGTCAGAAGAAATTTTTCTGCTCCAACATGAACAGCATAGTCCAAGATATTCTTTGTGCCGTCAACGATTTGTCGATATCGGTCTAAGTTAGACATTTTTGAAACATCTGTCGAATCAGCAGCAGCATGAATCACATGCGTAAATTTAATACCCAAAGGAAGCGTGGAAGCGCTGCCTATATTTCCTTGGTGAAATTTAAGCCATGCTAATTTTCCAAATTCTGGATATTGAAATAAGAATTTATCTGGATCCCGACTGAGCACTACAACCAACTCAGGCATATCAGATCCACCTAAACTATATTTAGTTTGCAAGTAGCGCAAAATAGATTTTCCGAAAAATCCGGTACCGCCAGTTATAAATAGCTTCAATTTGAGTCTCTAAGGTTAATCTGTTTGCCTTATTGACCTAACAATTCGGTCTGAGCTCTAGAAAAGTCTTCAGGAACCCCCATATCAATGAAATATGCATCAGTCATCATGCCAACAATTTTTAGATTTTTATATCCAAGAGAAAGAATATCTTCCTCGAAACTAAAAATTTCCTTCTTGCTCAAAGAAAAAACAGATTTTTTAATATAGTAAAGGCCAGTATTGATCGGTCCACTTGCTCCAGATCGCTTTTCCTCGAATCCGTCAACTTGATTTTTAGAATTTACCCTCACGACGCCAAAGCGCGAGGCATCTTCACAAAATTTTAAAGTCATAGCAATATCAGCATTCTCCTTTCGCGCATAATTCCACACAACATCTGGATCTATTTTGAGTAAGGTATCCCCATTCATAACAAGAGCCTCCTCGATGCCTTTAGTCTGCATTGCTTTTTTGATAGCTCCACCAGTTCCTAACGGTTTATCCTCTACCGAATAACTCAATGGAATATGACCCCAATAATCACCAAAAATATTTTCGATTTTTTTCGACTGAAACCCAACCGACAAAATAATCTCATCGACTGGCGCCGAAGATAATTGCTCCAACACATAACTTAAGAAAGGTCTTCCTGCAACCTCTAAAATAGGTTTTGGTGTGTCAGAAGTTAGATGTCCAAGCCGAGTACCAAGGCCGCCACACAATACAATCGCCTTCAATGAAACCCCTCACAAAATAACTCACTCTCAACATATGCACAGATAGTGTGTTCTATGATGAGGTGACACTCTTGAATCCTGGGGGTGGATTGAGATGGAACACAAATGCAGTGATCACATAATCCTTTTATTTTTCCGCCCAGCTCGCCCGTTAAACCGATCACAGCAATCCCCATCTCTTTGCAGGCAGCAATAGCCTTCAAGATATTAGCTGAATTCCCGCTGGTTGTTATAGCTAAAAAGATATCTCCAGCATCCCCATGTGCACGAATTTGACGCGCGAAAATATCATCGTAACCATAGTCATTTCCTATAGCAGTTAAAACAGAAGTATCGGTTGTTAGGGCAATAGCGCGTAACGGTGGTCGATCAAAATAAAATCTACTCACTAATTCGCCCGCAAAATGTTGCGCATCAGCCGCACTACCTCCGTTACCAGCTATCAATACCTTATTCCCTGATTTGTATGTCTTTACAAAAAGATTGCATACATCCACAAACTCAAGGTTTTTTTTAAAGTTCTCTAATAAAATTTGAGATGTCTTAATGGACTCTTCTAAATGAGCTAATACTACGTTAGTTTGATTTTTCATCTAATCTTCATGGTTTAATAACTACATCAATTAACACCAAGATATATCTTCGATGTCGGTCGAATATGGCTTTCCATGTTTATCAAATTTAGTTTGGACGGCTGGGCCTCTATAGCCATCTTCCTCAACCTTCAACTCAAGCAGGCAGCGATGCAAACCCTTTTCCATTGCAACTTCAAATTCAGTCAAAGTATTACATTTAATATAAGTTAATCCAGCTAAATCACTAATTAAATTGAATGGTACAGCATAGAGCCCTGAGGCAGATGAAGCTCCAAATTCTTTGTTAAAAGCGCGATTCTGAGACTTAATTATCGACTGATAACCGCCATTATTTAAAACGATAATAGAAAGGGGTAGATCAGGATTGGCAGCCAAAGTAAATACCTCTTGAATGTTTAAAAGCAAACCACCGTCCCCTTCAAGGCATACAACAGGTCTATTAAGTGCAGCTACAGCGCCAATTGCCGAGGGCAAACCTAAGCCCATTGAACCCAAAACATGTCCGCCCCATGCAAAGGTAGACTTGCCGTTAGGCTTATAAAAACGTGCAATACCTTCAATTGCATAACCCGATGCAGTAGGAACAATATAGTCCACACCTTGGTTGCCTGATAAAACCTGAGCAATCTTATATGTAGTGAGCCCCTTGTCTACGAATGCTAGAAGCTCGCTTTTCTCGTCGGATAACCTTAAGAGGTTTGCATTACTTAACCACCCATCTGCAGGCTGCAATTTTATTTCAGATTCAGCTAGTCCATCAAAAATACCTGCTATATTTTCGTTAATAAAGGTGGTGTTCTGCATTGCCAAATTCTTTTCAATTTCCCTCGCATCTAATTCAACGACTATGCGCCTGGCTGATTTTCCATAATTATTTGGATTAAAGGCCGTTGTCAATAAATCCAGGCGAGCCCCAAGGAAGAGCACAAAATCTGCTGCTTGCAAAATCTTGTTAGCGTGAGTTGGCGCAAGTCCCCCAGCGCACCCAAAATTCAACTCATGATCATGGCTCAACAAATCAAAACTTGCCCAAGTAAATAATGTGGGAATTCCTAATTTTTCGACTAATTTCTTAATTTTATCCCTAGGAATTCCAGCGATGCGTGATCCGTTGCCAATCACCAGCACTGGCTTAGATGCAGCCACTAAACCCGAAATAATTTCAGCAATTGCTGTCTCAGATGCCTTTTTATCATCCAAAACCATTCTTGTAATTTTGGCATTAATTTTAGTTAGTCGCTCTTTAGCATCTTCAACAGCTTGCGCTTGAATATCAAGCGGAATCTCTATAAATACCGGGCCTTTCCGGCCAGTAATAGCTAAAGCAAGTTTTTCGGCCAACGCATCATCGTCAACCTCAGCCGGGACATAACGAAAAGCTGCCTTGGTGATTGGCTCCATTAATTTCAAATGAGGGGTTTCTTGAGCACCATAGCTACGAACTCCATACATATTAATATCCGCAGTCTTAACCTGCCCAGCCAATATGAATTCGGGAATAGAATCATAGAATGCAGATGCAACCGAAGTAATGGTATTTGTAACGCCTGGCCCGGAAGTTACTATAGCCAAACCGGGAACTTGATAATCTTTTGCTCTCGCATAACCATCAGCAGCGGCAGCAACCGCTTGCTCGTGGTTGCAATAAATCATACGCAAGTCTGACTCATCTGCGGCACGATTAATATGCATAGCCATTCCACCCGTAAGGCAAAAAGCGGTGTCGGTACCAAGATTTTGGATAGCGCCAAGGATAAATTCAGCTACGTTCATAATTTGTTTTTTAAATATTTAGAAATTTGAGATGTATTAAAGGTTAAATTTTCCACCAAGATAGATAGAGATTAATTTTGCTTGATTTATGGGCGAACTCTACAAGCAAGCTGATAGAGGGTGCCTAACTCGGATGAGCTTGGATTTATCACCTCCAATGCCTCAATAGATATCAAGTCTAAATTGCAAGATGCTATTAAACTTTTTAATGATTTTTTAGTAAAGAAATTAATATGTTCGTGCCAATGTCTTTTTTTCTTTTCCAAAAACTCGCTATCGCCCACCTCTCTAACTAACTTCTCATAAGGCACTTCAATATATAAAAGCGTTTCTTTGTTCATGTATTTCTTTATATCATCAATCATATTGGCCGGATACGGAACATGCTCTAGAACATTGCTACAAACGATAAGATCATATGAACTACTAGACATAATCTCTTTATCAACAGCAGTAGCTCCATGAACGGTTGGTTGGTTGCTAATATCGTAAATATGCCAACAATTATTTTTTGTTTTAAAAGGTGAATTTTTTCCAGTATCTCCACCCCAATCTAGCATTTTGACCGGTAAAGCTAGGTGGGGTGCTAAAAATGACTCTACCTGATTTATATATTCCGCCCCAGATAGTAGTCCTAAATTTCTATCTCGATAACCTGGCTCATAATAATCTCTAAGTTGAGTGTATTGTTCATCTCTATAGCCGTTATATAAAGCACTAAGCTCCTCATCTGAAAAGCGAATATCTAAAAATAAAAAGTTGCAATCCGCGCAGCATAATGAATTGCATAAAGAATATGCATGCCCATTCTTTATAGTGTTTAGACCCCAACCCTCATCTATTTCAACTGGCTCCCATCCAAAAACTCGATGGGCAATAAATGGCATTAATATTGCAGGAGATGCTCTTAAATTCGCACCTCCACAACACGGGCAATTTTTTGCAATACGGACATTTTCTTTATGCATATAGATTAAATAACAATTATTCTCAAAATTAAGGTTGAAAATCGAGCTCTAATGATCGAGTTTGGCCAATAAATCTAAGCCAGCCCAAAATCCTGCACCATGATCTTTGTGCCCCTGCCAGACCTCTGGTATGAAGCTGACAGCAGGATACTGAATTATTTTCTTCCAACTTTGAGGCCAATTCACGTCTCCAGTACCCATTACAACGCCCTCACCATTTGTTCCGCTTGCGTCAGCAATATGTAGGTGAGCTGTATGCGGCAACAAATCCTGCAGAGCCTTTTGAAAATCAATTCCAAAATGGTTGCATGTCATTTGCAAGTGCGATAAATCTAAGCACAACCGAATGCCTAAGGCTTTGGATTGCTCCACTAACTCATTGGGCATCATGAAGATATTTTGATAACGCTGTCCGCCAAAGTGCCATGGGAATGGAGCCATATTTTGGGGGATTAGCTCCGTACTTCCAAAGTTAACTTGTGCACATGACTCTTTAAAACGTTCATATAGCTTAGCTCGCAACTCAAATGGCAATGGCTGATCCGCAGAAAATCCTCCAATATTGGCTACTATTAAATGGGAGTCAGCTTTAGGAAAAAATGGGGCAATTTTATGTGTTGCATCTACAACTCTTTGCATATTTTCAATTGATCTATTCCGATACTCAAGATCATCAGAGACCAAATCTAATAGCTCACTATTCTCGAAAAGTTCCGGAGCATGAACAACTAAGCGGGTGCAATCTACTACAGACAAAAAAGACTCTGGATCAACACCTAGATCCCGATATGACAAATGGAATTCAAATAAATCTGGGGCAATCCATTCTCTATACTGGGCAAAATCGTGATACCTGACTGGGACGCCCCACTTTATTGGAAATGAGTAGCGATGATGACGATCTTCTTTTTTATTTAGATCACCTTCAAATAAA
>CANGEC010000097.1 GCA_947452625.1 Burkholderiaceae bacterium
AATGCACCCCAAGCCTTTGAATCTAAAGAAGATATTGGCCACTATGTAGGCGGCAAAGTCGTTAACCCGACAGCTGGTCGCTTCGCTGATGTCTATAACCCAGCTAAAGGCAAAGTTGCGCGCCGAGTTGCGCTTGCAAGCCGCAAAGAAGTCGATGACGTTGTCGCTGTAGCCCAAACCGCATTCCAAACCTGGAGCCAAACCTCTCCATTGCGCCGCGCGCGCATTATGTTTAAGTACTTAGAGCTATTAAATGCCAACCGTGATGAATTGGCCGCGATCATCACTGCTGAGCATGGCAAAGTATTTACCGATGCTCAAGGCGAAGTGACGCGCGGAATTGAAATCGTTGAGTTTGCTACCGGTATCCCAGAATTACTCAAAGGCGACTACACCGAGCAAGTCTCTACTGATATCGATAACTGGGTCATGCGCCAGCCTTTAGGCGTAGTTGCAGGCATTACGCCATTCAACTTCCCTGTCATGGTGCCTATGTGGATGTTCCCAGTAGCCATTGCCTGTGGCAATACCTTCATACTCAAACCAAGCCCTACCGATCCATCGGCCTCATTAATGATGGCCAGACTCCTCAAAGAAGCTGGCTTACCTGATGGCGTCTTTAATGTGGTGCAAGGTGACAAGGAAGCAGTTGATGCCTTGATTGAAAACCCCGACGTGAAGGCTGTGAGCTTTGTAGGCTCTACCCCGATCGCCAACTATATCTATGAGCGCTGTGCCCATTTTGGCAAACGCTCCCAAGCACTTGGTGGCGCAAAAAATCATATGGTCATCATGCCTGATGCTGATATGGACAAAGCAATCGACGCACTCATTGGCGCAGCCTATGGCTCTGCTGGTGAACGTTGCATGGCGATCTCTGTGGCGGTTTTAGTAGGTGATGCCGCTGACAAAATCATGCCTAAGCTGATCGAGCGTACTAAAACACTCAAGATCAAGAATGGTATGGAGCTCGATGCTGAGATGGGTCCGATTGTGACTAAGGCAGCACTCGAACGCATTACGGGCTACATCGAAAGTGGCGTAGCCTCTGGAGCCAAACTATTAGTTGACGGTCGTGGTTTTAAAGTTCCGGGGCATGAAGATGGTTTCTATATTGGCGGCACCTTGTTTGACAATGTGAAGCCTGACATGAAGATCTACCTCGAAGAAATTTTTGGACCAGTATTGTCTTGTTTGCGCGTAGCGAACTTTTCTGAGGCTTTGAATCTGATCAATTCATGTGAATTTGGTAACGGTGTTGCCTGCTTTACAAGCGATGGTAATATCGCCCGTGAATTTGCTAGACGCGTCCAAGTGGGCATGGTTGGCATTAACGTACCCATTCCGGTGCCGATGGCTTGGCATGGCTTTGGTGGTTGGAAGAAATCCCTCTTTGGCGATATGCATGCCTACGGCAAAGAAGGTGTGCGCTTCTACACTAAACAAAAGAGCGTCATGCAACGCTGGCCCGAGAGCATTGCCAAGGGTGCAGAGTTTGTCATGCCAACTTCGAAGTAAAGTATTTATTGGGGGCTCAGGCCCCCAATGTTTTAGCATTTCGTTATGTCTCAGATCCCAACTAGCAGTTCTTCAGCGCCTTGCCTAAACTGCGTGATTGACGGGCAAATCGCGCGTATCTCCTTTAATAATCCTGCCGCTCGAAATGCCATGACCTGGCCAATGTATGAGCAACTCAAACGCATCTGCGATGAGATCGCTATAAATCCTCTTGTCAGGGTGGCAATTTTTAGTGGCGCCGGTGACAAAGCGTTTGTATCCGGTAGTGATATCGAGCAGTTCGTGACCCTCAAAGAGAATGAGGCTTACGAAGTTGCTGTCGATGCTATTTTTCATTCTCTACAACACCTACCAATTCCAACCATCGCTGTGATTCAAGGATTGGCGGTTGGCAGCGGTTTGCTAATGGCAACCGCTTGTGATTTCAGAATCTCTACGCCGGATGCCCGCTTTGGGATCCCTGTAGCCCGTACTTTAGGTAATTGCCTCTCGCCCACCAATCTTGCCTGGTTAGCGGCGCATCTGGGGGTGCCAACGGTAAAACGAATGCTCTTGACTGCGGAACTCATTAAAGCTCCCGAGCTCACTCATCATGGTTTTCTATATCAATTAGTCGAGCCAGAAGAAATCTTTGCGGCGGCAGATCAACTAGCCCACAAAATGGCGGCGCTAGCGCCAATCACCCAAAAGGCTAGCAAAGTTAGCCTGTCTCGCTTAATTGAATCAGGCGTACCAGACTGCGAAGCCTTAATGCGTGAAACGTATAACAGCGCTGACTTTCGGGAAGGGGTCAATGCTTTTTTAGAAGGACGACCCCCACAATGGCGCGGAAAATAAGGTCTCGGCTTTAGGGTTTTGAGTTTAAGAACTCAATGACCGTTTGATTGAATAAATCCGGCACTTCGACATGTGGCACATGACCCACGTTATCTATAGGGACAAGCTTTGCATTTGGAATTACTTGCGCAGCCTTACGCCCTAACTCTGGAAAGTTCCCCAAAGACTTCACCGCTTCCGGTGGAGCAAAGCGTCGACCAAAAACAGTACGATCTTTTTGCCCAATGACAAGCAACACGGGCATCTTCAATTGCGGCAAATCATTCACAACCGGCTTTTCTGCAATCATTTGATAGGTTAAGACTGAGGCCTTTGCGTAGGCGGGATAATCTGGGCCCTTTTGCACTCTGACATAGACCTCAATAAATTGCTCATAGGTTGGTTGCCAGTTTGGAAAGTAGCTTTTAAGAAATTGACGATAGCTCGCCTCTGTCTGGGCCATCTCAAGCTTCAGCAGATTGTCATTTTGCTGCGGAGGAATGTCTTTACTATAGTCTTCTAGGCCTAAGGGATTTTCCAATACAAGCTTGCGAACTGTATTAGGATGGAGGCGAGCAAATCGAATGCCAACCATACCGCCCATCGAATTTGCAATTACTGAAACTTGCTTGATTTGCAGCGATGTTAATAAAGCCTGGGTATTTGCAGCAAGATCATCAAAGTGATACACCACATCGGGCTTAGAGGATTTACCAAAGCCAATCTGATCGGGGGCAATCACGCGGTAACCAGCTTGCGTTAAGCCAATCATCGTCAGTTTCCAATAGTCGCTAGAAAAATTCTTGCCATGAAACAAGAGAATCACGCCTTTTTGCTTACCCACAGCCGGCACATCCATATACATCATGCTCGCTGGCTGGCCCTGCAGAGTCGTCTTAAATTCCTTCAACGGAAAGGGGTATGGCCAATCCGTTAGGCGCAGGTCTAAAGGCTTAGCATTGGTATACAAGCTTGCTACCGCGGCAGGCTTTTGAGTTGTTTGTTCAGTTGTGGAGCAAGCAGACAAGAGGGCTATACCTGCACACAACCATAACTTCATTAACGCTTTCATAAACACCCTTCAATTCACCGCGGCCAATGCCAGTGATAGATCTTTAAATAATCTTGGTTCTTAAGCCAAGCAATCCATCAACACTACCTTCAAGCACATCACCCTTCTTTACGGGCCCAACGCCAGCAGGCGTTCCTGAAAAAATCAGATCACCTGGTTCAAGCGTAAATAAGGTCGATAAATACGCAATCGTGTCAGGCACATTCCAAATGAGTTGATTGAGATCACCCTCTTGACGCACCTCACCATTCACTAAGAGCTTGACAGCCCCTTTGCTTGGATGACCACACTGTGATGCTGGTGTCAGTGCTGCACAGGGTGCGGATTGATCAAACGCCTTGCCGGTATCCCAGGGTCTACCCATTTTCTTGGCCTCACCCTGGAGATCTCGACGAGTCATGTCTAATCCAACACCATAGCCATAAACATGCTCAAGCGCCTTATCCGCAGGAATATCTTTGCCACCTTTGCCAATCGCCACTACCATTTCGATTTCGTGATGAACATCATTTGACAAGCTTGGATAAGCCATATCTTTACCATCAGTCACAATCGCGGTTGCTGGCTTCATGAAAAAAAACGGTGGTTCGCGGTCGGGATCATGCCCCATCTCACGTGCGTGATCAGCGTAATTCCGGCCTACACAAAAAATACGATTTACCGCAAAGCGGCGTGTATCCCCAACCACTGGCAAACTTGGAATTACGGGTGGATCGATTACATATGCTGAAGTCATCATTTACCTTTCAACTAGATATTTACTGAATAGCCAAATTTATTAAGCAGCTTCTTTAGCAATCGGATTTTTGAGAATGCCTAGACCCTCAATTTCAATCTCAATGACATCGCCTGGCTGCATGAAGACCGGCGGTGTACGTGCATAACCGACGCCCGCAGGAGTGCCGGTAATTACTACATCACCGGGCTCTAATGTCATCACCTCTGAGATTAAGATAAGGGTTTCAACAACGCCCCATAAAAAATGTTCGGTATTGCTGTCTTGCATTACCTTGCCATTTAAGCGCGACTGAATTCTCAAACCATGCGCTGCTAGTGGTAACTCATCTGGAGTGACCAAAGATGGGCCAAAGCCACCCGTTTGATCAAAATTTTTACCGATCGTCCACTGAGTGGACTTGCGTTGATAGTCACGCATACTGCCGTCATTAAAAATGCTATAGCCTGCAATCGCATCTAAGGCGTTATCTTTCGTGAGGCGATGGCAACGCTTACCGATAACAAACGCCAGTTCGGCTTCATAGTCCAGCTTATCGGATACGGGCGGCACTATCATGGCTTGCTCGTGACCCAAAAGTGAGCTTGGCACTCTCATGAAAAAAGATGGGTAATCGGGTCTAGCGTGACCACCCTCTTTTGCATGATCCGCATAGTTCAAGCCCATGCAAACAATTTTTTCTGGCTTAGGAATGACAGGCGCATAGGCAACTCCTGCGCTAGATTGCCAGGTTAGATTTGCTTGCGCTTGTAACTCTTTAACTCGATCCATCAAGGCGGGTGACGCAATAATTTCCAACAATGTCGCAGGCAGTTTTGCATCAAGCGTGGCAAGGGGCAGATACTCTTTTTCACTAGCATCTTTAAAAATGCCAACGCTAGTCTCTGCTTGATTTTTTGGATTAGGGTAATAGGTAAATAAACGCATGGAACTGCCTTTCTATTGTCTCTTTATTTTTTCTTGTCTTGTTTCGTATGATGCCACTTCAACAGCAGAATGCTCAACGCTAAAGCAAAGGTAAGTGCATTCGCCAAAATCAACGGCAATTTCTCAATGATAATGCCGTAGACCAACCAAAGCCCTACACCCACAGTAAACAAGCTGTACATTCCCAAGGAAATCCCAGAAAGATCCCGACTTCTCCAGGACTGAACAGCCTGCGGCAAAAAAGCAATGGTGGTCAAAAAGGCGGCGCAATAGCCAATCAATTCAACTCCCGGAACTTGAAACGTCATGCTCTTAGCGACGGACTTACTAATGCCAATGCGAGTGATTATTCTTTCTCAATCTTGGCTTGGGCGGCAACATGCTCCCATTTTTTGATCTCAGCGGCGACAAAGATCTTAGTATTTGCTGGCGTATCGCCAACCGCCCACCCGCCCAAGTCTTTCCAGCGTTGCTTGATTTCAGGCGTCTCTAATGATTTTTTAATCGCCGCGTATAGCTTATCCACAATCGGCTTAGGTGTTCCAGAGCGCACAAACAAAGCAAACCAGGCAGTGACTTCAAAGCTCGGAAAGCCTGACTGGATCATCGTCGGCACATCAGGCAGTTCTGCTACACGATTTTTACTCGTTACCGCCAAGGCGCGTAATTTGCCAGTCTTAATGTATTGCATGGAGCTTGGCAAGTTATCAACCATCATATTGACCTGCCCCGCCAACAAATCCGCTAAGGCGGGCCCCGCACCTTTGTATGGCACATGAAAAATATCGATGCCGGCTTGAACGCGGAGCAATTCTCCAGACATATGAATGGATTGACCGCGGCCAGAAGAGGCAAAAGAATATTTCCCAGGATTAGCCTTTGCCAATGCAACTAATTCAGCAACCGTTTTTGCCGGAAAATCAGGATTCACTACCAAGACATTAGGGTTGGCCAATACAACCGTAATGGGTTCCATATCTTCAACTTTGTAGGGAAGATTTTTATACAGACTGTAATTAATCCCATTCGTACCGATATTGCCCATCGCCATCGTATAACCATCAGCCGGCGCTGCCATTAATGCTTGCAAGCCAATAATCCCTGCACCACCAGCCCGATTCTCAACTATGACCGTTTGACCCAACTCCTTAGAAAGCACATCCGAAAGTTGACGAGTCGCGATATCAGTGGTGCCGCCAGGAGCGGCAGTCACAATAATGCGCAAAGGCTTGCTCGGAAATGGATCGGCGGCATAAACCAAAGAAGTCCCCGTAAAAAAGACTACCAGCGCGGCCAAAATAATGCTGCAAACTTGATGACAGCGAGATTTAATCAACATAAGGAACTCCAGAAACATTAAAAGAAAAACAACGGGGCAAGCACTTCACCCCGTGCCAAATGACATTCAAAAATTACTCCAACAAGGCCGCCTAACTGACCTGAGCCTTTTGCGCAATTGCCGCATGCACTCGTTCCTTGCTCAAGGGCAAATCAAAGATCCGTTGACCAAGAGCATTCGCCACCGCATTGGCGATAGCGGCGCAACCCGGGCCTTGTGAGCCTTCGCCCACCCCCAAAGATTTTTGATCTTCGCGATTAATGATTTCCACATGAACATTGGGTACATCAGAAAAACGCATGATTGGATATTCAGACCAAGAGCTCGCCAAAATACCGTCTTGATTAAAGGGTACCGACTCACATAAGGTCCAGCTCGTGGTTTGCACTAAACCGCCCTCAATTTGATTCTTAAAGCCATTCGGGTTAATTGATAAACCACCATCAGCGCAAGCATACAAATCGGTCACCAAAATTTTTCCACTCTTGGGGTCAACCTCCACATCAGCAACACAGGCAACATATACCGAGAGATTTTTATACTTGGCAAAAGCAACGCCACGGCCATAAAGCTTGCCACCCCTTTTCGAAGCAAGAGGAGATTTCTCCCAATTGGCCATTTTTGCTACCTGCGTAATCACATCACGAGCACGCGAGTCTTGCAGGTGCGCCAGACGAAATTGCACGGGATCCTTCTTGGCCGCCTTCGCCAAATCATCCATCATGGACTCAATTGCAAAAACGTTGGCGTAAGCACCCAGTGTGCGCAAAGTTGAAACCCGCACAGGCATATCATCAATTAAATGGTTCACAACCTTTTGATTCGGGAAAACATAAAGGGGAACCGCATTTCGATCAGAGCCGCCAGCTGGCTGAGGAATGTTCTTCACTGGACTGGCCTTGAAA
>CANGEC010000098.1 GCA_947452625.1 Burkholderiaceae bacterium
ATCTCATATTGCATCATATAAAAGTAGGCTTGTTGATTGTGTTCGACATTGGTCGAATCATTTAAGAGCTTGTTTAGCGTTGAGTTCTCCTTGGGTCTAGCGTGGCGGATCCAGGCGAACTATGGGCGACTCAGTTGAAATTTTGACCCTGACCATTTGGTGTCGGTTTGACCCGACTTGGAGGTGTCCGGTTACGTGACGGTTGGGGTAGCTCCACGGGCCACTAAGAATTCTTAAAGCATTAGAGTTAATCCATAGAATCTCTAGTTTAGGCCGCGGTCTTGTCTTGACTCAGAATGTCGTTTGAAACGACAAACCAATTTAACATTCTTGTCTTGATCAAGCGTCGCTTATTAAATTGTCCTTTTAAAGGTCGGTTATGTGTGAGGGTGTTTATTAGCCCTAAAGCTAATTGCCTCAACCCCCTCCCATCTATAAATTAATAGATTCTCATCTAATTCCTATGGACCTACTCATGAAGACCAAACTCACATCAATCGCCGTATTGATTGCTATGGCCATAAGCAATTTTTCTCTGGCTGCTGGAGGTGGCGGAGTAGTTTCAGATCCAGGTGCAATGCAGGGCAAGCACTTTGACTCCAAAGGAAAGCTGCCATCTAGCTACACGGTGAAACTTCAAAATGGTTTGCGCAAGACCCTTCCATTTGAAGATAAGCGTGACTTTGAAGAATCTCAACGCGGCTTCATAGCAGCGCCTGAATATAAGTCCATTATGGCTGACGCTGGTAATGTCGCTTGGGATATGGGTAGCTACGAGTTCTTATTGCAAGGCAAGGATTTCGATAGCGTTCACCCTTCACTGCAGCGTCAAGCCATTCTGAATATGGGTTACGGTCTTTATGAAGTAGTTCCGGGAAAGATCTATCAAGTACGTGGCTTTGATTTAGCCAACATTAGCTTTATAAAGACTGATAACGGTTGGATCGTCTTTGATCCACTTACTGCTAAAGAAACTGCCAGAGCAGCTTTAGAGCTCGTTAATGAAAAGCTAGGCAAGCGTCCAGTCGTAGCAGTGGTGTATTCCCATTCCCATGGCGATCACTTTGGTGGCGTACGTGGCGTGGTGGATGAGGCTGATGTGAAAAGTGGCAAAGTAAAAGTGATTGCACCTGCGGGCTTTATGGATCATGCAGTTGCTGAGAACGTCTACGCTGGTAATGCCATGACTCGTAGGATGTACTTTCAGTATGGTGTCTTATTGCCTCGCAGTCCATTTGGCCACGTAGATCAATCGATTGGTAAAAATACAGCGGCAGGTAATCTGGGTCTCATTGAACCAAATGTCTACATCAATCAACCATTTGAAATAATGACGGTGGATGGTGTAGAGATGGAGTTTCAAAATACCCCTGGTACTGAAGCACCTGCGGAGATGAATACCTATTTCCCGCAATTTAAGGCATTTTGGGCTGCTGAAAATATTACTGGCACGATTCATAATATCTATACCTTAAGAGGTGCTTTAGTTCGCGACGCCTTAGCTTGGTCTAAAAATATCAACAATGCCTTATATCGTTATGGCAATGAAGCCGAAGTCATGTTTGCCTCACATAGCTGGCCACGTTGGGGTAACGAGCGGATCCAAGAGGTGATGCGAACTCAACGCGATAGCTACGCCCATCTGAACAATGAAGTGTTACATCTTGCCAATAATGGCGTAACCATTAATGAAATTCATAATGTATATAAACAACCGGAAAGTCTCAAATCTCAATGGGCTGCGCATAGTTATCATGGCTCTGAGGAGCACAACAGCCGCGCAGTAGTAAACCGCTACCTCGGTTACTGGGATGCTAACCCCGCTACCTTGATTCCTTTGTCCCCAAAAGATTCGGCACCTCTTTATGTGGAGATGATGGGTGGCTCAGCCAAGATTATGGCAAAAGGTAAAGAGCTCTACAAGCAGGGCAAGTATCGCGAGGCAATGGAGATCATGAATAAGTTGGTGTACGCTCAACCCAATAATACTGCCGCAAAAGATCTCTTGGCGGATATTTTTGAGCAAATCGGATATCAAAAGGAAAGCCCCAGTGTACGCAATAGCTTTTTAGGCGCTGCCTACGAATTGCGTCACGGTATGCCATCAGGTGCATCGCCAAAATCGAATGGGCCTGACATGATCAAAGCGATGACCACGGAGCTTTGGCTTAACTCCTTAGCGATCAGCATGGATAGTAAAAAAGCAGCTGGGATGAAATTTAAGATCAACTTGTCAACGCCCGATAATGGCGAGATGTTTGTTGTGGAGATGAGTAACTCTGCGCTGACTAACATAAAAGGCCAGCAAGCGAAAAATCCAACACTCTCTATCACGCTCAATCGAGGTGACCTGGAAAAGGTGATGGGTGGGCAGACTACTTTTGATCAATTACAAGCCGAAGGTAAGGCAAAGTTTGAAGGTGATCGCAAGGCTTTTGACCAACTGAGAAGTACCTTGACTATCTTCAAACCGGATTTTGAGTTGATCCCGGGTACTAGAAATAAAAAAGAAGTGCCTCAAAAAGCCCAAGATCCCTTCGAGGTTCAGGAGTTGGCTATTACTGGAGGTGAATAAGTGTTTACGGGATTATTTGCGCATTAAAAACTTGCAGCTAATCCTATTGAGGTGCCGCGAACATTGAGCCCAAACTGGTAGCGAAACACTAGCCGAATTCTACTAAAGATAGGATCGGATGCGCTTCGATCAAGTTCAATTCCAGTACCCACTGATGATAATGAACTAAAGCCAATGGTTCCACGCAGGTCACCCAAGAATTGGGTATTGGCAACTTCAAAGACTGCTCTGAGCGGTCTATCCAGGGCCATGAAGGGTGTTGGAATTCTGCTTCTGGCCCAGAGGGATAGGCTTTGAGAGTCTGCTGAACCTTGAACCGCAGTTGAGCTATCAAAGGTCTGAATTGCAATATTCGTATAGCGAAGCTCTATATCAATTTCTTGATCGGGCTTGTAGTTTTCATAGTCGAGCATGGCAGACCCACCTAGGCCATAAGAATTCATGCGGCCACTATTAAGAAACTGTAGATTAACGTCTCGGTTATTGTTGATATAGCGTGTAGCGATAGAGACATCACTTTCTAAATGCCCCAGCATAACGTTTGCTATAGGCCTAAATCGAAGTTCATTGGTTATCGGAAAATCCCAGCCAACTCCACCCGTGCCGGTAATGCTATTCCAGTACATAGGTATGTTCACAGAGCTCTCGGTAAACGTAGGGTTATAGCGATTCAATGCGATTGTTCCTTCTAGGTATAGAGGGAAGTTTTCACTAATGCGGTCACCACCGCCTAGTGATGTCATTTGTAAGTCAGATCGACTACCGCCACCCGAATTGATATTTAGGTTACCTGTTGTGACATCTGGTGTGAGGGAGTAGCCAGTAATCGTCATCAGGGCATCTGCTCTTTTCTTGAGATAGTTTGTACCCGCATCTTGTAAGGGTGTTTGGGCATAGGAATATTGCACAACTCCTAATATGCACATTAATGTTAAGAAAAGATGCTGTATTCGATGGAGCATGAAAATTAAAATTGAGACGCCCTTATTTTGGGAAAATTTAGGTTAAAAGTATTTTAGTGTGCTCAAGTAGATTACGTTGGGTAGTCTTAATACAGACCTCATAAGGGTGAAGATGATCTAGCCACTTGTAAAAGGGGCGAACGACTACCTTATGATCAACTTCAGCCATTCTTAACCCTGATGCTGTAATCTTCGTTTAACCCGACTGTATGGTGTCTGGTTACGCCACGGTTGTGCTACTCCAATGGGATTCCTACAGATGCTCAAAGCTTGGTAATTGGTGGAATTTGGGTGGCAGATAATGACTGAATATGTTGATCGATGTCGTTTAAAAAATGACTGTTCAGTTTAGGATGGGCTTTTGGCACCTGCCAAGAAACTCTATTCTGGCTATATTGCGTTCATTAGTATTTATCTTTTCACCAACAGCCCAAATAGCATCAATTTCTGCGAATGACTGTGTACTTGTATCGTAAATGATGCGTTTACGCTGTCTGGTGCCATTTTCTTCTTTAACGAAGTTACAACTTAGGATGTTGGCTTGTTGAGCACACTCATAATCATCAATCTTGTAATTGTGGAACTTATAGGTTCGTGAAACCTGGGGCGTAACAAATTCTTGTTTTGCTTCGGTCTTAATGACGGCACCATAACAGCTTAATGTTAAGTTGTCCGGATTTTGTGAACAGGCAACCAGTGTGCTAAACAGCGTAAGCGTAAGCAATTTTTTCATAGCACCCCTATATAGTTTTAATAACTATAAGCGATTTCCCCCCCCCGCTACTTTTATTGGTTTTAAGTAACAAAACTCTAGCGTCGAACATCCTTGTGTCGGTCAAGCGACCATTTAACGACCCTTAGTTCAGGCATTGTCAAGATCGGCTTCTAGATACATTCTCACTAGGGCCTGTAATGAGTCCGCATGCATTTTTTCCATAATTCTTGCTTTGTGAACTTTGATTGTGGCATCGACTGTGCCTAACTTAGTAGCGATTTCTTTATTTAACAGGCCGCTTACCAATAAAGAGCACACCTCTTTTTCTCTTGGCGTAAGGGTTAAGAAACATTGTTTGATATCTAATTCTTTGGATAATTGAGCCAAATGTTTTTTATCAAACTCAAGAGCTTTGCTAACTGCGACTAAAAGATCTTCAAGATTAAACGGCTTAAATAAAAAATCTATTGCGCCGTTTTTGAGTCCGGTGACAATTTGCTGAGGATGGCTTTGTCCGCTAATAAAAATAATAGGCGTTCTGCGCCCCAATGCTAATAACTCTTGTTGAAGTGCAACTCCCATCATGTCAGGCATTTGCATATCCAAAAGAATGACGGCTGGAGATATTGGAAGGGATTCTTTTAAAAAAGTAATACCAGATTGGTAATGATCAACGGAATAGCCTAGTTCGCTTAACATTCTAGACAGGGAAATACGCATTGAGTCATCATCATCGATTACGTAGATATGGCCAGTTTTAGTCATAAAGCGGGGAGTTTATATTTACTCATTAGTAACAATATAAACCAAAGTATATGGTGAGGATATTAGCCTTAGAGCTAATTAGAAATAATTTTAGGCATTTTTTGATTAAAGCAAGTTCTAATAGTGGGGCCCTTAGGTTGGGACATCATTTAGACGACATTTTAGTCCGCTATCTGTAAGATTCAGTTATGGAAACAGCAAACCAAATCTTTTTTATTGTTTTTTCGCTAATTGGTTTGGGATTTTTTTTAAGCTCCCTTTATCAATATCGAGCTAATAGGACGAGTGGATTCAGTATCTATTGGCCGTTAAGCGTAGGCTTATTTTCTCTATCCTCATTTAGCTTTGGCATTGCCTTATGGGCACATAAGTTTTTTCTCACAATAGCAAACACTACATTTATTGTTTCGGTTTTTCTGCTTATATTTTTATACCGCTCTTGGAATAAGCGTCTATTTACTAAGGTTCAAACTTTATTTTTGTGGATCATTCCAGTCTTTATTTTCTTTTTCTATGACTACTTGAGGGTAATACCAGAAACCTTTAAGCATCGTGTGGCCTTAATAACAATCACTCAAGAGTTATTTTTGGTATGGCAAATATGGGAGTTGATAAAATATTACAAAGTAGAGCGAACGATAGTAGTGAAGTGGCTGATTTTTTTAACAACGTTTACTCTGCTTGGAGAAACTTTTAGAACTCTTTGGATATTGTTTGGAAGCACCCAAATCAATTTCTTTTTGTATGCTCAAGATGCTCTAGCCCTAACTCTTTTGTGGATAGGATACGGTAGTACGATATTAATCTATGTAGCCCTTGGTAGTTTTTATTTAGAAAAACAGATAAAAAATGAAAATGAAATTGTCAACGCTTTAAAGAGCACTAAAGAGGAAAATGAAAAAATTTCCGAGCTCTTGAAAGAAAAAGAGCGCTTGATCTACGGCCTGATGAAAGCCAACAAGACTGCCACCACAGGAGCGCTATCAGCATCCATTGCCCATGAGCTCAATCAACCTTTAGGCGCAAGCAATCTCAACATTCAGTTTCTTAAAATGAAACTAGAAAAAGGGGTTCTCAATCCAGAGCTAGGTAAGGAGATTTTAAATTCCTTAGAAGAGGACAATAAGCGAGCCGCTACGATTGTTAAATCACTTAGATCAATATTTACTGAAGGTAAGTTGAGTGCTCAAGAGACTCAATTGGGAGATTTGATTACCAAAGTATTGGAGGTTGTTAAGCCAGAGCTAAAGTCTAAGAATATCCAGATTCAACTTCGGATTGATCAAGACCTAATGATTTTGGTTAATTCTTCCGAAATCGAGCAAGTCATATTAAATCTTCTCACAAACGCAATACAGTCCTTGGGCAATTACGGTGGCCTAGCTCGCAGAATTTCTGTTGAAGCTATTAAAACTGGTCAGTCAGTCCAATTTAGTGTTGCCGATAATGGCAGCGGTGTTCCACAGGCATTTCAATCCCAACTATTTGAGCTATTAAGCACCACCAAGCAAACAGGGATGGGACTAGGACTATGGCTTTGTAAGCATATTGTCACTAGATGTAGTGGTTCGATCCATTATGAGGATGTGGTTGGCGGCGGTGCACGGTTTATTGTGAAATTCCCCCCCCGCTAATTGGCTCTAGGGCTAATTGACTAGGACTAGGTAAGGGCGGAATATAGGCGCCTATACATAGTTTAGGCACTTATGAACTTAGCGGAAATCCAATACTTTAAGCAGGTGGGTAAGCGTCTTCGCAATACGCGAGAGATGCAAGGTCTCACGCTGAGCACAGTTGCTGGCTCCTGCGGGTTAAAAATTCAAGAGTTGGTGCGTGTTGAGAATGGCGAATTAATGGGGTTTAAGCAGATATCAAAAGATACACTGAAAAATGCTGAGATATATGCCAACGCTTTACATATTGAATTGGGGAGTCAAAGCAGCCAACATCCGGGGGAGGCAAAAATCAATAATAAAAATGACGAAGTATTCATCCCAGTATTTTTAAGAAAAAAATAAGTAGATCAGGGGTAGCGACATAGCTTGATTATCTTAAGCATTGCTAATAAATAATGCTCCTAAAAGCTACCAGAAAACCTACTCAAGCAAGAATATTAAAAGAAGTCTTAGCTTTAGCACGCGAAGAAAAAGGGTTAACCCAAGAAGAGTTAGCCCAAGTTGTTTGTCTTAAAAAATGGCATATTAAAGAGATGGAAGAGTCAGATACATATCGCACTTTCTATTCAATGCAAATTAAAGTTTCTGCGGCAAAGAAAATAGG
>CANGEC010000099.1 GCA_947452625.1 Burkholderiaceae bacterium
TCTGAATTTGTTCAGTTGCAATGTAATCCTCTTTATTGGCATCACGTAGCACTACACCAGCATCACCAAAATTAATTGCTCCCGGAATGTGTCCTTCTAAATAACTTTTTTCATCGCGTACATCCCACACAATAGCCCCGCGAGAGATGGCTTCTTGCACTTGCGCTGTCTGCAAAATAGCCCCGCCATTTTGCGCAAATGAAATGGATACCATTGACAACAAGCAGACAATAAAAAGACAGCGACCTAAGTAACGCATAACAGGACTTTCAAAAATATGAAGATAAAAATAGAGCTCAGAGTTTAATGTCAATTACGGTCGGCGCCCGAAAGACCCAAGCAAAGAGCAATAACAAGGCCAGCAATGCGCAAGAACCTGAAAAGATAAAAGCGTAAGTCGGACTCAAAGTCTCATATAGCCAACCAAAAATAAAAGAGGCGGGAAAAAGCATGGCACCAGAAACCAGGTTGAACCAACCGAAGGCAGTGCCCGTCATTCCGCGTGGTGCAAGGTCAGCGACTAAGGCTTTCTCAACGCCTTCAGTGGCGGCCTTAAAGAGCCCATACATGACAAACAAGCCCACAATCAGCCAAATAGAAATATGAGGAATGCCCATCAAGCCATAAAAAAGCGCAAAGGCCAACCAAGCCACCAATATGAAATACTTCCGCGGGAAACGATCCGAAAGTGCTGAAAGTGGCGTACCAAAGACAGTAGTAATCAATGACACTCCTGCCCATAGCAGTGGAATTTGCGCTGGCGGCACACCAGCCTCACTAGCCCGCAGCAAAAGAAACATATCTGATGAATTACCGAGCGCAAATAAACCCACGACAAAAATATAACGTTTGAGTTGTGGCGGCAAACCATTCATGCTCCAGACAAAACGCTCCGGCACGAATGATGCATCCTGCTTAGGCTCTTTTAGACAAAGCGCTAAAGCCACAGTAATGATCGCTGGAATAATCGCCCACAAAAAGATCTCACGCAGGGGGATATGCAAAGACAGCAATAACGCAGCCAACAAGGGACCTAGCACCGCCCCAGCATTATCCATAGAGCGGTGCAAACCAAAAGTGATACCACGTTGATTGGCGGGCACACTTTCTGCCAATAAGGCATCTCGAGGAGAACTTCTTAAACCCTTCCCCAGTCGATCAGTAAACCGAATCACCAACACCCACGTCCAGGAGTTAGCCAATGCGATCAGCGGCCGACCAGCACCTGCCAAGAAATAACCAAGCACAATCCAAGGCTTAGTGCGCTTGGTGCGATCCACAATGACGCCAGAAACCAACTTAAAGATACTGGAGCTTGCCTCGGCAATCCCTTCAATAATGCCAAGCACTTTTGGGCCAGCCATTAATACCGAAGCCAAATACAAAGGCATTAAGGGGTATAGCATTTCACTAGCGGAGTCATTCACAAAACTAATCAAGCCAATGAGCCAGACCGTTTTAGGCAAAGATCGCAATGTTTTAAACATAAAGAGCAATGTATCACCAATTTTGTTGGTGAAAAAAATACTGAATAACTGTCATAAACACTTGAAACCCAGGGCAATAAAACGTAGCATCAAACAGTCGGGTACCCAAACAAAAGCTACTCTAAATTTAATACAGGAAAATATCATGAGCCAAAAAAAACTAGTCAAACAGCTATTAAAAAAGCTCGATAAATTAGAAGCTGATCGTGAAAAGTTAATCGATAAGCTTGCAAAGGCTTTAGATAAGCTGGATAAAAAAGCAGAAACCAAGAAAGCCCCTACTAAAAAGGTTCCGGCTAAGAAGGTTGCTGCAAAGAAAGCGCCAGCTAAGAAGGCCGTTGCAAAGAAAGTACCCGCTAAAAAGGCTCCAGCTAAAAAAGCTGTCGTGAGAAAACCTGCCGCCAAGAAGGCGCCTGCTAAAACACAAAATAGCCCAACTACTCAGATCTGAAGATTGCTTCAATAAAGATCACTCATGGCTAAATCAAAAACTTCCCCGGAACACTCGCTTAGCCATGAGGAGCAGCTAAGACTATTGCAGATTCAACTCGTGAAACTGCAAAGTCAAATCATCTCTAAAGGTGAGCGACTTTTAGTAATTTTAGAAGGTCGTGATACTGCCGGTAAAGATGGCACGATTAAACGTATTACTGAACACCTGAGTCCTCGTGATACTAGAGTAGTGGCTCTTAATAAACCCTCCCCCAGGGAGGAAGGTGAATGGTATTTTCAGCGCTACGTTGCCCAATTGCCGAGTGCTGGTGAGTTCACTCTATTTAACCGCAGTTGGTACAACCGCGCTGGTGTTGAGAAAGTCATGGGCTTTTGCACTGCTACGCAATATCAGCAATTCATGGCGACTGTTAATGACTTTGAAGGTCTCTTGATTGGCTCAGGAATTAAGCTATTTAAATATTACCTGGACATCACAAAGCCAGAGCAAGCGAAACGCCTAAAGGATCGTGAAACTGACCCCCTTAAGCAATGGAAGATTAGCCCTATCGACCAGCAAGCCCAAAAGAAATGGCAGGCCTATACTCAAGCTCGCGATGCCATGCTCAAACAAACCAATACCACGCTAGCGCCCTGGACCGTCATTAATGCAAATGATAAAAAGCTGGCCCACCTCAATCTCATTCGCGACCTACTCTCAAAGTTAAGCTATCCCAAAAAGGATCCTAAAATTTTGCAGATCGATCCTAAAATCGTTTTATCTTGGCCAGCTAACTCTAAAAAGTTCCCACAGCTCGCACCTTAAACAAAGAATGCCTTTACCTGGGAGATTAATTCCTGAGGGCATTCTTCCGGAATATAGTGGCCACTTGGTAAATGCTGGCCCGTAACTGGTGCTGATGAGACCTTAAGCCAATCCTCTATTGGAGCGAAGCATTTGTTGACTAACCCATGCTCACCCCAAAGCACTCGAACTAGCATCGTCAGCTTCTTCCCCGCACTGCGATCGGCTCGATCGTGCACCAAATCAATCGTCGCTGCAGCACGATAGTCTTCGCACATGGCATGCATGCTTTCTGGATTTGATGCGCCCCTGAGATACTCTGCCCAGCAGGCCGGATCAAAAATTTCAGTACCCGCATGTCGTCCCATATGATTCTTGAGCCAATACTCTGGATTTGCGCCAATTAAGGTTTCTGGAACAGGTTCTGGCTGAATTAAGAAGAACCAGTGCCAGTACCCTCTAGCAAATTCCATCGTGGTGTTTTCATACATGGTCAAGGTTGGGGAGATATCCAAAACCATCAGCTTGCGAACGCTCTGTGGGAAATCCATCGCCAAACGATGTGAGACTCGACCACCCCGATCATGGCCTAATAAGAAAAAGTGCTCATGCCCGAGAGCTTTCATGAGCTCATGCTGATCGGCTGCCATTGCGCGCTTGGAGTAGGTTGAGTGGTCCGCCTGTCCATGAGGCTTCGATGAGGCGCCATAACCTCGTAAATCGGCAAGCACAATCGAGTAATCTTTCGCCAGCTCTGGCGCGACCCGATGCCATATCGCCTTGGTCTGCGGAAAGCCATGCAACATTAAAAGCGCCGGTCCTGACCCGCCAGTCTGATAGGCAATCTCGATCGGGCCATCACTCGATTGAACGGTAAGCACTTTGCTCTCAAAACCAGGAATTAGCATTGTCATGACTCAATCCATACAAGAAGGAATTTTTAGGAACAGTCCATTAATCCATCTATCATATGATATTCAGTGGCAAAACCCTTAAACACCATAGCGCTTGATTATGACTAACAGCTCGGCACTAAGCCAACTTAAGACCTTCACCACAGTAGTTGCTGATACTGGCGATTTTGAGCGTATGAAGGCTTTCCAGCCCCAAGACGCTACGACTAACCCATCCCTAATTCTTAAGGCTGCCCAGCAAAGCAATTATCAAGCGCTGGTGAATGCCGTCAAGACTGCCCATCCTCAACTCAAACCCACCGAATTGGTGGATTACATTCTGGTGGCATTTGGTCTGGAGATTCTCAAGATTGTTCCTGGTCGCGTTTCTACTGAAGTGGATGCGCGCCTCTCTTTTGATACCAAGGCTACCGTAGTTAAAGCCAAACACTTAATCTCACTCTATGAATCTCACGGGATTGACCGCAAACGGGTCTTAATCAAACTCGCAGGGACTTGGGAAGGCATTGCCGCAGCGAAGATTTTAGAAGCTGAAGGCATTCACTGCAATATGACTTTACTGTTCTCATTAGTCCAAGCTGCCGCTTGTGGCGCAGCCCACGCTAAACTTATTTCCCCATTTGTCGGGCGCATTACCGATTGGTACAAAGCCAAGCTGGCGAGCAATTGGAGTGATGCTAATCATGGCGGTGCGAACGACCCAGGCGTTACCTCAGTAAAACGCATTTTTCACTATTACAAACACTTTGGTATCGCTACTGAAATCATGGGGGCTAGCTTCAGAAATACCAGCCAAATCCTCGAACTGGCTGGCTGCGATCTACTCACCATTAGCCCCGAACTCCTCGCAGAGCTGCAAGCTAGCGAGTTGCCAGTGAGCAGAAAGTTAGATGAGCGCAATGCTGCTCAGGCCTTAGCCCTGGAAAATATCACCGCCCTTCAATTGGATGAATCCAGTTTTCGTTTGCAGCTCAACAATGACGCCATGGCGACGGAGAAATTGGCTGAAGGTATTCGCAATTTCTGCGTCGACACTGAAAAACTCGAAGCCTTACTGGCCAACTAGACGCCGTTAGCCGCCAAGCGTTCCCACATTATTTTTTGCTGGTATTTATGCCAAGCAAACTATAGGCTGGGCAATTGCCAATAATGCCGGTAACCAATGGAATAATGCCAATCCAAGCCCAGGGGCCGGTAATACCAAATCCCGCTAAACCCATCAGTGTGACGCCTACCGTCATGCGGAGCACGCGGTCGGTATGGCCAATATTGCATTTCATAATAGCTCCTTTGCAAAACCTACTACAGTGTGACTAGGAATCAGCCTTGGCTAAACGTTGACGCAAAGCCTCGTATAAGCATACGCCACTTGCCACAGAAACATTCAAACTTTCGACAACACCTTGCATTGGAATACGAACTAATTCATCGCAGGTTTCACGCGTCAAACGACGCATCCCCTCGCCTTCAGCACCCATTACCATTCCAATTGATCCGGTAAGATCGATATCGTAAATTGATTTAGTCGCTTCATCATCCGTACCTATCAACCAGACACCAGCCTCTTGCATTTCACGCATGCTGCGAACCAAGTTGGTCACGGTAATGACTGGCATCACTTCGGATGCGCCACTTGAAACCTTGCTCACTGTCGCATTGATCGAGGCTGATCGATCTTTTGGAATGACCACTGCATCGACACCTGCGCCATCAGCGACGCGCAAGCAAGCACCAAAGTTATGGGGATCAGTAACACCATCTAAAACCAAAAATAACGGCTTTGCTTTCTCGCTTTCAACATCCTCAATCACCTCGGTGATGGTGCGCGCTACGGTCATTTTTTCCGCCAAAGCCACGACACCTTGATGGCGGTCATGACCGGTTAACTTATGGAGCCTTTCTGCGTCAGCGGCGTGCAAACGCTCACCCAAAATCTCTTCAGCCTGCTTAAGGAAATCACCCATCCGACGATCACGACGGCCAGAATCAAAATAAACCGACTTTAAGCTCGCGGGATCGACTCGCAAACGCGCTTGCACCGCATGAAAACCTACCAAAATTTGTTTCATTAACTTTTCAACTTTTCTTCAACAGCATTCATTATGAACTGGCGACCTACTTGCGTTTAGCTCTGGTATTGCGAACTGGCGGTTTGCTGCCGGCAGGTTTACCAGGTGATCGACCGGGATTCATTGACTGACCAGGAGCCTTGCCATTTTTACGACCCGCCTTGCTCTTCGATTGGGACGCACCTAACGTTCCAGCAGATTTAGCCGCATTGACATTAATGCCACCATGCTTTGTCGGCACCTTGCTGGATGGTCGACTCTTCTTAGGGGCGGCGGTTTTGTTAGGGCGACCGGTATCACTAGCAAGAATCAATTGACGTCTTGAGCCGCCAGCCTCCACACTCGTTGCCTTAACCAAACTAAATTCAATCTTACGAGCATCTAAATCTACCCGACTAACCAAGACATGCACGCGGTCACCCAGGCGATAACGAATTCCGGTACGCTCTCCACGCAACTCTTGACGCGCTTCATCGTATTGGAAGTAGTCCCCGCCCAGTTCGGTGACATGCACCATTCCCTCAACGAAAAGATTTTCCAACTGAATAAATAAGCCAAAGTTCGCCACACCAGTCACTGCGCCAGCATATTCTTGACCTAAATGGTCACGCATGTAATAACACTTGAGCCAAGCCTCAACATCGCGCGAGGCTTCATCAGCGCGACGTTCATTCGAAGAGCAGTGCACACCCAATTGACCCCAAATTGGCAAGGCGGCATTCGCCCCCTTCGGCAATCTCGTTCCTTTTGCAGTAGCCTCCTTGGCATTGCTATGGGATTTCTTGGCATTGACAGCGTTTTCTCGACCTTTACCCTTGCGAGGTAGCGTGAGATTTAAGGGCACGGTAGGCGGCAACACTGGCACATAAGGCTTTTTGGCCAAGATAGCTTTAATCACCCGATGTGTAAGCAAATCCGGGTAACGACGAATCGGGCTTGTGAAATGCGAATACGCTGGATAAGCCAAACCAAAATGGCCCTCATTGTCAGGCTGATACATTGCCTGCTGCATTGAGCGCAACACAACTGATTGCAACATATTGGCATCTGGCCGGTCTTTGATTTCACGCATGAGTTTCGCAAAATCCTTTGGCTTAGGCTTTTCACCGCCACCTAAAGACAGGCCTGAGGTTCTTAAAACCTGACGCAAGGTGACCAACTTCTCTTCTGATGGTTCGCCATGCACACGATACAAGCTCAGTTGTTTATTTTTATCAATAAAATCAGCAGCGCAGACGTTAGCCGTTAACATGCATTCTTCAATCAAACGATGCGCATCATTTCGCAGGCGCGGCTCAATACGCAAAATCTTACCCAATTCATTGCTAATGATTTGCGTTTCGGTAGTTTCAAATTCAATTGCGCCACGCTTATGGCGAGCTTCGAGCAGAATGTGATACAGCGAATAAAGATTATCGAGTAATGGTTTAAATTGAGCAAAGCGGGCTGCTTCCGGACCCTTGCTATTCGAGAGAATTTCCCA
>CANGEC010000100.1 GCA_947452625.1 Burkholderiaceae bacterium
CGCCATCATTAGGAGTGACCTGCAATGTGCGGCCCTGCACATCCACGCGCTTGACTTTGCCAGCCTTGGCATCATCCATAAATTGAGAATACGTGACCTGAGTTTGATCCTTGGGTTTATCGAACTGTTTAAAAACAGTAAATAAGACCAGACCCACAATGAGCCACACACCGATTTTTTGGAACATATTGCTGTTCAAAATGAGTCCTTTGCCGGATTAATCCGGGAGTTAAAGCAAATTGCTATACCTAAGTATTTGATTCTACTACTAGGCTTTTTCAAGGCCTAATGGCATATTTATTTGTAAACCCCTTCTACAAGTGGGTTATTTGGACTACAGGAGCCCTACTTTGGCGGCTTAAGATTTCTGCCCAATAAAAAGATTTCGGATGAGCGAGCCCTGGAAGCCTTAGGCTTGCGTGGAGAAACGGTTTTAAAGACCTTCTTGAAGGACTCCACAATTTGACTGTAACCACTACCGTTAAAGCACTTGATCAGTAAAGCGCCTTCGGGCTTGAGATGCTGAACCGCGAAATCCAAGGCAATTTCCGCTAAAAAAGCCATACGGGCAGCATCAGCCACCCCCACCCCAGAAAGATTGGGCGCCATATCTGACAGCACAAGGTCAACCTTGCCATCGGCATCCGCAGGCAAGAGCGCCTCTAAGGCCTTTAGACCCTCTTCTTCGCGAAAATCCCCTTGGATGAAGCTCACATCAGCTATATCTTCCATTGGCAAAATATCAATCGCGATAATGGTGCCATCCGGCTTGCCAGACTCAATTTTGGCATTACTTTTACCCAGCTCGGTTAAACGATTGCGGGCGTACTGAGACCAGCTACCTGGTGCACTACCGAGGTCCACAATTGTCATGCCCGCTTTGATGAGGTGATCTTGCTGATCAATCTCACTCAACTTATAGACTGCCCTAGCGCGATAGCCCTCTTTTTGAGCCATCTTGACGTAGGGATCAGTTAAATGATCCTGCAACCAACTTTTATTAAATTTATTCTTCGCCACAACTTACCCACTTTCGCCCTCTATTTTCGCTGTTTCCGACCGGTAAGGCAAAAGGAATCGGTCAAAAAGGCTCGAATAAGCGCTATTTATGGCTCTGAATGCTCTATCATCGAAGCCATGACTGCACTGACCATTACCCCTGCTCAACGTAAATCCCTTAAAGGCGATGCCCACGATCTCAATCCCGTTGTCATGATTGGTAGCGATGGACTTACCCCCGCAGTGATTAAAGAAGCCAAACAGGCAATTGGGCATCATGGCCTGATTAAGATTCGGGTATTTGGTGATGATCGTGAAGCGCGCATCGCTATTTATGAAGAGCTCTGCGATAAGTTGGATGCCGCTCCGGTACAACATATTGGTAAATTGCTAGTGCTTTGGAAACCCAAAGATATGGTTGATGAGGCCTTCGCCAATCTAGGAAGATCTAGCAAGCAAACTAAGAAATCCTTACAGGCACCGCGTACCAAGCGTCAACCTAACCGCGCACCCACCAAGAGCGGTGTTCGCACCAGCACATCAGATCGATCTGACCGTCGTTCCGCTGCCAATAAATCTCCTTTTGCCAGAGCAGCCGCAGTCAAAACGGCTTCTGCTACTCCCAAGAAAAGGGTGCTACGCGCTGATGCCGCAGAATCAAAAATCGGCTGGTCATCCCCCGGATACCGTAAGGCGGCGGCTGCACCCGCACCAATCAAGAAACGCAAAGTGCGCATGAGTAGTACCAAGAAGAAATCGCTTGGTTCATAAATCGGCAATGCCTTGAGCTAACAAAAAAGCGCCTTATTGGGCGCTTTTATTTTGTGATCGAGGAAGTCATCTGCCTTGCCAGCTACGCCTTTGTTAGACGCCAAAGTAAAACAACGCCCAGAATACTCTGCACAATAAATACACCGCTAGAGATGCCATGCAGACGAGAAAATAAGGTTGCTGAAGAAGACGCCATCACAGACAACCCCTCGATAAGCGCTTGATCGCGCAATGAACTCATCCAGGGCATCAAAATGAAACCTGCTCCAACCGCGCAGGCCAACATACCCAACAGAATCCAACGCACTGCACGAAAATGATCGAACCCTTTAAAAACCAGAAAGTTACTGGCAAGCATCAACACCACACTTAAGGCAATGCTGAGATAGGCTTCAAGAAGAAAGAGGTTACCAGCAACCATGCCAGCGACCTGGCGATCACCTAGCGCTGAAAATAAGATGGGGGTAACCAAATAGCCGACAGTGATAAACCCCCCCACCCAAAGACTCGCAAGCATAGTACACAAGCGCTGCAAGCCCATGTACTGCATTAGATGTAGCGTACTGCCAAAATTTCCACTTCTCGATTACCACCAGGCGCTTGAACTGCCACCACGTCACCCTCTTCTTTGCCAATCAAGGCTCGGGCAATCGGCGAACTAATCGAAATTTTATGAGAAGCAATGTCAGCCTCATCATCACCAACAATTTGATAGGTTAGCTTTGTACCATCTTCTAAATCTTCGAGATCCACGGTAGCGCCAAATACCACCCGACCACTTACATCCAAGGTTGCTGGATCAATAATCTGTGCAGCAGACAGTTTGCCCTCAAGCTCTTGAATACGACCCTCAATAAAGCCTTGTTTTTCTTTAGCAGCATCATACTCAGCGTTCTCAGAAAGATCTCCCTGAGCACGCGCTTCAGAAATGGCATTAATGACCGAGGGACGCTCAACGTGCTTGAGGCGGTGCAATTCTTCTTTGAGAAGTTCTGCACCGCGCTTAGTAATCGGAATTGTGCTCATGCTACCAACCTAACTTAAATTTGCTATTCATGCGCAAGATTGCGACTCGAAAAGCTAATTTTAGATTAATTGAGCGCCCGATGTAAATTTTGTAAGGAATAGACCTCAAGCGACTCCTTGCTACCGTTTTGCGAAGCCATTAAGCCATCCATCACCGCACGTGCCGCACTAATCGTTGTGTAGTAAGTAACGCTATTGGCTTGCGCACTGGTACGAATGGAGCGTGAATCCGCAATCGCTGTACGGGTTTCATCTACAGTAGTAAATACCAAAGAAATTTCACCATTCTTGATTAAATCAACAATGTGAGGACGACCGTCTTTGACCTTATTCACAACACGTACTGGCAAACCAGCAGCCTCGATTGCAGCAGCAGTACCTTTGGTGGCTACCATTGGGAAGCCGAGTTGATGCAAGAGCTTAGCCACTTCAACTGCCTTGGGTTTATCGCTGTCCTTAACGGTAAGTACCACTGTTCCACTCTTAGGCAATTTAATGCCAGCACCTAATTGAGACTTGAAGAGAGCCTCGCCAAAGGTCTTACCCACCCCCATCACCTCTCCAGTGGAGCGCATTTCTGGCCCTAAAATTGGATCAATACCCGGGAATTTATTGAAAGGGAATACCGCCTCTTTGACCGAGAAGTATGGCGGCTTCACTTCGGTCTTGATGCCTTGCTGCTCCAAAGTCTGCCCCACCATGCAACGTGCGGCAATCTTAGCCAATTGCAAACCAGTCGCCTTCGAGACAAAAGGAACAGTGCGAGATGCGCGTGGATTGACTTCAAGAACATAAATCACATCTTGGCCATCCACATTCTGAATCGCAAACTGCACATTCATTAGTCCGACAACATTGAGACCCTTGGCCATCGCGGCAGTTTGACGCTTAATCTCTTCAACCGTTTTATCCGAAAGAGAATAAGGCGGCAAAGAACATGCGGAGTCACCAGAGTGAACCCCAGCCTGCTCAATATGCTCCATCACACCGCCAATAAAGACGCGCTGACCATCGCTAATACAGTCAACATCACACTCAATCGCATCATTTAAGAAGCGATCTAGCAACACTGGTGAATCATGTGAAACCTTTACAGCCTCACGCATATAACGTTCGAGATCACGTCCATCGTGCACGATTTCCATCGCACGACCACCCAAGACATACGAAGGACGTACCACAAGCGGGTAGCCAATCTCTTCAGCAAGCTTGAGCGCCTCGTCTTCAGCTCTTGCAGTGCGGTTAGGCGGCTGGCGCAAATTCAAATCATGCAACAGCTTCTGAAAGCGCTCGCGATCTTCAGCAGCATCAATCATGTCTGGTGAAGTACCAATAATAGGAACGCCATTGGCCTCAAGATCTAATGCAAGCTTCAATGGTGTTTGACCACCATACTGAACAATCACACCCTTAGGTTTTTCTTTGGCGACAATCTCAAGAACATCTTCTAACGTCAGAGGCTCGAAATACAAACGATCGGAAGTATCATAGTCAGTTGAAACTGTCTCAGGATTGCAATTCACCATAATGGTTTCATAACCATCATCGCGCATCGCTAAGGCAGCGTGAACGCAGCAGTAATCAAACTCAATCCCCTGACCAATCCGATTTGGACCACCACCGAGCACCATGATCTTGTCGCGATTGGTAGGTTGCGCCTCACACTCACCATGCTCAGCTTCATAAGTCGAGTACAAGTACGCAGTATTGGTCGAGAACTCGGCTGCGCAAGTATCGACGCGCTTGTAAACCGGCACCACCTTCAAGCGGTGACGGGCAGCGCGTACCGAAGAGGCATCAACCCCAAGCAACTTTGCCAAGCGGCGATCTGAAAAACCTTTTTGCTTTACAAAACGCAATTCCGCAGCAGATAAGGCATCAATTTTGCGCAGTTTCAGCTCAGCCTCAATCGCAATTAATTCCTGAATTTGCTCTAAGAACCAAGGATCGATTTTTGTCTCAGAATAAACCTCATCGAGATCCATACCCATACGGAAAGCATCACCCAAATACCAAATACGATCCGGGCCAGGCTCGCCAATTTCTTGAATGATGTCATCGAGATCGGTAGAGAACTCATCCAAACCATCTACCCCAACCTCCAGCCCACGCAAAGCCTTTTGAAAGGACTCCTGGAAAGTGCGGCCAATTGCCATTACTTCACCGACGGATTTCATTTGCGTAGTCAGACGTGAATCCGCCTGCGGAAACTTTTCAAATGCAAAGCGTGGAATCTTAGTAACAACATAGTCGATCGATGGTTCAAAAGACGCTGGCGTTGCACCACCAGTAATGTCGTTCTTTAACTCATCTAAGGTGTAGCCAACGGCTAACTTAGCCGCAATCTTCGCAATCGGAAAACCGGTCGCTTTAGAAGCTAACGCCGAAGAGCGAGAAACCCGTGGGTTCATCTCAATCACCACCATCCGACCATCTACTGGGTTGATGGAGAACTGCACGTTTGAACCGCCAGTATCAACACCAATCTCACGCAAGACTGCAATCGAGGCATTACGCATCAACTGATACTCTTTATCAGTCAAAGTTTGCGCAGGAGCAACAGTGATTGAATCACCGGTATGGACGCCCATCGGATCCAAGTTTTCGATAGAGCAAACAATAATGCAATTGTCAGCGCGGTCGCGCACCACTTCCATCTCAAACTCTTTCCAACCCAAGAGCGACTCTTCAATCAAGAGCTCACGGGTTGGCGAAAGATCTAAGCCACGCTTACAAATCTCTTCAAACTCTTCACGGTTATAAGCAATACCACCGCCAGACCCGCCCATGGTGAATGAAGGTCGAATCACTACAGGGAAACCTAAACTGCCAGTTTCTTGCTGAATGCGCTGCTGAACCTCATGAGCTTCATCCATCGAATGTGCAATACCAGACTTGGCGGAACCTAAGCCAATCTTCGTCATCGCATCTTTAAACTTCTGGCGATCTTCTGCTTTATCAATCGCTTCTGGCGAAGCACCGATTAATTCACATCCATACTTTTGCAAGACACCATGACGATGCAAATCAAGAGCGCAATTTAAAGCGGTTTGACCGCCCATTGTTGGCAAAATCGCATCGGGTTTTTCGGTGGCAATAATTCGCTCTACTACCTCCCAAGTAATCGGCTCAATGTAAGTAACATCAGCCATCTCGGGGTCGGTCATGATGGTTGCAGGATTGCTATTCACCAAAATGACTTTGTAACCTTCATCACGCAAAGCCTTGCAAGCCTGCGCTCCGGAGTAATCAAACTCACAAGCCTGCCCAATCACAATCGGGCCAGCACCAATAATCAAAATACTCTTAATGTCGCTACGCTTAGGCATTATTTGCCCTCCTTCTTGGTAGCATTCATAAGCTCCACAAAACGATCAAATAAATAAGCAATATCATGCGGACCAGGTGAAGCTTCCGGATGACCTTGAAAACACAAGGCTGGCTTATCTTTCCAAGCAAGGCCCTGTAAAGAACCATCAAACAAAGAAACGTGCGTCACCCGCAAGTTATCTGGCAACGTATTAGCATCAACCGCAAACCCGTGGTTCTGCGAAGTAATTGCTACGCGCCCAGTATCCAAATCCTTCACCGGATGATTTGCACCATGATGACCAAACTTCATCTTTAAGGTTTTTGCACCGGCAGCTAAGCCCATGATTTGATGCCCCAGGCAGATACCAAAAGTTGGGACGCCCTTTTCAATAATTTCTTTGGCAGCAGCAATAGCGTAATCGCAAGGACCAGGATCACCGGGGCCATTTGAGAAAAACACCCCATCAGGATTCATGGCCAACACTTCAGCGGCACTGGTTTGCGCTGGCACTACCGTCAATTGGCAGCCGCGCTCGGTCAGCATGCGCAAAATATTACGCTTCACACCAAAGTCGTAGGCAACCACTTTTTTGTTTGATTTAGCAATATCTAAAGTTTTGTATGCAGGAGTGCCATTGGGGCCATGCAGCTCCCACTCAGCCTCATGCCATTCATATGGCATCTTGGTGGTGACCACCTTGGCTAAATCCAAACCAGCCATGCCTGGGAATGCCTTGGCAAGCTCCAGAGCTTTTTTACTTAGCGCCGCACGATCATCACCCTGTTTACCGGCCACAATCGCACCAGACTGAGCGCCTTGATCTCGCAATATCCGCGTGAGCTTACGAGTGTCAATTCCGCAAATACCCACTACTCCAGCTTGAGAGAGATAGTTTTCAAGTGTTTCTTCAGAGCGGAAGTTGGAGACTCTACGCGGTAGATCTTTGACTACCAAGCCAGCTGCATGAATTTTTTCCGACTCCGCGTCCTGAGCGTTAATACCAACATTACCAATATGAGGGTAAGTTAAGGTGACAATTTGACGGGAATAACTAGGATCGGTAATGATCTCTTGA
>CANGEC010000101.1 GCA_947452625.1 Burkholderiaceae bacterium
AATCAACCGAAGTTCATCTTGCACGATGGCCCTCCTTATGCGAACGGTGATATTCATATTGGCCACGCTGTTAACAAGATTCTGAAAGACATGATCGTGAAGTCCCGTTGGCTCATGGGCTTCGACTCCGCATATGTTCCTGGCTGGGACTGTCATGGCATGCCGATTGAGATTCAGATTGAAAAACAGTTTGGTAAGAATTTACCCACTGCAGAAGTGCAATCCAAAGCACGAGCCTATGCGCAGGTTCAGGTGGATAAGCAAAAGATTGACTTTGAGCGTCTAGGCGTTCTAGGTGACTGGAATAACCCCTACCTCACCATGAGTTACCGTAACGAAGCTGATGAGATTCGTGCATTAGGTAAGATTTGGGAAAAGGGTTATGTCTTCCGTGGCTTAAAACCAGTGAACTGGTGTTTTGATTGCGGCTCAGCGCTTGCTGAAGCTGAAGTGGAATACCAAGACAAAACCGATCCAACCGTTGATGTTGGCTTTGCATTCGATGATGCTCAACGTCCACAACTTGCAAAAGTATTTGGAGTCTCTGAGATTCCCAATAAGCCTGGACAGATTGTGATCTGGACCACAACGCCTTGGACGATTCCTGCTAACCAAGCAATGAATGTTCATCCAGAGCTCACTTACGCATTAGTGGATGCCGGCGATAAGCTTCTCATCCTCGCTCAAGATCGCGTTGAGACTTGCCTCCAAGACTACGGTCTTGAAGGTAAAGTGATTGCGACTTGCTTGGGTAGTGCATTAGAAAATATTTCTTTCTGGCATCCATTAGCAAATCTGCATGAAGGCTACCGTCGTCTTTCACCTATCTATACCGCTGAGTACGTCACACTAGATACTGGCACAGGCATTGTTCACTCCGCTCCAGCCTATGGCGAGGAGGACTTTAAGTCCTGCAAGGCGCATCAACTAGCTGACAAAGATATTCTGAATCCAGTGATGGGTAATGGTGTCTACGCTTCTTGGTTGCCGCTCTTTGCTAATGAATATATCTGGAAGTCCAATCCTAAGATTGTGGAAGCCATGCGTGAAGCTGGCAGCCTGCTAAGAGATAAAACTTATACCCACTCGTATATGCATTGCTGGCGCCACAAGTCACCGATTATTTATCGTGCTACCTCACAGTGGTTTGCGAGCATGGATAAGAAACCATCTGATGGAAATCCAAGCCTGCGCGAAACCGCCTTAGCAGGCATTGAGAACACCGAGTTCTTCCCAGCTTGGGGTAAGCAGCGTTTGCACAGCATGATTGCCAATCGTCCTGACTGGACCTTGTCACGCCAACGTCAATGGGGCGTCCCGATGGCTTTCTTTGTTCACAAGGAAAGTGGTGAGCCACATCCACGCACTGTTGAGCTACTAGAAGAAATTGCTAAGCGGGTTGAAAAAGACGGTATCGAAGCTTGGCAAAAATTAGAAGTTGCAGAACTGCTTGGTGCTGAAGCAGATTACTTCGAAAAGAATCGCGACACCTTAGACGTTTGGTTCGACTCCGGCACCACTCACTGGCATGTCATTCGTGGCTCGCACCGGGATGAGCTATTGACTGCTGAAGCACAAACTCCAAATGGTCGCTTTGCAGATCTATACCTGGAAGGTTCTGACCAGCATCGCGGCTGGTTCCACTCCTCCCTATTAACGGGCGCTATGCTCGATGGCAAGCCACCTTATAAAGCGCTCTTAACGCACGGCTTTACTGTCGATGGCCAAGGCCGCAAGATGAGCAAGTCTGTAGGTAATGTGATTGCGCCACAACAAGTTGCCGATAAGCTAGGCGCTGAGATTATTCGCTTGTGGGTTGCTTCAACTGATTACTCGGGTGAGATGACTATCTCCGATGAGATTCTTAAACGGGTTACCGAAAGCTATCGCCGAATTCGCAATACTTTGCGCTTCCTGTTGGCCAACCTTTCTGACTTTGATCCAAGTAAGCATGCTATGCCTGCAGAGCAATGGCTAGAAATCGATCGCTACGCTGTCGCTTTAGCAAATCAACTGCAAAGCGATGTGCAAGCGCATTACAAAGCTTATGAGTTTCAACCAGCAGTGTCACGCATGCTCAGCTTCTGCTCTGAAGATTTGGGTGGTTTTTATTTAGATATTCTTAAGGATCGCCTGTATACCAGCGCTCCAGACTCAGCAGATCGTCGTGCCGCCCAGAATGGACTCTTCCACATCACTCGCAATCTGCTCAAGTGGCTAGCTCCCTTCCTCTCCTTTACGGCAGAAGAAGCATGGCTGTCACTCCCACATGGGTCCGATGAGAAAGTACAAGAATCAATCTTCATGGAAGAATTCGGCGCCTTCCCAGAAATTCCCCAAGCAGTTAAATTACTTGCTAAGTGGAATCGAATCCGCGAAATTCGCTCTGAAGTGACCAAGGCCATTGAGGTCGAGCGTGAGGTTGGCAATGTCGGCTCATCACTCCAGGCTGAGTTGACTATTAAAGTCAGTGATATTGACTTTGCAATCCTCCATTCACTGGAAGATGACTTGCGCTTTGTCACGATCACCTCTAGAGCGAACATTGAGTTAAGTAACGGTGGTTTAGAGGTGCTAGTAAGAGGTAGTCAATACAAAAAATGTGGTCGCTGCTGGCATCACACCGAGGATGTCGGTAGCAATGCCGAACATCCAGAGTTGTGCGGTCGCTGCATAATCAATCTGTTTGGCAGCGGCGAACACCGTTTGTTTGCATAAAGACTCAATCAATAGACATCTTGATGAACAAAGCTCAGAATCTACCATTACTGCGTTCCCTAGCAATAGCCACATTGGTACTACTGCTAGACCAGCTCAGCAAATGGTCTGCACTAAGCAACCTCAAGCTTGGCATTACGGAAGAAGTGTTGCCTTTTATGAATTGGTTACTCCTACTCAATCCAGGGGCAGCGTTTTCTTTTCTGGCGCAAAGTTCTGGTTGGCAACGTTGGTTCTTCACGATTCTTGGTTTGGCGGCCTCTCTCTATATACTCTGGCTGCTGCGCAAAAACCAGTCTGACAAAATTCTCTCATGGGCCCTTAGCCTTATTTTGGGCGGCGCTCTTGGTAATGTTCTGGATCGCATCATGTTTGGAGCAGTAGTGGATTTTATCGATCTACATTACGGCAACTGGCACTGGCCAGCCTTCAATATTGCCGATAGCGCGATCTCTATAGGCGCTGCGCTCATTGTTTTTAGTGAATTACGCAAGTCATTTGGCAAATCCCCTCAATCCCATTAAGCTGAGGCCATGCAATCACTTTTGAACAAAAAAATCATTCTCGGAATCTCCGGTGGCATTGCGGCCTATAAGTCCGCAGAGCTCGCTCGCCTCTTAATGCAAGAAGGTGCATCAGTGCAAGTGGTGATGACCGAGGCAGCACAACAGTTTGTGACACCGGTGACGATGCAAGCCCTCACTGGAAAGCCTGTTTTCACGAGCCAATGGGATAACAGTGTTGCCAACAATATGGCGCACATCGAGTTATCCAGAGCTGCAGATGCGATTCTAATTGCCCCTGCTAGCGCAGATCTGATGGCAAAACTTTCTCTTGGTCTGGCTGACGACTTATTGACTACGCTTTGCCTCGCAAGAGACTGCCAGCTACTGTTGGCGCCCGCGATGAATAAACAGATGTGGGAACATGCGGCCACACAAAGAAGTGTTGCACGACTCACACAAGATAAGGTTGAATTGCTGGGTCCCGCTAGCGGCGCTCAAGCCTGCGGCGAAGTTGGTATGGGCAGAATGCTTGAGCCAGCAGAAATCACTGAACAATTGATTGCTTTTTTTCAGAAGAAACCACTGGTCGGAAAAAAAGTATTGATTACTGCAGGACCGACTTTCGAAGCAATCGATCCTGTGCGCGGCATTACTAATCGCAGCTCCGGCAAGATGGGCTTTGCTATTGCGAGAGCAGCTGTTGAGGCCGGGGCACAGGTACATTTGGTTACCGGCCCCTGCGACCTGTCTACACCTCTAGAGGCAACTGGTAAGATCGCCCGCACCAATGTTGTCAGCGCTAAAGAAATGCATGCTGCCACGATGAGCGCTGCCGATTGCGATATTTTCTTTGCTGTTGCAGCAGTCGCTGACTGGGGCATTGCCAAGCCATCAAAAGAAAAGCTTAAGCGCCAAGACAAACAAGCGCCAAACCTTGAATTTATTGCCAACCCAGACATTCTTCTGGATGTGGCAAAAACTGTAAAGACCACAGCTGGCAAGTCATACCCATACTGCGTTGGCTTTGCAGCTGAATCGAACGATCTTGAAAAACATGCAAACGAAAAGCGTAAACGCAAAGGTATCCCAATGGTAGTTGGCAATATTGGCCCTGATACCTTTGGCAGCGACCTCAATCAGCTACTCATCATTGATGAGAGTGGCAGCAAGAAAATAGCGAGATCAGAAAAACTCCAGCTTGCCCGTCAACTCATTCAGTTGGTCGCCAAGAAGATTTAAATCTGATTCGTTTCTTTTATTTACATTCCCAGCTTTAGGAAATTCGATGCAATCACTCCAAGTAAAAATTCTCGATGAGCGTATGCGTGATCAGCTGCCTGCTTATGGAACGCCTGGCAGCGCCGGCTTAGATCTGCGCGCCTGTATTGATGAAACCATTGAGATCGCACCTGGACAAACCATACTGGTGCCCACCGGCCTAGCAATCTTTGTAGAAGACCCACGCTACGCAGCCTTTATTCTGCCTCGCTCTGGTCTAGGTCATAAGCATGGCATCGTCCTGGGCAACTTAGTGGGTTTGATTGATTCAGATTACCAAGGTCAGCTGATGGTGAGTACTTGGAATCGAGGATCAACCCCCTTCGAACTAGAGCCAATGGAGCGCTTAGCTCAATTAGTAGTCATGCCGGTTTTACAAGTACAACTTAAGATGGTTGAAGAGTTCACTGAGAGCAGTCGTGGGGCTGGAGGCTTTGGAAGTACTGGCAGAGCCTAGAAAAGCAACCCCAATATACATAAAGACCGCTCAATGAACTGTCTAACTTTTGTGGGTCAGTTCATTGAGCGGTCTTTATGTTTTGATCGCACCTAAAACTAAATCAGATCTCTTCCGCAGGCGCTACATCAGCCTTCAGCGCTTTTCTCGGTGCCACTGGTGCATCAAAATCCAACAACACTTTGCCCTCAGCATCCACATCAACCGCAACATGTCCGCCTTGAGCTAACTTGCCAAAGAGTAATTCATCGGCTAGCGCTTTACGGACCGTATCTTGAATAATCCGCTGCATTGGCCTTGCGCCCATTAATGGATCAAAACCATGCTTGGCTAGATGTGCTCGTAATGCTGGACTAAAGGTGGCGTCTACTTTCTTCTCATGTAGTTGCTCTTCTAGTTGCATTAAGAACTTATCAACCACTCTCATGATGATAGTTTCATCTAGAGCCTTAAAGGAGACGATGGCATCTAAACGGTTGCGGAACTCTGGCGTAAAAAATTTCTTAATATCGGCCATTTCATCACCAGACTCACGAACATTGGTAAAGCCCATAGTAGATTTCTGCATCGCCTCAGCGCCTGCGTTGGTAGTCATGATGATGATGACATTACGGAAGTCTGTCTTGCGACCGTTGTTATCCGTTAAGGTGCCGTGATCCATGACCTGCAAGAGGATATTGAAAATATCCGGATGGGCTTTTTCAATTTCATCGAGCAAAAGCACACAATGCGGCTTCTTATTTACAGCTTCCGTTAGGAGGCCACCTTGATCAAATCCTACATAGCCAGGAGGCGCGCCAATCAATCGGCTCACGGCATGACGCTCCATATACTCCGACATATCAAAACGCAATAGTTCGATACCTAAGATGTACGCGAGTTGCTTAGCAACCTCAGTTTTCCCAACGCCAGTTGGGCCCGAGAATAGGAATGAGCCAATAGGTCTATCAATCTTGCCAAGGCCAGCACGCGTCATCTTAATGGCGCTGGCTAAGGCCTCGATGGCTGGATCTTGACCAAACACGACACTGCGAATATCGCGATCCAAGGTTTGTAACTTGCTGCGATCATCGACAGTGACTGATTGGGGTGGTATACGCGCAATCTTTGCCACGATCTCTTCAATCTCTGGACGACCAATGGTTTTCTTCTGCTTGGACTTCGGCAAAATACGCTGCGCTGCTCCGGCCTCATCAATCACATCAATTGCCTTGTCTGGCAAATGGCGATCATTGATATACCGAGCAGAAAGTTCCGCAGCCGCGACTAAGGCTGCAGCCGCATACTTCACACTGTGATGCTCTTCAAAGCGAGACTTTAAGCCGCGTAAGATTTGCACTGTTTGATCAACAGTTGGCTCGACGACATCGACCTTTTGGAAGCGACGTGACAGTGCAGCGTCTTTTTCGAAAATGCCACGGTATTCTGTAAAGGTGGTAGCACCGATACATTTGAGTTGGCCATTTGATAAGGCGGGTTTCAGCAAATTGCTGGCATCCAAGGTTCCACCAGATGCTGCGCCCGCTCCAATCAAAGTATGGATTTCATCAATGAACAAAACACCATGCGCATGATCTTTCAATGACTTGAGCACACTCTTTAAGCGTTGCTCAAAATCACCGCGGTACTTAGTGCCAGCCAAGAGTGCACCCATGTCTAATGAATAGACTGTAGCATCCGCCAGAATGTCTGGAACATCGCCCTTGACGATTCTCCATGCAAGACCTTCAGCTATAGCTGTCTTACCAACACCAGCCTCTCCTACCAATAAAGGGTTGTTCTTACGGCGACGGCACAGCACCTGAATCACTCGCTCGACTTCACTGTCGCGACCAATCAATGGATCGATCTTGCCCTGACGAGCTAGCACATTGAGGTTCTGCGTGTATTGATCCAGCGGGCTTTCTTTACCAGTGGATGCGGCCTCTTCTGTTTCTTGAGTAGGATCTGCAGGCTTCACATGCTCAATCTGATCTTTGCGAACACCGTGACTAATAAAGTTCACCACATCTAAACGGGTAACTCCCTGCTGTTGCAAAAAATACACTGCATGCGAATCTTTTTCACCGAAGATGGCTACCAATACATTGGCTCCAGTCACTTCTTTCTTACCATTTGATGTCGATTGCACATGCATGATGGCGCGTTGAATCACCCGCTGAAATCCAAGCGTGGGTTGTGTATCTACCTCATCAGTACCAGGAACCACTGGGGTATTGTCATT
>CANGEC010000102.1 GCA_947452625.1 Burkholderiaceae bacterium
ATTGCTAGAGCTTGGGCAAATGCAGCAATCCGATGGTTAACTTTGGGCCATGGTGTATCGAGCATGGCATTTGAAAGGCCATAGACCCCAGGATTGAGCGGTTGTTTTGGATAGACGGCCCGCGCCCTGATTTTTTCGCCCATCATTAGGCGATTGCTTACCCAATGCATTTCCGCATTGGCGGGATCACTTAAATCTGCCATTAAGAGGTTAAAACCGTTGTACTGCTGAAAGCGTTTTGCATGAGACTGTATAAAGTCATTGGGACTATCTTTGCCTGTGAGATACATGCAGGAAAGCTCACCACGAGTGCGCGCATCTGGATTTTTTTCTGAAGGTGCGCGGACATTGGTTAATGCGGCAAAACGACCGGTCTTTGAAAACCCAAGCCACGTTCCGGGGCTACCTAAAACATCAGCCTTATCTTTGCCTGCTAAAACGTGCGGATGGTCTTCCCACCAAGCCATTTGCTCAGTTTTGCGCTCATAGAATTCGTCGCGATTTGCCGCCACGACCAGGGAATAGTCGGGGTGAGAGTTCCAGGCAAAAAGAATTAAGCACATAAATAAAAATTCAGAATTAAATCTCGATCAAAGGGTAGGGTAATGCGTCAATTTTTAACACAGGCCCATCCACTTTACCAAGATGAATTTCGCTATGCTCCAATGCATCCAGCTTGCATTCGATTTGCAGATTAATAGTATCAAGGACCTGTGGATTAATGGCTGATAGCACTACCATTCCTGCAGGCTGCAATGGATCTGCGGAATTAAATAACTCAACGCCAGGGCCAAAAGCAGCCCGATCCATCGTGCCAATTCCCAACCTTGCCAACTGTAAGCGTCGTTTTATTGCTCCGCGATATTGGCTACGAGCAACAATTTCTTGCCCAGGGTAGCAACCCTTTTTGAAATCAACGCCTGCGACCGATTCAAAGTTAATCATTTGCGGCACAAATTGTTCTTGGGTGGCTAAAACAATACGCGGAATAGCGCTCATAACTTCCAAAAAGTTCCATTGCTCTAAGTTATCAGTTTCCTGTGCTACAGAACTCAAATCTTTCGGAGTGGCGATCAGAGTGCGCGCAAAGGATTGCTGATTTAAATCAACACCGGGCATTCTTAAGGCAAGAGAATGGGTTTCAAGTTTAATAGTCTCAAGCTCTGTTTCTGAGCCATAAAACCCAGCGATATTCCAAGTGTCAGAGACATCTGTGACTTTAACTTTGGAGCGCAGTACATACATTGATAAGCGTTTGGCTGTACTTGCCGCAATATTTTTTGAGATAAAGAGTGCAAAACAGGTCGGCCTCATTTCATCCATTGAGAATCGAGCGAGCCAAGCGCTGGCTAAAAGTCTCCCCTTGGGGCTACAGTAACCAACCAGTCGTACAGCATTGGGTCCTTGGGCAATTTCTGCGGAATGAGTGGTGCTTACATCCAGCACAGAATTTGTCAGTTGATTCTGCAAAAAGCTTGCCGCTTCCTCGCCCTCAACAAAGATGAGGCCCCAATCTGCTAAATGCGCATATCCAGAGGAGGGGTTTAGCGTTGGGTATTGGGTATTTTTGAGGGAATCTATCATCACGCTTTTATCATAGCCTGATGAGCAAAAATTTTCAGAGAAGACCTCTTTTTACTACGCCCAAGAATTCTCGAGGGCCAATCATGCGATTTCGGCAAGCCATTATTGGCTTATTGGTTTTGGGTGGCTTGATATATGAGTCAATTTTTCTTTGGCCGGTGGTGCCAAGCAAAGCAAATACTCAAAATCAAACAGCCTACCAAATCAAAATTAAGCCCCAATCCGGCTTCTCAAGTATTGCTGATCAATTGTCCGATCAGGGTTTAGAAGTCAATCCGCTGTTGTTGAAGTTGGGTGCGGGAGCCTTATTTGTTACAGGGAAGCTAAAACCAGGCACCTATTTACTTCCATTGAGAGGGAGTTTAGGGAAGGTGCTTCTCCAAATCGCTCGCGGAGATCGCGTACGAGAAAGTATTGCGATTATTCCGGGTATGACAATTTGGCAACTAAGGGCCTTGATCGATGCGCACCCCGGCTTAATTCATCAAACCAAGGGGATGAATTCAAAAGAACTATTGCAAACCCTGAATTTGAGTTATGTCGGTGATGAAGGTCTGTTTTACCCTGATACCTACGTGTTTGATCCAGATGAGATCGACATTAATATTTATCGACGGTCATCACAAGCTATGCAAAAACAACTGGCAGCGGCATGGGAGGGGAGGATTTCACCAACCCCCTTAAAAAGTCCTTATGAATTATTGATTTTGGCCTCTATTGTTGAAAAAGAAACCGGCAAACCAGGCGATCGAGATAAGATCGCCGCCGTCTTTGTCAACCGACTAAACAAGGGAATGCTGTTGCAGACAGATCCCAGCGTCATTTATGGTATTGGCAGTAAATTTAATGGGAATTTGCGAAAAACCGACTTACGCCGAGACAGTCCCTACAATACCTACATGCGCAAAGGTTTGCCTCCAACACCAATAGCAATGCCCAGCAAAGAGTCTTTGCTGGCTGCCGCACATCCGGCCGAAACTGGTGCGCTCTATTTTGTAGCTAAAGGTGACGGAACCAGCCACTTTTCAAAATCACTTAATGAACATGAGGCTGCAGTAGATCGATTTCAACGACAGCCTGCAGCAAGCAAATCGAGTCAATAAGAAGCTTATGATGAAGAACAATTACCCAGGATATTTTCTGAGTTTTGAAGGCATTGATGGCGCCGGCAAAAGTACTCATATAGAGGCTTTTGGAAAATTACTGCAAGAACGTTATCCAGATAAAGAAGTTGTTATGACGCGCGAACCGGGCGGAACAGCCCTTGGAGAAGAGTTGCGTAAGTTGCTTCTTGATGCCCCCATGAATTTAGAGACCGAGGCTTTACTAATGTTTGCGGCTCGTCGCGAGCATCTGGCTCAGGTCATTGAGCCTGCATTGCAAGCGGGAAAGATTGTTATATCCGATCGATTTACAGATGCGAGCTTTGCTTATCAAGGAGGAGGGCGTGGCCTGAGTCTAGATAAGTTAAATGATTTAGAGCGCTGGGTGCAAGGTCGAACTAGCGGCACTTTATTGCAACCCAATCTAACCATTCTTTTTGATCTGCCTGGAGTTGTTGCCGAGGCGCGACGCTCACAAGTCAGGATACCCGATAAATTTGAAAAGATGGACCTGGATTTTTTTGAACGCGTTCGACAAGAATATTTACGTCGCGCCACAGAAGATCCTGCGCGCTTTCATATTGTTGACGCAACGCAAACCAAAGAAGTCATCTGGGCTGAATTGGTCTCATTACCGGTGAAATGCGCTTGATGTCTGCCAATGCAATGTCTAAAAAGATTGCTCCGTGGTTAGAGCCTCTGTGGAAGGCTCTAGATTTGCAGTCACTACCCAATGCCATTCTTTTGCATGGTCAGTCAGGGATTGGAAAGTTTGCCTTCTCACTTGAACTGAGTAAGGCGCTCTTGTGTGAGGGGCCTGATTCTTTTGATCAAAAGCCTTGTGGGCAATGCGAAGCTTGTCGTTGGTTCGCTTCGGGAAATCACCCGGACTTCATTTCGCTGCTACCGGAAACCCATCGAAAACTATTGCCTCATGGTGATTTTGAATCTGAGGATGCGCCTAAAAAAACCAAGGCCTCTCGTGAAGATGTGGATGGTGAGGGTAGCGATAAAAAGGAAAAGAAAAATATTTCTATCGAGGAAGCGCGCAATGCTATTGAAGGATTGTCGATTGGAACGCATCGAGGCGGCAATCGAGTTATCCTTATTTATCCGCTTGAGTTACTCCGCTCAGACGCAGCAAACACTTTGTTAAAGTCGCTCGAAGAGCCACCTGCCGGCACTATTTTTATTTTGCTTGCCGATCGCCTAGATCGGGTTTTGCCTACCATTCGTTCTCGCTGTCGTTTGCTTGCTGCACCAAGACCTGATCGTCTCTTGGGTTTAGAGTGGCTGCGCACGCAACTCCCTAGAATTGATGGTCTAAAAATGGCTGATGCCGATATTGAATCAATCTATGATGAGCAAGGTGGTGCACCGTATGCTGTTTTTGATTCACTACTTGCGCGCCATCAACGCGATGATAAGGATGAGTTCGGAATTGCCATTCAGGCATCCCGCTATCTTCTCCAGTCGATGTCACAAGGTTTGCGCATGAATTGGCTTGATGCCGCTGAAAAAACCCACAAGGCACAGTTTTCAGCATTGCTAGCAACAATGCAACGCTGGGTTGCAGATGTTCAGGCAGTCGGGCAGGGGGCATCCCCACGCTATTATCCAAAGCACGAATCTACCCTTCGCGGACTTTCACAGCAGGCACGCCCTGCAAAGTTGTTACGGTTCTGGAAGTCGCTGGTTCAAGCTCGTCGATCTGAAAACCATCCTTTGGCTACTCGCGTTCAATTAGAGGCCTTGCTCTCTCAATATCAACAAGCATTTGAAGCTTAGAATATCGAGCCATGTTTATAGACTCGCATTGCCATCTCGATTTCCCTGAATTTCAAAGTCGTTTACCTGAGGTTTTGGCCAACATGGCCGCAGCCAAGGTTGATCACGCTCTTTGTGTATCAGTTGATTTGCCAGACTTTCCAAAAGTTCGACAGTTGGCAGAAGACTACGACCACTTGTTTGCGTCTGTTGGGGTTCATCCAGATTATGAAAATACCCCCGAACCCACAATTGAGTTTTTGGTAGAAGCGGCACAGCACCCAAAGATTATCGCCATAGGCGAAACAGGGCTTGATTACTATCGCATGGCAGATCGCTCATATGACTCCATGGAGTGGCAGCGAGAGCGTTTTAGGGTGCATATTCGCGCTGCAATAGCTTCTGGCAAGCCTCTCATCATTCATACACGGTCCGCCTCAGCGGATACGCTCAGAATCCTTGAAGAAGAGGGTGCTGATAAAGTGGGTGGGGTGATGCACTGTTTTACGGAATCACTTGCCGTTGCTCAGGCCGCCATGGAAATGGGCTTTTATATCTCGTTTTCTGGCATTGTGACCTTTAAGAGCGCCAAGGATCTTCAAGAAACCTGTCGTCAAGTTCCCCTTGAAAGAATGCTCATTGAGACAGATTCACCCTATTTAGCCCCAATTCCATATCGCGGCAAGATTAATGAGCCTGCCTGGGTAGCCAATGTTGGACAATACATTGCCAGTCTCAAAGGCGTGTCGGTTGAGGCTTTAGGCAATCAAACTTCTGAGAATTTTTTACAATGTTTTCAAGTAACTAGAAAATATTTATAATGCTTAATATTAAGTATTTTCTTTTTATCTTACTTGCTTTGGTTTCTATATCCAGTCCGATCTTTGGTCAAACAGAAGATCAAATCAACAGCTTTCGCAAAGCAGCCGTCTTTGATGACGTTGCCGAGGTCAAAACCTTAGTCAAGGCTGGGGTGAGCCCAAATACACTAGATCCCAAAGGTAATCCCATGCTCTTGGTAGCCGTTAAGGATAACTCTCGTCAAGTCATTGATTATTTGGCAAGTTTGCCTGCCACAGATGTTAATTTACCTAATAAGAGTGGTGAAACCCCGCTAATGATGGCTGCTATTGAGGGTAATTTAGCGGTTGTCCAGTTTTTAGCTCTTGCTAAAAAGGCCCAAATCAATCGTTCTGGATGGACCCCATTGCAATATGCATGTACAAGAGGGAATTTATATGTTGCCCAATTCTTGGTATCCAATGGTGCTCAAGTCAACGCACTTAGCCCAAATAGCACCACGGCACTCATGCTGGCGGTGATGTCTGGAAATGAATATCTGGTGAAGTTTCTCCTAGACAATGGTGCTGATTTGCAAATACGCAACCAGCAGGGTTTATCAGCAATTGATTTTGCAGATATTTACGACAAACCATGGATTGGAGATGGTTTGAGATCAAGGTGGAACAAGCTGTATAAAACCCAGTATCCGGGCGGCCCAGGCGTTAAATCCACGAATTAGCTGTACACTTAATTGCGTATAATCATTATTATGTCAAACAAGATAAAGACCCGCACAACCTGAGAATCAGAACAATGGATTTAGGAATATTTAGCAACCTGCCCAGCTTTAGCACTTTGATTGCAGAAATCAATACAGACATGGGCAATAGCCAGATCTGGTTGATCATTTTTGCGGCATGTTTAATGTTGACGATTCATGGAGTGGCCGTTCTGGCAATCGCTGGGGCATTTCATGCTCTAGATCGAAAGATGCAAAACCGAAAAATCTATGGCGCCAATTTCCTCTCATATTTCATCGCGATTTTGTTGATTATTGGCAGTCATTTGGCCGAAATTGTGGCCTGGGCCTATTTATGTGTGGCTTTAAAGGTATTCCCAACCAACCCTCAAACCTTCTATTTTGCTGGCGAGATGTATACAACCGTTGGTTATGGTGATTACAGCCTGTCCGAACATTGGCGGATTTTGCCGATCATCATCTCGTTTTCAGGGATTTTTGCTGTCTCAATGTCAGGTGCAGCCATGTATTCCATGATGGGAACTTTATTGGGCCACTCCAGCTCTAATGACTCAGGGCAAAAGGCGCCCTCTGGCGACTAACCCGGCCTAACAGGCCCTTTTTGTTTAAATACCAGCTCCAAAACCCTGCCATTAGCCTCCTGAGAGCGAATCCTGCCAGGTAGCCACTCGAGGTCTTTTGCCAACCAAAAGTCCACTGTGCGCTTATAAGGATCGTTTTCACGTTGAATTAAGGTGTAACGCCTGACCGTCGTGTTGCCTAGGCTTGGAATTTCATCGGAGATAGTCTCTCCATAACTCTTAAATTGCCACATTTCTAGAGTGTTGTAGTCAACTACCGGTATAGCTCTGATGGAGCCAGCCTCATCAATTTTGCCGTCGCCATTGAGCAAAGAGGCAAATTGAAACATTAGACTGAAGCGGTCTTGGGTGCCAGGTAGTAAATCCGGCGAATATTCAGGCTTTTCCGAGAAATACATTTTGCCTCCACCCCCCTCCTCTCGATCAAACCGAGAATATCTTGGCTTATTACTGCCACGCTGCGCCCAATAAATAGTGGGGGCCAAACCGTAAGCATCGATAGAGCCTCTCGACTCAAATACAAACGGGCCAATAAAGGCATAAGGGATATTGATATGCAAACGATATCCGTCGTTATC
>CANGEC010000103.1 GCA_947452625.1 Burkholderiaceae bacterium
CTTGACATCCGCTACTTGACTAAATAATGCAGCAGCCAAGTGTGGCGCTGAACCATTGCCCGATGTTCCGTAATTTAGGCCGCCGGGATCTTGTTTTGCTCTCGCAATTAAATCTTTCACAGACATAATCCCAGTACCGGGATATACCGCAATCACTACTGGGGAGCTTGTCACCTTACTAATTGGTTGCAAATCACTTGGGCGATAACCCAACTTAGGACTTAAGGCAGGATTTACAGAAATACTGCTGGGGCTGGCAATCAAAATCGTATAGCCATCCGGCGCAGCTTTTGCTACTTGTTCAGCGGCAATACTAGAACCGGCACCAGGCTTATTCTCAATAATGATGGTCTGACCTAATGCCTGACCTAGCGGGACGCTAATATTGCGCGCCACATAATCCGCCGCCCCACCTGGAGCAAAGCCTACGATCAATTTAATAGGCTTATTCGGATAACTAGCGCCTTGCCCATGAGCAACGCCTAATCCAAGGCCGAGCAAAATCAAGAATCCGAATAGCTTACGTTGATACATTGAGATCTCCCTCGCGCCAACCTTGTCATCCTGGCCAGCTCTCTGTTTTAGAAATAACAAATTACTGTGCGCCCTCTAAGACAATCTTGCCCAAATGCGCATTAGAGTCCATGATGGCTTTAGCTTCGATGAGATTCTCAAACGGAAGTACTTGATAGATTAATGGCAACGCCTGCCCTTTCTCAAAAAGCGGCAAGATCTGCTTTCTAAAAGCTGGCAACATTTCCGCGCGCTGCTCTGGTGTACGAAACTTATTCGATACACCAAATAATTTCAAACGCTTGGCATGTAAGGCTTCGATATCCATTTCAGCCTTGAGAACACCATCTACATACCCTACTGTCGCCAACCTTCCTTGAAAAGCCATCGTGCGGACGCATTCTGCAAAGACAGAACCGCCAACAGTATTAATTACTAAATTGACGCCCTTACCATCGGTAGCGCGCATCACCTCATCATAAAAATTAGGCGCACGCGTGCAAATGCCCAAATCTAGTCCAGCGAATTTCAGTTGGTCGAGTTTTGCTTGAGACCCTGAAGTGCCAATAACCTTAGCGCCCAAAGCTTTTGCCATTGCGAGCGCTGTTACCCCAACGCCAGAGGTAACACCCGGAATCAATACCCACTCTCCCGGCTTTAAATCTCCATGGACAACTAACATATCAAATACCACCAAAGCTGTCAGCGGTATCGAAGCAGCCTGTTGCCAACTCAAAGCATCCGGAATTTTCATTGCTTCACGTTGCGTAATCAAAGCATATTCCGCAAAAGCGCCTGAGCAACGACCCATAACGCGATCACCGGGCTTAAAGTCTTTAATGTCAGAACCACAACTGACGACTTCGCCTGCAGCCTCCATTCCAATTGGCTTGGCAGCACCCGCTTTATGTAGCCCATGTCCCAAAATAAATTCACCACGATTTAAGCCTGCAGCGCGCACCCGCACTAATAATTGATCGGCCGCAGGGCTAGGTTGCTCTCCCTCACGCAGCTCAATCTGAGCATGCTCACCATCACTTTGCATCCAATATGATTTCATCATTAACCTTTAATTTTATTTGCCACGAAAAACGGGTTTCCGCTTTTCCATAAATGCTCGCCTACCCTCAGCGTAATCTTCGCTCTCAAAACAATCCCGAATCCATTGGCGACATTGATCGTGATCAATCTCTGGAGATGGCTTCAAAATCTCGGCAATGATCGCTTTGCCGGCCGCCACTGTAATCGGCGCATTGGCAGCCAATGCCTGCTTGTACTCTAACTGAAGAGCGGCTAAATCACTGACGCTAGAGACGCGATTAATTAAACCCAACTCACGAGCCTCTTTAGCATCAATTCGACGCGCTGTAAAAAATAGATCCTTTGCCACTGCTGGGCCGACTAGGTCGACTAAGTTCTTCAAAGCTGAGTAGCGATAGCCCAACCCCAGGCGTGCTGCCGGAATAGAAAACACCGAATCATCGCTAGCGATACGAATATCACAGCTCATCGCCACGTTTACCCCGCCACCTATACAGTAACCGCGAATACAGGCTAAAGTAGGTTTACTAAAATGATAGATGCTCATTAAGGCCTGCTCAGCCATCGCCTCATAACGGGCTACCGCCTCTTTCGCAGCGCGCATATCCTCAAACTGAGTAATGTCTGCACCAGATACAAAAGCCTTTTCTCCCGCTCCTGAAAAGACAACCAAACGAATCCGCTCATCTTTCTGAGCCAGATCTAACAATGGATTAACTGCTTCCCACATATCTACTGAAAGGGCATTATGACGCTCGGGATTATTAAATTGGATTTGTAAAGTACTGCCATCCTCATCCAACCAAACCTTGACTCGCTCTGTGGTAGATTGATAAACAACCGCACTCATTAATACACTCCTTTAGATTTAAGCTCAGCTAACTCAGCAGCCTCAAGACCAAGCTCCTGCAAAATTTCTGCACTATGCTCGCCACGCTTTGGCGCAGACCGTGCAATCGTGCTTGGAGTTCTTTCCAATTGAACTGGCTGACCAACTAAACGTTGCAGACCATGGTGAGCGGATACCACTTCCTTAACCATTCCTAGATGCTGAATTTGGGGTTCTTCAAATACACCCTTCACATCATTAATTAAGCCGCAAGCAACGCCCCCAGCATTAAAACGCTCTACCCAATACGCCCGGTCTTGGGCGGCCAAGCGGCGATTGATTTCCGCATTAATAGAATCACGATTAATCGATCTACCTTGCTTATCTTTATAACGCTCATCGGTAACCCATTCAGGTGCGCCGAGAATATCGCAAAAGCGCTCCCAAATCTTAGAGCCAAACACGGCGATATTCATATAGCCGTCTTTTGCCTTATACACCCCAGTTGGAATGCTGGTGGGGTGATAGTTACCTGCCTGAGTAGGCACATCTCCATCGAGTAACCAACGTGATGTTTGAAAGTCCATCATATACACCATGGACTCCAATAAAGAAGTATGCAACCACTGCCCCTTACCCGATGCATCACGCTCTAATAAGGCTACCAAGATTCCTTGCGCCGCAAATATTCCCGCACAAAGATCGGCAATCGGAATACCCACGCGCATCGGACCATCACCAGGCTTGCCGGTCACTGACATTAAGCCGCTCATTCCTTGAGCAATTTGATCAAAACCCGGCCTTTGAGCTAAAGGTCCACTCTGACCAAAGCCAGAAATGCTGGCATAGACTAAGCGAGGATATTCCTTGCTCAAGGTTTCATAATCGATCCCTAAACGAAATTTCACATCCGGCCGAAAGTTCTCTACCACTACATCAGCCGTACCAATTAAACGCTTGAGCACAGCGATGCCCTCGGGCTCCTTGAGATTCAAAGTGATGGAGCGCTTATTGCGATGTGTGTACTGATAATCCGAGCCATCCTGACCGCCTAGAGTGTCATCACCGCGCATATGGTCAGGCATTTGCACCTGAATGACATCGGCACCCCAGTCAGCCAATTGACGACACGCCGTTGGGCCAGCCCGCACTTGGGTAAGATCGATGACACGAAAGCGCGCTAAGGCGGCAGAGGCTGGTAAGTGGGGCATAACATTCACTCTCTAAGGTAATCAACTAGAAAAAGTGTCTTCCTTCTCAAGCAAAGTGTCAACACTTTTGATGAAATTGATGACAATTTTGAGATCCTAGTGCTAAGATAATCCCATCTCATCCACCTCACCGATTGACAATACGATGCGCGCAGCCATAGCAAAGAATGAGCAGGGTCTCTCACCCGGCATCGCACAAGAGCTTAAGAAGCTCATCTATAGTGGCGCCATCCAACCCGGTGAACGCTTAAATGAAGCCGCCCTAGCACTCCAGATGGGCACTAGTCGTGGACCGATTCGTGAAGCCATCAGAATGTTGACCGGCCTAGGTTTAGTCACTGCCGTACCCAATCGCGGAGTCTACGTGCGAGAGGTGTCCGTACGCGAGATGCTCGAGAACTATGATTTACGTGCCCTCATCTTTGGCTTTGCCGCCGAACGCGCTTGTGAACACATCGATGACACCCATACCAAGAAACTAGAGAAGTTATTGCAACAAATGGACTTAGCCTGTGAGGCTGATAACGGTACAAAATACTACGAATTAAATCTGCAGTTTCATGATCAAGTACTCTCACTCTCAGAAAATCAGCGTACTCATCAAACCTACGATGATCTCGTCAAAGAAATGCATTTGTTTAGAAGGAGCTTCTTCAACTCCCCGGGCAATATGCGTAGATCCAATGAGGAACATCGCGCCATCTTTGAAGCCATTGCCAAGCATGCTGCTAGGCGAGCCAAAAACTTAGCGGAGAAGCATGTACTGTCGGGCCGCGGACGCTTACTGGCAAAGCTCGAGAAATCACTATAGGCCAATAAAAAACCCTCATCATCACTGACAAGGGTTTAATCTTTGGTCAATAGCTAGAGTGAATTAACTCAATTCAAACCCAATTTTTTGTCGTAATGCTGCCGCCTCTTGCCCGGTCAGCAAGTTTGCAAAATCAAGCGCTAGCTGGCGATTTTGCGAAGAAGAACAGACACCTAAGCAATAGTCGGTCGCTAACTCAAACTCTTTAGGCAACATCCCAATCAACTCAACTCCAGGAGTGATATTAATTTCGGTAACCTGGGTACTGCCGATTAAATGCGATTCAGCGGACTCGGCCATAGCCGCCATCGCAGTAGCGCCATTTGGATAGATGCGCAATACATTTTCCTTGGCCTTCTCTAGACCTAGCTGTTTGAGCACGCTATAGACATGAATACCAGCAGTGGCTTTTTCAGGATCCGGAAAATAAATTCCACGCGCTTCATTAAAGGCTTTAAACAACTGTTCACGAGTAGCGATCTCAGGAACGGGCTCGCCCGACTTAATCGCAACCCCAGTCCGCACAATACCCAGTGAAGCTAAAGAGCCCTCTACAACATGTCCGCTTTTGATTAGGGCGTCAACCATGGATCTAGTCAATATCACTAGATCACAAGGCTCGCCACCCAAAAGCAAATCACGCATCGCGCCAACCGCACTAAAAGTTGTCTGCAATTGACAAGCATGTTCTTTCTCAAACTGCGCCTGAAGTCCCTTGACAACACCAGCAGCAGCTCCGCCACTCAAAATCGATAATTTCATCCCAGACTTTCAATATTGGGTTTAAACAAAAAAATGATTGTAATCACTGCGCCTTAATACCGGCAGTTTTCACGATCGTGGCCCACTTATGAATATCATTATTTAAATACGTTGTGAAGGCGGCAGGCGTCATCACCAATGGTGTAGCTCCCTGCTTAGCCCAAAGCTCAACCACTTCTGGGTTGCGCTGAATTTTGACAATCGCTTTGTTCAACGTTTCAATTACTTCCTTCGGAGTGCCAGCTGGCGCCATTAAACCAAGCCAAATAGAAGTTTCAAACTTTGGCACACCAGACTCTGCAATGGTAGGCACGCCAGGCAAAATCGCAGAGCGCGATAAGCCAGTTGTTCCCATAGCTCGCACTTGATTGGATTTGACATACTCTGACATTGTGGTCACAGCATCAAACATCATGTTCACTTGACCGCCGATCACATCAGTGCGTGCGCCCGAACTACCTTTGTACGGAATGTGCAAGATTTTGACACCCGCCATCGAGTTAAAAAGCTCACCCGCAAAGTGATATGGAGTGCCTGTACCAGAAGAGGCAAAAGTTAAAGCGTTTGGATTGGCTTTTGCGTATTGAATTAACTCAGCTAAATTCTTATAAGGCAAGGATGGATGAATCACTAACACCAAATCAGAATAATTAATTGGGGCAATCGCAACGAAATCCTTCATTAAATTAAAGGGCTTGTTCTCAACCAAAGATTCGTTGACTGTCTGAGTATTCGACATCATCAGCAGGGTGTAGCCATCTGGCGCGGACTTCGCCACAAAATCTGTACCGATAATAGAACCGGCGCCGGGCTTATCATCCACCACAAACGGGGTTTTGAATTCATCTTGAAGTCGCTGCGCAATAAAGCGCGCGTAATTATCCGCCGGGCCACCGGCCGCAAATGGCACAATAATTTTGACTGGCTTATTGGGGTAGTTTTGTGCCAAACAGGGCAGAGCTACGCTGAGCAATAAAAAAATGGCCAATTTGAGGTGTTTCATTTGCGTCTCCAGTTCAACAAGAACTCTTTTATCAGAGTTGTATACATATAGCAGTATTGCTAGCTTAACTTACCCACGTGATCCTCCAACAAATTCCAGGCCTGATTACCAACCTCTTGTCGCCATTTACGATAAAAGCTTTCTCCTAGGCAAGCTCGAAAGCTCGTGGTATCAGCCACATTAAAGACCATTCCCTTTTGCTTAAGGGACTCAACCAGGCTCGCATTCAATTGAATCGTATGTTGCCGTTGCAACTCGACAAATTTCTTCACATTGCGATGAATGATATTCTGAATGTTCTCTGGCAAGCTATTCCAAAAACTAAGGCTGCCGATAATGTTAAATCCTGACCACATATGGGACGTTAGCGAAACGTATTTAGTCACCTCATACAACTTGAGAGATTCAATAATCGCCAAGGGATTTTCTTGAGCCTGCAATGAACCGCTACGCAAGGCCTCGTAGAGCTCTAAGACAAATAGTTGCACCGGTTTCGCACCTAAGGCCTTAAAAGTATCTTCAAATACTTGACCCTCAGGGATTCGAATCACCAAATCCTCTAAATCGGCAGCTCGCTCTATGGGCCTATTATTAGTCACAATATGACGAAAGCCGTTCTCCATCAAACCAGATGGCATTAAATAAATGCCCTTGGCATGCAACTCCTTTCTCATGAAGTCGCCCAGAGAGCCGTCCATGGATCGGTAGATTTCAGGATTATCTTTAAAGACAAATGGCAGACTCTGAATATTCATCGCCGGGACCAAGGGTCCCATGATGCTCCCCATGAGGGCATAAAACTGAATGTCGCCCGTGATGACCTGATCCACAATTTCTAAATGAGAGTGCTGCGTGCCACCGTTATCCGCTAAAACTTGAATATCAACGAGTCCATCCGTCTCTTCTCGCACCGCATTCCATA
>CANGEC010000104.1 GCA_947452625.1 Burkholderiaceae bacterium
GATTAAGTTATTGTTCAACCAATAGCGATTGAAAGGAATTTTTTAGCTTGCAATTTTTTCTGGCTATCTGTTAGGCGATGCCAACCAAGTATCAGGATTCGGATATGAGTTCATTTGATGACGACATTCTTTTTTAAAATTAATCAAAAATTCAATGAAAAAACAACTCTTATATTACTTTTTTGATTTTAATGCTGCCACCCTTAGTGCTTTAAAATCCGTTCTCATGCATAACAGCACAATCTTTCGAAATTAAAAGTCCTGCATTTTGTAACATTTTTGCATTTTCAAGAGCATACCAAGGCGGTCTGCAAACGTTTGGGTTGCTTATTCCTGTGCCAGGCTTCCAACCAGCGTTATGTATGCGTCCACAATCATTAACAACGAGAATTTTTACATTCTCAACCTGGTTAGCCACAACAAGTTCATTCCAAGCTCTATAACATTCGGGGTCAAGTGAGTTACCTGATGGCGACTGCACAATAATTGGCGTTGGTTGACTTGCTGTAGGCGCAGGCTGAACATTAACGGAAACTGGAAACTGGGGATCAGGGCAATTATTCGACAAGCCATTAACAGATGTAATAGTAAAAAGGTTGCCTGAAATCGACATTATTCCTCCTACCTGAGCTGTAGTGGTTGTGCATTTAAGTGTTGGGTCTTTGGTATTCAATGCTGGGAATCGTAAGTGAAACGCCCATGAGTGATGATCTGCTAGCGCATTATTTATGCAGATAATATACAAAAATAAGAATACAAATTTCTTCATACCATTTTCCCTAGAATTGTTGATTATCACAATGACGAGTATGCTACTAAAACCCTTGTTAAGGAAGTAGCTACTAATATGAAATCTAGAGCATCTTACAGTTCTTCTGCATCTAGTTTCATTAAATCAAGTCCAGAAGAAATCCTTGGTTCTCTATCAAAAGAGCATAAGTTTAGAGTTCTTGAACAAGAACAGATTAACTCATGGCGCTTCCAAATTGATCATTTGAAAAATGTACTTCAAGAGATTCAGTCATCATGGATATTCATAGAATTTGAAATACCCAGAATTGGTAAAAGGGCAGATGTTGTTATCGTCCATGAGGGCAATATCTTTGTTCTTGAGTACAAGGTTGGCGCTACTCAATATGATTCATTATCTATAGAACAGGTCTATGATTACGCTTTAGATCTAAAAAACTTCCACAAAGAAAGTCACCCGCTAACCATCGTCCCTGTCCTTATTGCCACAGAAGCACCTCAAGTAGAGATTTCTATTGCTTTGGATTATGACAATGTAGCAAAGCCAATTAAGTGCAATAAAGATAATCTTGCTCAAGTATTTAAGGCGGCTCGGACTTCGCTAGCCAAACATGATCTAGATATTGATAAATGGGCTAATTCAGTTTACATGCCGACTCCAACGATCATAGAGGCTGCGCAAGCCCTTTATAAAGATCATAAGGTTGAAGACATTTCCAGGTCAGATGCAGGGGCTATTAATCTATCTAGAACATCAAGTGCCGTAAGTGGCGTTATAGATTATGCAAAAGTTAACAGTAAGAAAACTATATGCTTAATAACTGGCGTCCCAGGCGCTGGTAAAACTCTGGCAGGCTTAAACATTGCCACTAGCCGTATGGGGAATGAAAGTGAACATGCTGTCTTCCTATCAGGCAACGGCCCTCTAGTGACCGTATTAAGGGAAGCTTTGATTCAAGATGAAATGAAATCAAACAAAGTCTTGCCAAAAGAAGACAAAATAAAGAAAAGCGATGCTGAAAGAAAGGCTACAGCTTTTATTCAAAACATCCATCATTTCCGAGATGACAATTTAACCACAGCAGAGCCGCCAATAGAAAAAGTAGTCGTGTTTGATGAAGCGCAAAGAGCGTGGAATAAAGAACAAACCTCTTCGTTTATGAAGAGAAAGCGTGGGCAGAATGACTTTGATATGTCGGAGCCTAATTTCTTACTCTCAGTAATGGATAGGCATCAAGACTGGTGCGTTGTTATTTGCTTAATTGGGGAAGGCCAGGAAATTAATACAGGGGAAGCTGGAATCATTGAATGGATATCAGCGCTTAGAGATAACTTCTCGGGTTGGGAAGTGTTTTCTCCACATGCTTTCCCAGAATTAACTCACGTCAAAATCAATTCAGATCTTCATTTATCTGTGTCTTTAAGATCATTTAGATCAGAAAACCTATCTAAGTTTGTTGGATATGTAATTAAAGGCGATTCAATAAAAGCGGCAGATTTGTTGAGTGTTATGCATGACTACCCAATTCTAGTTACTAGAGACCTAAGCAAAGCAAAAGATAAAGTTAGGGCAATGGCTAGGGGGTCGGAAAGAATAGGTCTTGTAGCATCATCAAATGCTATCAGACTAAAGCCTGATGGAGTCTTTGTTAAGAACGAACTTGACCCAGCCATGTGGTTCCTTAAAGATAAGACTGACATAAGGTCATCATTCTCTTTAGAAGATGTTGCAACTGAATTTGATATACAGGGCCTAGAAATAGACTGGGCTTGTTTATGCTGGGATGCAAATTTTAGGATTGAAGATGAAGAGTGGCAAACTTACAATTTCAGCGGTACCAAATGGCAAAAAGTCCGCAATGAGGACAACATAAGGTATGTTGCAAATTCTTATCGTGTCCTAATGACTAGAGCTAGACAGGGATTAGTTATTTATGTGCCGCCAGGCAATCAACAGGACGAGACAAGACTCCCTGAGTTCTATGATGGTATTTATTCTTTTCTTAAAGCTTGCGGTGTCGTTGATCTGGACGGAATGGAATTAGCAAATGGGTAAACTCATTTATCGTCCAGAATATGGCGGGAATATTCTTTTCTTATTCTTAGGAACCAAAGACCGTACCCTAGTTGTTTCGGAAAAAAATTCTAGTTTTAGTGCCGTCATATCAGAGCTTCTTAATCTCTGGAAAAAGAAATATTCATATGAGAATGCGCAATCTAAACATTTAGATTTGAAATTGGAGCTTGCAGAGATCTCACTTCATAACTACCTATCAAACAGCATTATTAGTTCCTCTGACGGCTCATATAATTCAAAATCCGAAGATTATAAAAAGTTTAAAAAGCTAGAAATTGTTTTATACAATCATTTGGTTGAATATAGTGAACAAAATCCGTCATATATAAATTTCAAAATACAGCCTTCCGACTACGGTTTAGAGGAAACTATAAGAAGCTTATTTGAAATGAATAAATTATATGAAAATAACTTTGAATATCACATTCAAAATGAAGCTAATGAAGATATGACATTTTTATTGCAATGGAAGCTGTCTTTACTAGATAAGTTAATTTTGAAAAATGATATAAAACCAATAATTTTTAGAAAATCAGAAGTTAAATATATTGAAGTGGTTAACGGCACTAGTATAGATATCATATTGGGAAATAAAAGAATCCCTCTTGAATTCAGTTCCTTTAAGTTAGAAAGAAGATAAATAAAATATTAATCTGCAGGGCTGATTAGATTTAATGGCCATGAAAGAATACCCCTTACGCCTCATTAAGTTACCTTGCGATCATGGCCGATGAGAAGAGTATTTTGCTCAAACGTTCATCACCCCAATATCACCACTAGGTTTTAGCGTGATTAAGTGGTTTATAGCTAGAGAATTCATACGGCTTAGCTCATTTAAGCATCGCTAATAAGTACTTTGCTAGTACCTTGCTTGTACCCATCGCTTTAACCAATTTCCCAATAAAACCTATTCAATTCAATAAATTATAAATTTATAAGCTTTTACTAACATTTTATCAAGACACCCATGTTTACTCTATGTTTTGATCGTTTTTACTGCATTACATCGTAATGTACGACTCATTATGGCCCTGCTTTTTAGAAGTAAATCTAATCATTTATGACTTAATCATAAATAACTCTAGCTCTCTATCCCCCCTATGGGGGTAGAGCAACTAGAGTTTATTGTTTCATTCCTTTATCTGTAATCCATATTTGTTCTTGAAAGCCATCCTTTGATCCAGAGCCAAGAAGCCCTTTATTAATAAAAGTCGTAACATAATTCTTCATATCATGAGTTCTTTTGTCTTGTTGATGCTCAGTCCAAAGACTGCAGCAATGATTTATAACTAAATCCATAGAGTCTTGTTTGGAATTTAATGGCATTAATCTATCTTTGATTAACTTAAAAACTCTTATCTGTTTTGATGTTAACTTTTGTTCCTTATGGACCTCTTTTATTTGTTCAAGAGAGTCTATTGTGCATGTGGTTTCAATATCACCATCAATTTCTAAATCGATTGGTTTGAGTTGATAATTAAATCCAATACCACATTCGCTATCTTTTGATTTTTCTAGAGACCATTGACAGCCACCATTGCTATCTTTTTTTACAAAGATAATAGTATCCATTGAAGCTTTTAGACTTGAGCTGCCCCTCATGCCTCTTGTTTCGTCTTTACCCGTGTGATGAATAATTAATACGGTTGAATTTAATTTCTCTGCTATCAGCTTTGCTTTCGAAATCACCCCACTCATGCTGGCTGCTGAATTTTCCTCTATATCAGGAATTGCCATATTTAACGTATCAATAATTATCAATCCTTTATTAAACTCTTTGGATTTGTAGTAATTGATAAAGCTTTGGACTGACCCCATCTCGCCCAAAAGCAAAGCATCCTGATCTATAAAAATATTATCTGGCGTAATCTGCTTTCTTTCACACCAACCTTTTATTCGTTTAACTACTCCACCAAATCCTTCAAGAGCGGTATAAATAACTGGCACTTCTCTATTTACTGCTAAGCCAAACCATTCTGATCCTATAGCTAGATTCATAGCTAAATCAATTGCAAGGAAAGATTTTGTTGATCCGCTTTCCCCGTAAATAGTAGCAATACCTCCATCTAGCAGGATATCTTTAATTAGCCATTCAGCCTTTGGAAGACTTTTGAGTTCGTTAATCCTGTAACTTCTTCTTGAGATGGGTCTAACTAAACTTTCATTCTGTTTTTCTGGTAATAACTCTTCAAGTTTATTTTTTTGTGTTTGGTATGTTTCTTGAAAGTGTTCCATTAAAAAGCTCCTTGATTATTAAAAGAGCTTCTAATATGTAATACCGATTATTTGAGAAATTTAGGTAGGTATTTAAAACCCAAGATAGATAAGAAATTGAAATAAAAGTCGGTATTTGATCGGTATTTTATCGGTATTAATGGACGGCATTTAGTTACGAAACAACGATGTTTTTTCTTCCCATGCAGGTTTAAAACTAATCAAATAAGAATGAATTTTAAAGTCTAGTGTATTGATTGGTATATCTTTGTCTAGTAGGCATAAGCCTATTGCTATGGGATCCCATAAGGCTCCACCTGACTTACCTCTGGAACCTTTGGATACCCTGCAGGGTTTTAACCAATCTGGAGGTGTGGCTAAATATTTTTTCCATTGCTCGTATGAATAATGTAAATCCTGAAAGGCTGCAGCAATCCTAAATTTTGCTACGCCTGGGACAGTTGGGGCATTAGAGGAGTCTCTGGCAATCTTCTCTGATACTAATGATGGGTCAAATTTGAAATTGTATTCGTTAGATTCTAACCATTTATTTAGATCATCTATTTGAACAAAGCCATTGATAATAAGCTCGCTTATTGTGATGCTTTTGCCTGATTCAGGATTTATTAATTTTAACTGCCCGCTAATAATATCTTCAGTAATGCGATAAGTTATGTGATCCTTTTCAAACTCAACAAAATCTTCTCTTTCAGCAATTAAATCTATTGCCTTTACATAAGATGTAATCTTATTACCAAGATCTTTATTCATAATTTAGTTCGCACCAGTTTTATTTTTTAGTTAGCTTGATGTTTAACATACTAAATCAACCTAATCTTTTAGCAAGATCCTCAGCTCTTAGGTGAGTATATCTCTGCAGCATTTGAAGCGTCTTATGTCCACTTATTGTAGCCACTTCTATTACATTAAATCCTTTTTCAAATAGTCTGCTAATGGCTTCATGCCTTAAGTCATGAAAGTGAAGATCTTCAATGCCAGCTCTTAAGCAAGCCCTTTCAAAGGCTTGACTAATGCTCTCAGGGCGCAACCCAAAGATACCTTTACTGTTTCTTTTAGGCATACTATCTAGGACTTCTATGGCTCTTCTAGATAAGGGGATTTGTCTGGGGACGCCTGTTTTTGTCTCGGGAATATTTAATATATGTTTTAAGCGATTAAGATGATTCCATTTTGCGTTTGCGATCTCTCCACGTCTAAGACCTGTTTCAATTGCGAAAACTAATATGCTGTATAAGCATTCAGATTGCGTTGCTTGTAATAGCCGCTCAAGCTCCCCTGGGTGAAGTCTTCTATCTCTAGCCCTATTATTTTTAGGTCTGCTTACCATTCTCACGGGATTGTCCGTGTTTATTGACCAGTCTATTCTTGCGGTATCAATCACCTTTGCAAGTAAGTTTAATTCTTTGTTGATCGTTGTTCCGCTAACTAGTTCTAGCCTTGAGTTTTTGTAGTTTGAAATATCAGACGATTTAAGTGTTGATAGTGGTCTATTGGCGAGTGGGTGATTTAGAAGTAATTTAATTCTGGACTTTTCTGGTTTGTACCCCAGTTTTTGTGGTGATTTTTCTAATAAATACCGCTTCAGAATGTCGCCTAATGATGTCTTGTCTGCTTCCGATCTATCTAGAAATGTGCCACGATCCATCTCCGATTCAGTAACCCTAGCCCAAACATCGGCATCGGCTTTCTTATCAAAACATTTGGAGAGAGCAGGGTAGCCCTGTTTGCGGATTTGAACTTGCCAACCATTTTTGCGCTTGCTTATAGAAGCCATTTTTTCCTCGCTGTGTACACATTGTGTAACAACAAGATTTTTTGGCTGTCTTGATGGGCTAGTATTCCCTCAACTAATTGATATTAATTGAGAAAAATTTCAGAGTCGAACCCACGACCTTTGGCTTCGGAAACCAACACTCTATCCAGCTGAGCTACGGGCGCATGCATATTGAAGTATGCGGATTATAGCAAATGGGGTAATGATTGTCCGAATGTGAGA
>CANGEC010000105.1 GCA_947452625.1 Burkholderiaceae bacterium
CATCAGTACGGCCATAGGCTACTAATTCGCTACGGGTCGGCATATCAATACCGTAGACGTTCGGAAAGCGCACGGGTGGCGCAGCAGAGGCAAAAATGACTTTCTTGGCGCCAGACTCACGAGCCATCTGGACGATTTCAAAGGAAGTAGTACCGCGCACAATGGAGTCGTCCACAATCAGCACAGTCTTATCTTTGAACTCCACATGCATCGCATTGAGTTTTTGACGTACCGACTTTTTACGAACAGCCTGTCCCGGCATAATAAAAGTACGACCGATATAGCGATTCTTAAAGAAGCCTTCACGGTAATCAACACCTAGGCGCTTAGCCACTTGCATTGCTGCAGGGCGACTGGAATCTGGGATCGGCATTACAACATCAATTTCTCCAGGGATCGTTTCTTTGCGGATCTTCTCCGCTAAATAATCCCCCATCCGCATGCGTACGTTATAGACCGTAACACCATCAATCGTTGAGTCAGGCCGCGCCATGTAAACATATTCGAAAATACAAGGCGTCAACACAGCATTGGGAACACATTGGCGAGACATAAAGTTACCATCTAGGTCGATATAAATAGCCTCGCCAGGATTTACATCCCGTACAAAAGTAAAGCCAAGACCCTCAAGAGCTACAGACTCGGAAGCCACCATCCATTCCGGCCCTTTAGGGGTATCAATTCTGCCAAGACAGAGCGGACGAATACCAAAGGGGTCTCTAAAGGCCAACAAACCATAACCCGCAATCAGTGAAACAACGGCGTAAGAACCTTTAACCCGCTTTGCTACACCGGTGACTGCATTGAACATGGCGCTCTCATCTAAAGCGACGCTATTCGTTTCTTTTTGGAGTTCATCCGCCAATACGTTTAGCAGCACTTCAGTATCTGAGCTGGTATTGATATGGCGGCGATCCCGATAAGCCATCTCTACTCGCAGACTAGGAGCATTGGTAAGGTTGCCGTTATGGGCCAGAATAATGCCGTATGGTGCGCTAACGTAAAAAGGTTGCGCCTCTTCTTCGCTGCTAGCAGAACCAGCAGTTGGGTAACGAACTTGGCCAATCCCGGCATTGCCATGCAGACTGCGCATATTGCGCGTTCTAAAGACATCACGCACCAAACCATTTGCTTTGTGCATCGTAAAAGAGTTGCCATGCATGGTAGCAATACCAGCCGCATCTTGGCCACGGTGCTGCAGGAGCAAGAGCGCATCATATAAAAGCTGATTCACTGGGGAATGGGAAACTGTTCCGACGACGCCGCACATAGACCTAGATCCCTATTTTTAATGATGGTGTAACGGTTGGTGTAATTTTTGGCATAGCATCACCCAATTGCTTTGCCCAGTCAGCAGGCAACCAACTCTTAATTAATCCGGTGGCCATATCTACGGCTGGACGAGTAATGGCCTTTTGCCAAGCCACACTTTGTGGGATGGGTGTCAGGGCTGCCAAGGTTGCCAAAACAACAATAATTAAGCCGCCACGTAGCAAGCCAAATACCAGACCCAAAAAACGGTCTGTCAGACTTAAGCCGGCAGAAAGAATAATCTTTTGAATAACGCCACCAAAGAGACCACAGGCAATTAAAGTCAAGACAAACAAAATCAGGAAGCTCACACCAAGACTTAAGAGCTCATCTAAATGAAAGGTGGATAGCCATTCAGTAGAAAGGTAATTGGTGTAGTGATAAGCCACCCAGCTTGCTACAAACCAAGAAGCTAAGGCAAGCACTTCCTTAAATAAACCACGTGAAATTCCGACTAATGCAGACACCAACAAAACCACTAAAGTGAAGTAATCCACTGTCGTTAGGTTTAGTGCGGATACATGTTCCATTACTGTGCCCCAACCTCAACTAAGCGTGGTGACAAGCCCATGGCTTTCACTTTCTTTTCCGCTGCTTCTGCGGCATCTTTATCGGCAAAGGGTCCGGCACGAAGCACATATAACTTAGTGCCATCGGCACCGTTCTTATTCAGAACATAGTTGGGAATTTTTTGCTCTTTCATTTTTGCAATCCAACCCTTAGCTCTATCCTCAGAAGCAAAGGCGCCAATTTGCAAAATATATTTACCGCTACCAGTTAAGGTTGTTTTTGTTGGCGCGTCAACCTTTGGCTTTGCAACAGAGGCAACTACCTCTTCACCAGCAGCCAAACCCAATGCAGATGATTTGGTATTACTTGAGGTGGGCTTCGATTCTTCTGCAGGAGCAGTTGCAGATTTAGCTGTGATAACTTCTTTCTCTTTAACAGCCGGAGTCACATCTACCGGAGTTTCTGTCTTGGCAGCCGGCTTTACCTCACTAGGGGAAGGTGTTGCAACTGGGCTCGGTAAGCTTGTCACAATGTTGACAGCGATATCATTGTTAATGCTCTTGGGTTTACTATCCAAAATTCTAGGCAAACCCACCACCGCGATCAAAACTAGCACGGTAGCGCCAATCAGGCGATGCCTAGCGCGCTGTTGTTCTGGATCTTCGGTGAGCGATTCCTCTTGAGACTCAAAAGAGCGCTGCAAGGAGCGCGGTACGATTTTTTTGGTGGTGCGTCTTGCCCCTACTGAGCCTCGTTGAAGGTCATCAGACTGCGGGTTTCGCTTAAAAAGCTTCGGTAAACGAATCATTTAATTAATGCGCCTGGTTGGTTCTATAGGCCATCACACCTGCGACGGTATAGAAAGATCCGAAGGTCACAATTCTATCACCCTCACCTGCATTAGAAAGGGCTTTTTGATACGCTGCAGCAGGATCTGAAAAGACCTCAATACCACCATCTGCGCCATTTTTGACGGCTACTCCAAGGGCTTCAAGCTTAGCCGCTAGGGTTTTAGCACTTGCAGCTCTAGGCGTGGGCAAGTCGGTGCAATACCAATAATCCACAATACCCAAAAGGGGCTTAATCACCCCCTCAATATCTTTATCGGCCATAGCCCCAAAAATCGCATAGGTGTAGGGATGAAACCCCATTCGCTCCAAACCCTGCGCTAAGGTTGAGGCGGCATGTGGATTATGGGCAACATCCAGCACTACCGTCGGCTGACCAGGTAAAACCTGAAAACGGCCTGGCAACTCCACCATTGCAAAGCCATTTCGAATATCTTGAGCGCTCACCGGTAGGCGCTGGTGTAGCGCCATTAAAGCGGCTATCACTGCAGAGGCATTGAGAATTTGATTAGCCCCTCTAAGTGCGGGATAACCAAGCCCACTAAAGCGCTTCTTGCGTCCCGCCCAACCCCATTGTTGCTTATCCCCCTGAAAATTGAAGTCACGTCCCTGCAACCACAAGTCACAACCCAATTTTTCAGCATACTCAATCAAACCTTGAGGGGGGACGGGATCCCCGCAAATTGCAATATGTCCTGGACGAAATATGCCAGCCTTCTCCATGGCAATTGCTTCACGCGTACCGCCCAGAAAATCAGCATGATCAATATCAATACTGGTGATGATGGCGCAATCGGCATCAATAATATTAACTGCATCCAATCGACCGCCCATGCCGACCTCTAAGATCACCGCATCTAGATTGGCATGCGCAAAAAGATGCATGATCGCGAGCGTTGTGAACTCAAAATACGTCAAAGTCGGAGCATTAACCAAGCTAACGCGTGCAACCTCAACTGTAGTAAAGTGCTCAAGCAACAAGGCATCGCTGACCTCTTCTCCATTAAGCCTGGCTCGCTCATTAAACTTTAAGAGATGCGGGGACATGTGGCATCCCACGCGATAACCGGATGACACCAAAATACTTTCTAGGTAGGCGCAAGTAGAGCCTTTACCATTGGTACCGGCTACAGAAATAACTGGGCAATCAAAGTGCAGATCTAGTGCAGCCTTAACCCGGCCAATTCTCTCAAGACCCATGTCAATACCGACTGGGTGAGCACTTTCTAGATGGTGAAGCCAAGCCTCTAGGCTATTAAACAGAATGGGAGTTTGATGAGCAGTACTCAAGTGCATTAAGCAACTGCACTACCAGCAACCGCTGGCTCGGGTAATTTTTGCAGCAATGCCAATAGGCGTGCAATCTCTGCTCGCATTTGGCGACGATCGACAATCATATCAATGCCACCTTTTTGCATTAAGAACTCAGAACGTTGAAAACCTTCTGGTAACTTTTCTCGCACGGTCTGCTCAATCACGCGTGGACCCGCAAAACCAATCAACGCTTTTGGCTCAGCCATCACCACATCGCCCATAAAGGCGAAGCTAGCAGAGATACCGCCCATGGTTGGATCAGTGAGCACGCTGATATACGGCAAACCCTTCTTTGACAACAAGGTCAACATTGAATTGGTTTTGGCCATTTGAAAAAGAGACAATAAACTTTCTTGCATCCGTGCACCACCAGTAGCGGTAACACAAATAAAGGCGCACTTTTTGTTAATAGCTTCTTGCACGCCGCGTGCAAATCGCTCTCCAACAACCGAACCCATCGAGCCGCCCATATACTGAAACTCGAAGCATGCCGCCACTACCGGGATGGATTCAATCTTGCCGCCCAAAACAATTAAAGCCTCAGATTCTCCGGAAGCGTCATTAGCCTCCTTGAGTCGATCGGGGTATTTTTTAGAATCTTTAAATTTCAGGGGATCGATTGGATAAATATCAGCGCCAATCTCATAACGACCCTTTGGATCCAAGAGACTATCGAGGCGCTGACGAGCGCCAATGCGCATATGATGACTGCACTTAGGGCAGACAGATAAATTGGCTTCAATATCGGTGCTGTAGAGCACAGTCTCACAACTGGGGCACTTGACCCACAAACCCTCAGGAACTGACTTGCGGTTTGCCGGGTCAGTGTGTTGTATTTGGGGTGGGAGTAATTTATCTATCCAGCTCATGATGTTTAGCTATCCAAGGCCACGCGAATTTCACGTATAAAGGTTTCTAGTGATTGTACCGCTTGGTCTGGAGCAGATTCCTCTAAAAGGCGAATAATGCGGCTTCCGATCACCACAGCATCAGCAGTCGCTGAAACCGCTTTGGCGCTAGCGGCATCGCTAATACCAAACCCCACAGCGATAGGAATTGGTGTAGCCTCCCGAATGCGGGGGATGATGCTGGCCACATCCTGCGTATTGAGATGGGATGCCCCAGTAACTCCGCGCATCGATACATAGTAGATATAACCAGAAGCTATTTTGGCAGCCTCTTTTATGCGCTCTGGCGATGAAGTCGGTGCTAATAAAAAGATAGGGTCGACACCCGCTACACGCATGCGGGCAGCAAAATCAACACATTCCTCAGGAGGGTAATCCACCACCAGCACACCATCCACGTCTGCGGCTTTGGCTTCGGTTGCAAAACGCTCAGCCCCCATTTGCTCGACTGGGTTGGCATAACCCATCAAGACAACTGGTGTTGCACTATCAAGCTTACGAAACTCTTTAACCATCTCCAAGCAACTGTGCAAAGTGACGCCATGGGTCAACGCCCTCTCGGAAGATCTCTGAATCACTGGACCATCAGCCATTGGATCAGAGAAAGGTACACCCAACTCAATCACGTTGGCACCTCCCCGCACTAATGCATGCATTAATTCCACTGTGAGTTTAGGATCGGGATCGCCAGCAGTAATAAAAGGAATTAACCCTTTTTTGCCAGAAGCTTTGAGGTCTTTAAAGAGTGCGGTAATTTTTGACATGAATAATTCTGATTGTTATTAGCCTTCTGAGCCCGTTGCCTGCGCAACGGTGTGCATATCTTTATCACCGCGACCGGAAAGGTTAACCAAGATCGTTTTATCTTTCCCTAGAGTTGGAGCCAACTTGCACGCATGGGCAATCGCATGAGATGACTCGAGTGCCGGGATAATGCCCTCAATTTGACAGCAATCATGAAAAGCCTTAAGCGCTTCTTCGTCAGTAATCGCAACATAGTCAGCCCGACCAGAATCTTTTAACCAAGCATGCTCAGGCCCAACGCCGGGATAATCCATACCCGCCGAGACAGAATGCGTTTCTGAAATCTGGCCATTCTCATCTTGCAATAGATAGGTGCGATTACCATGCAATACACCAGGCCTACCAACACACAATGCTGCGGAATGCAATCCACTTCCCAGGCCGTGACCAGCTGCTTCTACGCCAACCAATTTAACTTCCGGGAAATCGATATAAGGATAGAAGATGCCCATGGCGTTAGACCCGCCGCCGACGCAAGCAAGAACAAAATCAGGTTGGCGACCAGTCATCTCTGGCATCTGAATTTTGCATTCCTCGCCAATCACGCTCTGAAAATCACGGACCATCATCGGGTAAGGGTGTGGTCCAGCAACGGTGCCAATGATGTAAAAAGTATTGTCAACGTTGGTAACCCAATCGCGCATTGCTTCGTTCAAAGCATCTTTAAGGGTTTTGGTTCCGGACTCTACTGGCACAACTTTCGCGCCAAGCAACTTCATCCGGAAAACATTTTGCGCCTGACGAGCAACGTCTACCGAGCCTTGATAAACCGTGCAATCCAAACCAAAACGCGCGCAGATTGTGGCAGTCGCCACGCCGTGTTGCCCTGCCCCTGTTTCAGCAATAATGCGTGGCTTACCCATGCGCTTGGCCAACATTGCCTGGCCAATCACATTGTTAATCTTATGCGCACCCGTATGATTTAAATCCTCACGCTTGAGATAGATCTGTGCGCCGCCCAGCATTTCGCTCCACCGCTTTGCGTGATACACAGGAGAAGGACGACCGACAAAATGTTTAAGTTCATAGTGGAACTCTTCCAAGAACTCTGGGTCATGCTGATACTTTGCATAAGCTTCTTTAAGCTCATCCAAGGCATACATTAAAGTTTCGGATACAAACACACCACCATAAGGACCGAAGTGCCCTCTTGCATCTGGTTTGTCGTACATAGCTACCTTCTTAATTAATTACAACCATTTGATTGGGTTCCGTGTTGAGCATCTGCTGCCCGAACCGCCTTGACGAATTCCGTCATCAACACAGGGTCTTTAATGCCCCTGCTACTTTCAACGCCGCTAGAGACGTCAACGGCGCAAGGATGCAGGCGTGCAATCGCC
>CANGEC010000106.1 GCA_947452625.1 Burkholderiaceae bacterium
CACAGTGCCGGAGTGATCTTGCGGATTAATAGCCCTGGAGGTTCGCCGGTACAAGCAGGCATGATGAATGATGAGATTCACCGTTTGCGCAAGTTGTATCCCGCGAAACCATTTTATGTAGTGGTAGAAGATATTTGCGCATCGGGTGGTTATTACGTTGCAGTAGCTGGCGATCAAATTTTGGTTGATAAGGCCAGCCTAGTCGGCTCCATTGGCGTCATTATGGAGGGCTTTGGATTTACTGGTCTGATGGATAAGTTGGGCGTCACACGACGCATGATTACTGCTGGCTCCAATAAGGGCATGATGGATCCCTTTAGCAAAGAGAATCCGAAACAAGTAGAGATGATTAAAGACATGCTTGATGAAATTCATCAGCAATTTATTGCCGTTGTAAAGGAAGGTCGAGGGGGTCGCTTAAAGGACGTTCCTGATCTATTCTCGGGGCGCGTCTGGAGCGGTGAACAAGCAGTAAAAATTGGTTTAGCTGATGGCTATGGCACAGTGGATTCGGTAGCGCGCGATATTTTCAAGGCACCTGATGTTTTGGATTACACCGTAAAAGAAAACTTTGCTGAACGCGTAGCAAAGCGCTTTGGTGCTGAAGCAGGTAGCGCAGCCGGCAAGGCGCTGATCAAGGGCCCTGATCTCAAATAAGCTAGCGATGAAAAAATTGCTTAGGCCAGCAGTAAAAAAACTGCTGGTCGGTTCTGTAGTGGGGCACATGCCGCCTCATTGGGAAAGCGCTGTCGCCACTGGCTAATTGTTAGTGTTGTAATGGTCTCCGTCGGAAGACTCAGGTCTATCCCGAGGCACAACTGGGTATGTGGTGCCAAGCTGTGTAAGCAAGCCAATAGCATGGCGGTGTTGCGATAAGGCGTTTCAATCCAAATTTGTGTTTGCTGAAACTTTTTTGACTCGGCTTCTAGTTGTTTGAGCCGTGAACTACGCTCGGAATTTTCATGTGGTAAGTAGCCTTGAAAGGCAAAACGCTGACCATTTAAACCACTTGCCATTAGACCAAGTAGGATAGAGCTAGGGCCTACTAGCGGCTTCACTTTGGCACCAAGTTTATGGGCTGCTAAAACAAGTTCTGCTCCTGGGTCAGCCACGCCAGGTACGCCAGCTTCTGACATCAGTCCAATATCATTTCCGGCAAGCAGGGGCTTTAGTAAATCCGCCGGCTTAATTGAGTCACTGTACTTTGCATTGCGCGCAGCCCCACGCCATTCACTCATTTGCATTTCTTGAATGGTGCAAGCTAGAGGAGCAATGCTATCGACTGCTTTTAAAAAAGCGCGGGCAGTTTTAGCGTCCTCCACAATCCAGTGTTGGAGTTTGGCTGTTTGGGAAAGTGTTTCTGGCGGTAGCACCCAAGGTAGCTGCGTTTCACGAGCGTGATCACCTAGGGTGTTAGGAATTAAATAGAGCGTGCCAAGTCTTGAGTTCACAGTAGATTTCTGATTTTTTATGGATGTAGTGTTGAACGATGTTTAGCTGGAATGGCAAACCCCGCATCACGTAATAAGCCACACAGCGCAATCAAGGGTAGACCAATCAAGGCTGTTGGATCATCACTCTTAATGGACTCCAATAAAGAAATCCCAAGACCTTCTGATTTTGCGCTACCGGCGCAGTCATAGGGCTCTTCTGTAAGAAGGTAGGACTCAAGAATTTCATCTGAGAGTTTGCGAAAGGTGACTTCAGTGGGCACGCTTAAAGTCGTCTCGCTGTCACCGCGCATTAAACACAGGGCAGTATGGAAGGTCACAGTTGAGCCGCGCATTAGCTGGAGTTGGGCCATCGCTCTTTCAAAGTTGCCTGGTTTGCCAATAGCGGCGCCACATAGGTCGGCTACTTGATCTGAGCCAATGATCCAGGCTGACGGGTGCCCTTTGGCTACGGCCGCCGCTTTTGCTTTGGCAAGGCGCAGTGCTAATTGCTGGGTACTTTCACCGGGGAGGGGGGTTTCATCTACTTTAGGCGATACAACGGTAAACGGGATACCTAGACGCGTGAGGAGCTCGCGTCGATACACTGACGTTGAGGCCAAGATGAGATCGGGATTGGAGGGGCTATTCATTGCCACGGATGCTTTCACTATTGCCTTCATTTAGACTGATGCCATGAATCGTAATCAAGTTTTACCTCAAGTTGAACTCTCTGCCGATCTTGGCGCTTTGCGCAAGGTTGATCTTTGCGCCCATCAAGCATACAAGGGGCATGGCTTTCTGAACATTCAAGATCTTCCTAGGGTGGCGCAAGAGGCTACTTCGGTGGAGGATGGAGATGGTTTTGATTGGAGCGTGGTGACTCACTTTGAGGAATCCCCAGGCTCTGAGCCCCGTCACATCATGGATATAGAGCTCAAAGGGCGCATACATTTGCTCTGCCAGCGCTGCCTAAAAGAGTGCCCTAATGAGTTGACACAAAAGAGTCGCTTTGTTTTGGTGGGTAGCGAAGCTGAGGCCGATAGTTTTCCGATTGAGGACGATTTGCAGGAGCCGCTGGTTGCCAGTCAACACTTTGATGTTCTCGAGTTGCTCGAAGATGAGGTTTTGCTCTCTTTACCCTTAATTCCAAAGCATCCAGATGGAGCTTGTCAGGCGCAAGTGGCAACTTTTGCTGACCAGTCTGGTGAGACAGACTCTCTGGAAAAGCCACCAAATCCCTTTAACATATTGAAAAATATGAAGAAAAGTTCCTAATTCAGTGAGTCTTTAGTGCCACCCCGCAAAGCTGTATTTCCAATAAATCAAGCATTTAGATGGTTTTGTATGCTAGAATATCGCCTTGCTTAGGAGTTCAATATGGCCGTCCAACAGAATAAAAAATCACCTTCCAAACGTGGCATGCACCGTGCGCACGACTTTTTGACCGCACCTGCTACGGCTGTTGAAGCCACAACTGGTGAGGCTCATTTACGCCACCACATTTCACCAAACGGCTACTATCGCGGTCGTAAAGTTGTTAAAACCAAAAACGACTAATTTTTTAGTCTAAAAAGATCGAAGCGGCTCTAGAAAAAGCCGCTTTTTTCTTGGATAAAACCACTTGCAGCAATTCATGACTTTATGAGCGTTACCCTTGCTATCGATGCCATGGGCGGAGATCGTGGTGCAGTCGTTACGGTCCCAGCTTGCTGTGATTTCCTTGAAAAACATGAGGACGTCAAGATTATCTTGGTGGGGGACCCAGAGTTGCTTCAGGCAACTTTGAATCAATTTCCTAAGGCTCCTCGCGAGCGCATTCAAATTATTCCTGCTAGTGAAGTGGTGTTGATGGATGATCCCATCGAGATTGCCTTGCGTCGTAAAAAAGATTCCTCGATGCGGGTGGCGATTGTGCAAGTCAAAGAAGGCTTGGCTGACGCCGCAATTTCTTCTGGAAACACTGGCGCCTTGATGGCGATCTCTCGTTATATTCTGAAAACCCTTGAGGGTGTGGATCGTCCTGCCATCGCTACTGCCATCCCCAATGAGTTGGGGCTTGGTACCACGATGCTAGATCTGGGAGCTAATGCAGATTGCGAGCCAATGCATTTATTGCAGTTTGCGCAAATGGCCAATGTCATGCTTCAGGTGGTTGATGGCAAGCAAAATCCCTCCATTGGGCTTCTCAATATTGGAGAAGAAGTTATTAAAGGCAATGAGGTCGTAAAACAAGCCAGCGAACTTTTACGCGCGAGTAATTTAAATTTTTACGGCAATGTTGAGGGTAACGATATTTTCAAAGGCACCACGGATATCGTTGTGTGCGATGGTTTTGTTGGTAACGTGGTCTTAAAGGCTAGCGAGGGTTTGGCCAAAATGATGAGTGGCCTCATTCGGACAGAATTTAATCGTTCATGGCTCACTAAATGCATGGCAGTCTGCGCCATGATTCCTTTGCTAAGGGTGCGCAAGCGCGTGGATCATCGTCGCTATAACGGTGCTGTATTGTTAGGTTTGCGCGGTTGTGTGATTAAAAGTCATGGTTCGGCAGATCGATTTGCATTTGGATTTGCCTTGGACCGTGCCTATGAGGCCGCAAAAAATCGTATGGTGGAACGTATTGCGGGTGCATTTGTGGCGGAGACAAAATAATGGGTACTTATGCAAGAGTAGCGGGTACGGGAAGTTATCTTCCTGAAGAGCGCTTAAGCAATCAAGATTTGGTGGAGCGCTTAGCAAAAACGGGTTTAGAAACCAGTGATGAGTGGATTAAGACGCGTAGCGGTATCTCAGCGCGTCATTTTGCCGCCCCCAATGAACTCACTAGTGATTTAGCGGTAAAGGCAGCGCAAGCTGCTTTAGATAGCGCTGGCTTGAGTTCCGAGCAGTTAGATCTGATTATTTTGGCAACCTCCACGCCAGATCATTTGGGTGGTTTTCCGAGTACCGCTTGTGTTGTTCAAGACAAGCTTGGGGCTCACACTGGATGCGCTGCATTTGATGTACAAGCCGTGTGCGCAGGATTTACTTATGCGCTGGCGATTGCTGACGCGTTTATTCGTGCGGGCACTTACAAAAAAGTATTGGTGATTGGTGCTGAGACCTTCTCGCGTATTTTGGATTTCAGTGATCGTACTACCTGTGTTTTGTTTGGAGATGGTGCCGGCGCAGTGGTTTTAGAGGCATCAAGCGAGCACGGTATTTTGGCGTCGGCTTTGCATGCTGATGGCAGTCAACGCAATATTCTTTGTGTGCCCGGCCGCTCGGTCAATGGTGGGGTTGATGGCTCCGCATTTATGACAATGGATGGGCAAGCGGTATTCAAGCTCGCCGTTAAGGTGTTGGAGCAGGTAGCCCATGAGGCTTTAGAAAAGGCCAACTTAAAGCCTGAGCAAATTGATTGGCTGGTGCCACACCAAGCCAACATTCGTATTATGGAAAGCACAGCCCGCAAGATGGGCATGTCGATGGATAAAGTGATTGTGACTGTGCATGAGCACGGCAATACCTCGGCGGCATCGATTCCTTTGGCTTTAGATGTGGGCATTCGTTCAGGTCAAATTCAGCGCGGTCAACATCTCTTGTTAGAAGGTGTTGGTGGCGGCTTTGCTTGGGGCGCGGTTGCCTTAAAGTATTAAAAGATACGCATTCAGAACTTGCCAAACCAATTCGTTAACTTTCAAGTGAATTTATTCTCATGACATTTGCATTTGTTTTTCCAGGTCAAGGCTCCCAATCAGTGGGAATGTTGAACTCGATTGCTGAGCGCCCCGAAGTGCGGGCTACTTTGCAAGAGGCTTCCGAGGCCTTGGGCGAGGATGTGGCTAAGTTAATTGCCGAGGGTCCCGCTGAAGCGCTGTCCCTGACAACCAATACACAGCCGGTAATGTTGACAGCTGGTGTGGCCTTTTATCGTGCCTGGTTGGCTGCTGGAGGTTCTGCGCCGAAAGTAATGGCTGGTCATAGCCTGGGTGAGTACTCAGCCTTAGTGGCTGCGGGTGTGATTGCTTTTAGAGATGCCGTGCCATTGGTACGCTTTCGTGCTGAGGCGATGCAAAGTGCAGTTCCGGTCGGTACAGGCGGTATGGCAGCAATTTTAGGTTTGGATGATGCCACTGTCATTCGCGTTTGTGCTGAAGCCTCTGTTGCCTCTGGCGGCGTGGTTGAAGCGGTGAACTTCAATGCCCCTGGTCAGGTTGTAATTGCTGGCGCAAGTGATGCCGTCACTAAAGCGTGCGAACTTTTAAAAGCTGCGGGCGCAAAACGGGCTTTGCCGTTGCCTGTGTCAGCACCATTTCATTCTTCTCTTTTGCAGCCTGCGTCTGAAAAGTTGCAAGCCTATCTAGCTGGCATTGAATTTAAGGTGCCTAGCATTTCAGTCATCAATAATGTTGATGTGGAAATTTTGCAAGACCCTATAGCAATTAAAGATGCCTTAGTGCGTCAAGCTGCCAAACCAGTACGTTGGCAAGAAACGATTCAGGCGATGGCTGGACATGGCATCACTCAGGTTGTTGAGTGCGGCCCTGGCAAAGTGCTTGCAGGCCTGACAAAGCGCATCAACGATCAGATGACGGGCATGCCGATGTTTGACGAGGCTAGCTTGAATGAAGTTCTGGTGAGTTTGAAATAAACGATCGAAATAGCGGAAGACCCATATGAATCTCGACCTAAACGGACAAATTGCCTTAGTTACCGGCGCTTCGCGTGGTATTGGCCAAGCAATTGCGGATGAGTTAGTCAAGTGCGGTGCCACAGTGATTGGCACGGCAACCTCAGAGAGTGGCGCGCAAGCCATTCATGAGCGTTTAAGCAGCTCTGGAGGGCGTGGCGTGATGCTAAATGTTACCGAGCCAAACGCTTGTGAAAATATCATCGATTTAATCGTCAAAGATTTTGGCGGAATCAATATCTTGGTCAATAACGCTGGCATTACGCGCGATCAATTAGCGATGCGCATGAAAGTGGATGAGTGGACTGATGTGATTGATACCAATTTGAGCGCTGTTTTTCGTTTGTCTCAAGCCGTTTTACGGCCGATGATGAAGGCTCGCGGAGGGCGAATTATTAATATCACCTCAATTGTGGGGCATATGGGCAATGCTGGTCAGGCAAATTACGCCGCTGCCAAGGCTGGTGTTTCTGGTATGACGCGTGCTTTGGCTCGTGAAATTGGTAGTAGAAATATCACGGTGAATTGCGTAGCCCCTGGATTTATTGATACAGATATGACTCGGGCTTTGAGTGAAGAGCAGCAAAATGCCCTAAAAGTGAACATTCCTTTGGCTAGGCTAGGGAGCCCAGAGGATGTGGCTCAGGCGGTCGCCTTTTTGGCCTCCCCGGCCGCCGGATACATTACGGGTAATACCCTACACGTCAATGGCGGACTATATTTAGCCTAACGGCAAAGCAAGGATTTGGTCATTTTTTGGCGGATTTGCTGTTTTGGTCTGCCAAGCTGATAAAATCCTTCCATCGTTTTTTTACAACCCTTGGGGGACTTAATGGATAACATCGAACAACGCGTTAAGAA
>CANGEC010000107.1 GCA_947452625.1 Burkholderiaceae bacterium
CGTATTTACAGGCCCGCTTAGATGCCAGATACAAACATATTCTGATTGATGAGTTTCAAGATACCAATCCCTTGCAATGGCAAATCTTGCGCTCTTGGTTGGAGGGTTATGGGGAAGATGTTTCCAAGCCCAGCGTCTTTATTGTGGGCGATCCCAAGCAATCGATTTATCGCTTCCGCAGGGCTGATCCACGATTGTTTAATAGCGCTCAAGATTTTCTGGTACATCATTTAAATGCCAAGCCATTAGCGCAAAACATTACCCGCAGAAATGCGCCCGCCGTGAATGATGCTGTTAACCAAATTTTCTTATCAGGCGCTTTACCGGAGACTTATCAATTTGCGGAGCAGGGGACGAAGTGGCAAGCGCCACACGATACGCTCGAAGAGTATGCAAAACAGGGTGAAGCTTATCTATTGCCCTTAATTGAGCAGGTTGAAGAAGCGGTAGTAGAGCGTACGGGCACTGCTTTTGATCAGGCGATTGAAGATGCGGGGCAAACCGTTGCTGTCCAACAGCGCTATGCCGAAGGCCAACACATTAGTCGGTTGATTCGTCACATCATGGCGACACGCCCAGTGCTTGATAAAAAAGATGGTAAAGATGTTTGGCGTGGGGCACGCGGTAGTGATTTTATCTTGCTCGTAAAGCGCCGCCTATATTTGCCCCAGTTTGAGAGGGCGTTGCGCGAAGCGGGTTTAGCCTATGACAGTTCACGTTTAGGCGGCCTGTTAAACACCCTGGAGATTGATGACCTGATTGCGTTGCTGACGGTCTTGGTATCACCACGGCATGATCTACCTCTTGCCCAAGTATTGCGTAGTCCTATCTTTGCTTTCGCAGAGCATCACATGCAAGCGCTCAGCATGAGTATTGGTCAGGAGCACTCTTCTTGGTGGGATGTGCTGCAAATGAGTATGGATCCGCAAATTCAGAAGGCGGCGCGCTATCTAGAGCATTGGCGTAAGCTCGGTGAATCTTTGCCAGTGCATGATTTACTCGATGTGATTTATCAAGAGAGTGATTTGCGTGTGAAGTATGCAGTAGCTTCACAAGCTTTAGCGCGAGCACAAGTATTGGCCAATCTGGATGCATTCCTAGAGTTGGCACTCAATCTCGACGGTGGTCGTTATCCAAGCTTGAGCCGTTTTATTAATGAGATCAATGCAATGCGCCGCGGCGATGATGATGAGACGCCCGATGAAGGTGATGTCGAAGCAGAAGCCGTCTTTGCAGAAGAGCTAGGTGAACTAGATGCTCAAAGCGAGATGTCGGAAGAGGAGCGTCATAAGCGTGTGCGTCTGATGACGATACACGGGGCGAAGGGCCTAGAGGCACCTTTTGTGATCATGCTCGATGCCAACCACACCGAGTGGCGTGCGCCACATCGCGGAGTCTTGCTGGATTGGTCGCCAGAAGATGCCAGCCCTACACATTTGTCGCTGTATACATCCAAATCTTTAACAGGTTCGCGAAGCGCGATCTTTCAGGCTGAGAATGCCGTTAGTCAAAACGAGAACTGGAATTTGCTCTATGTGGCGATGACCCGGGCTAAGCAGGGTTTGTGGATCAGCGGTGTGCAGGCGAGTAATAGCAGTGGTATCAATGAGCGTTCTTGGTATGGCCGAGCATTGGCTGCGGGTATGGGCATCTTGGATGTGGCGGCCTTAAATCTGCCGGAGGCTCCTACTCAAGCATCGCAGAGTGTTGTAGAAGTAACTAATGCAGAAGTAGGCGGTGCGCCCTTTAAGATGGACCACTTTGCCATTGCTTGGGATCAGGCAAAGCAAAGCCATCAAGTGCGTATTGAGAAGATTGAGATTGGTGCTTTAGGTCAAACAGAGCAGAGTGAAACCAATCCGCAGCCCGATCCAGAGATTATGGAAGAGGGTGTGCACTTTCATAAACTCTTAGAGTGCTTGGTGCCACAGTCGGGCGCCCCTCGTAAAGTTATTACGATGCCAACTGAACAAGAGATCATGAATTGGCTTGGTATTGATCAAGCGAGCGCGCAAAAATTATTAGCGCGTGTACAAACGGTATTGAATGCGCCACATCTTCAAGCCTATCTCGGGGCGGATACCTGGATTGCCGCATGGAATGAGTTGGATATTGCTAATGAGGCAGGTCAGAGTTTTCGCTTGGATCGCTTGGTCGAGCTGGATGATCATCTAGCAATTCTTGATTACAAGCTCACCATTCCAGAAGTGGGTAGCCTAATGTATGACAAATACCGTGCTCAATTGCAAAACTACCAAATACAGCTCAAGCGCATTCGGCCAGATAAAGCGAATCGGGCTTACTTGATCTCCGCTATCGGCCAGATGGAACAAATTGGCTAAATCTGGCAAATTCTCCACAGGTTCCGAGTTAAACCCCCACCCAAGCCCTTGAATTTTCAGGCGCAGGCCCAATATATTGCGGTAGAAGCAAAAATCCCTAAACTGGGGATAATCAGATATCACATCTAAAGGAGTCATGATGAAGATGCAAGGTTTCTCTAAATACTTAATCAGCTTATTTGCTGCTAGCTTGTTACTGTGTTCTAGTTTGGCAATGGCTGAAGCCACTTTGCCTGAAGTGGCGCAAGCGATTCAATCGGGGCAGTTGGCTAAAGCCGACGCCATGATGAAAGAGGTTCTACAAAACCATCCTAATAGCGCCAAAGCGCATTACATTGCCGCTGAGCTCTACCTCAAAGAGGGCAAGTTAGATGCTGCCAGAAATGCGTTTGTGCAGGCTGAGAACCTAGCGCCTGGACTGCCTTTTGCACAGCCTGAGTCTGTACAAAGACTGCAAATGCAATTGCGTGCCGGCACAGTACCCGCTAATACCGGCGCTAGTGTGAATGGTGGTGCAAGCTCGATCTTTGGCAGCCCGATTTTTTGGGTCTTAATCGCCATTCTGGTGGCCGGCATTATCTTCTTCATGAAGAACCGCAATCGTCAACAACCTGTTCAGGTTTATAACGCACCAACCGCCAATGGCCCCTATCCTGGTGCTCCTAGCACCCCTGGTGGTTATCCTCCTGGCTATCCAGGCGCACCCGCTGCAGGCATGGGTGGCGGCTTAATGGGTAGCTTGGCGACTGGCGCTGCGTTGGGTGCTGGCATGGTTGCTGGTGAAGCCTTGGCTAGTCATCTGATGGGTGGCGGTAATCACGCCAATCCCAATATCAATAACGACTTTAATCGAGTGGGCGGTCAGGCACCCGATGCGCCTAACTTTGGTGTGAATGACGCCAACTCTTGGGATGATGGTGGTTCTAACTCTTGGGATGACGGCGGTGGCGGCGGTGATTTTATGAGTGATGTGTAGGGCATCGCAAACCGAGTAGTCCTTAGTCAAACAGTAAGCTTAGAAAATCATTCTAGAAAGTCGGTCTTATGGCAATTTCCATGTACCAAGCATCTGTACCGCAGTTTCAGAAAATGCTCGGCAATCTCTCTGCCATCCTCAAAAAGGGTGAAGAGTATGTGCAGACTAAAAAACTGGAGGACGCGGTCTTAACGGGAAGTCGTTTGTTTCCGGATATGTTCGCGCTTGCCAGGCAGGTGCAGATTGCCTGTGATCAGGTCAAAAATGGCATGGCTCGTTTAGCTGGTGTTGAGCCGCCTAGGTTTGAAGATGCGGAAGTCACCTTTGCCCAGTTGCAAGAGCGCATCACCAAGACCCTTGCGTTTATTGATGGTTTAAAGCCTGCTCAAGTCGATGGTATGGAAGCGAAGGAGATTAAGTTCTCGATCAAAGAATGGCACTTTGAGTTTGTGGGTGAGCAGTACTTATTGACCTGGATTATTCCGAACTTCTACTTTCACATTACGACCGCATACAATCTTTTGCGTCACAACGGTGTGGAGATTGGTAAAGCGGATTATTTGGGTTGATGCAGCGCTTGTTGATCATTGCTCAGTATGTGGAGCAGATCGAGCCTTGGCTCTTTCGACTGGGGATATATCTTTCGAATAATCTAATTGATGACCCTGTTATTTTAGCATTTATGTTCTGTTAGTTGGCTCTAGGCACGGTGAGTTTAAGTCTGCACAAAAAATGTGCCAAGCTTCGTGCAGTTGACTTATTTTTTTGGTAAGGTAGCAAGCTTAACGTCTGAGATAAGTTCGTTGGCATACAGTGGTAAGAGCCGATGTATTGAAAAGAATGAGGATATAAGGGGATGACCGAGGGAATATTAATCGGGGGCTTGGTAGTGTTGGGCGGTTTAGTTGCTGGCTATATGAAGACACACCCTTTTTATCGCCACAAAACTCAAAAACATAAAGAGCGCTACCAAGGTAAATTACAGGACGCGCTCATACAGACTTACGATGCAACTGACGCATATTGGTTATCACGCGCGATTGCAGATAATATTTTTGACTTTGGAACAAGAACTTATCATGACTACCATGTTGAACGTTATGAGAAAAAAGCCAAATCAGAAAGACCCCATCTCTTTGAGCTCCATATTGAAGAGCCTAGAATTCTGTGCGAACACTTGACCGAGCGTGCAGTTGAATTAAAAGTTCCGGTGAGTGCTTTTAGTATGCATATGCGCTATCTTTGGCAGGAGTATTTGGTGCCTGTTGGTCGCTTGACCCCAGCATCGGTTGATCGTTTACCCGGGTCAAATCCTTATGTTGCCGAGTTAAAAAATCTACCGGTCTCTCAAGAAGATATGCAAATCTATATGCATAAAACCGGGCAGGCTTAAGACCCTAGCATTGCTGATCGTTTCCCCATTCTGAGTGTTATTCATGGCTTGAACGGTTTCCTCCTTTATGAAAGGGGCATTTGGCTTATGGAGGCGCATAGTTTTGTAACGGAGTTCTAGAACTCCTAGAGCCTTGAAAGCAGACCCCAAAAGCAGCAAAAACAACAAAAACAGCTTTATTTTTGCGATTTTTATATATACTGTATAAATATACAGTATATTAATAACTATGACGCAAGAAATGATAGCCCTCAAAATCACCCTAAGTCAGGCCCCGCAAGCCCTGGCAGAACATTTTGATGATTTTGAGCTCAAGTTATTGAGTCACCGGATTTCTGCTGGATTTCCGAGTCCAGCGGCAGATTACGCTGAAGATGGCTTGGATCTGAACCGTTACCTGGTCCAAAACAAGCCAGCCACCTTCATGTTTACTGTGAAGGGGGATTCGATGCTGGGTGCCGGTATTTGTGATGGTGACAAGGTAGTCGTAGATAAGGCTTTAAAGCCAAAACATAAAGATATCGTGGTAGCGGTAGTTGATGGTGAGTACACCATCAAGCGCCTTTATCAATTACGGGGTCGCATTGAACTCCAACCAGAAAACCCCCATTACCCACCCATGACTTTTGGTGAGGGTAGTGAGCTCCAAATCTGGGGGGTAGTAGTTGGGGTGGTGCGCAAGTATGGTGCTGCCAGTGGTAGAGGGGCTCAATAAGATGACGCTAACATCTGCGGCAGTGACCGACTCAAACCAGCTATTTGCCTTGGTTGACGTCAATAACTTCTATGTGTCTTGCGAACGCGTCTTTGCGCCCAAGCTCGAAGGCGTACCGATGGTAGTACTCTCCAATAATGATGGCTGCGCAGTGGCCAGAAGTGCTGAAGTCAAAGCCCTGGGTGTGAAGATGGCAACGCCTTGGTTCAAGATGCGAGAGCTTGCTAAAGAGCATGGCATCGTGGCGTACTCCTCAAATTACACCTTGTATGGCGATATGAGTGATCGCGTGGTCAAAGTGCTCAGAAAGTTTACGCCCCAGCTTGAGGTCTATAGCATTGACGAGAACTTTCTCAGAATTGAGTCGATTCTGAAAGCTTATCCCGATGCAAGTACGCTGGGCAAGACTATGCGGCAAGAAGTGAAAGATGCCACTGGCTTGCCAGTATGCGTTGGTATTGGTGCCAGCAAGACTTTGGCCAAGCTTGCCAATCATCTTGCTAAGAAGTATCCACAGTTTGACGGGGTATGCGATGTCGCTAGCATGCCTAAAGAAGAGCTCTATCAGTGGATGAGTGAGACACCAGCAGGCGAGGTCTGGGGCATTGGCCGACAGTTAGCCAAGAAGCTCAAAATCCTGAGCATCAATACCGTGTTTGATTTGTTGCAGGTTTCACCACAAACAATGCGTCAGCAATTTGGTGTAGTGATGGAGCGGCTTTGCTATGAGTTGCGGGGCGTCTCGTGCTTAAAGCTGGAAGAAGTCGCGCCAGCCAAGCAGCAAATTATTGCTTCTCGCAGTTTTGGCAAATTGGTTACTGGCTTGGAAGAGTTGGCAGAAGCAGTCGCCACTCACACCGCGAGAGCAGCAGAAAAGCTCCGTACCCAGAACTCGGTCACGGGCGCGCTAAACATCTTTATTGAAACCAATCCCCATAAACAACATGAGCCGCAATATGCCCAAAGCATCACGATTGCGCTAGAGAACCCTAGCGATAACACCCTGACACTAACGGATGCTGCCATCGAGGGTCTTAAGCAAATCTATCAAAGCGGCTTTCGTTACAAGAAGTCTGGCGTCATTCTCAATCTGCTTTCTGATAAACCCACGGCACAGCAGTCTTTATTTGATGATGTGCAGACCCGTGGTAAATCAGCCGATCTCATGAAGGCCCTTGATTCGATTAACAGTCGTTTTGGTAATGCCGTCATTCGCTCTGGGGCAACCGGCACCAAACAAGAGTGGCAAATGCGTTCGGGTAACCGCTCACCAAACTACACCACACGGTGGGATGAGCTGCCGGTAGCGCGTTAACCAATATTTACAAATTGATTATCAACACAAACAACGTATCAAGGAGAAACAAATGGAATTACTCAATAACTTTAATGGTCTCTCACTCACCGTCATCATCGTGCTGTCTTACTGTGCAGTGCTCAAAAACACCAAGCGTGCTGAATGCACTAAAAAGCAAGTGCTCAGTCGTCGTTATCAGTAAGTGGTATTAGGCAGTATTC
>CANGEC010000108.1 GCA_947452625.1 Burkholderiaceae bacterium
CAACTGGATCTGCGGTTGGTACATTAGGTGCAATGACTGTTAACAATACTGTATCTGATTGGCAGACAGCGTTCCAAAGTGCAGCAGCAGCAGTAGATAAAGCAGTAGATTACATCTCTACACAGCGTGCTACCTATGGTTCACAAATGAATCGTTTGAGCTATATCAGCCAGAACTTGCAAGCTCAAAGTACTAACTTGCAAGCATCAAGATCTTCAATTACTGATACAAACTTTGCATCAGAGACTGCTAACTTGACTAAGGGTCAGATCATGCAACAGGCAGCAACAGCAATGTTGGCCCAAGCAAATCAGATGCCAAACGTCATCTTGTCACTTTTGAAATAATTAGTTAAGGATATCTAGGGTGGATTTCCACCCTAGATAATTTTGTTTAAGGGGTTATGTAATGAATTCAATTACGTCATATAGCAACCAGATTGCAGCGCAGCCATCAGCTGCGCAAAATGCGTTGCCAGCAGTAAGTACTGCTCCTGAGCAAGCTCCTCAGCAAGTTGTAAGAAGTGATGCAGAGGTAGTTTCCAATGTAGTTAGTACAGAAATTAAGCCTTCTAATGTTGGCCAGGCAGCTCAACCGAGCCAAGAGGTGGTAGCAAAAACAGCTCAGCAGTTAGAGTCATTTGTACAATCCATGGGTCGCGATTTAAGTTTTTCAGTAGATAGTACAACTGGATACCATGTGGTACGCGTTACCAATCCTCAGACGGGCGAGGTAGTGCGTCAATTACCCTCCGAGGAATTGCTCAAGATTGCCGAAACTATGCAACAAAACGGTAATAGCGGGTTAGTAAATCAAAAAGCATAAATAATTCATGCCAGTCTTTCTGGCATGAATTATGCATACATTGTCTTGATGCACCCTTTGAATAATCAGTAGGGTCTAACCTAACTTCATAAAAAATGGCCGTTTCAAGCACAACTAGCACCACAAGTACTACGCCGGCATCCGCCGTATCTGCGACTAAAGCAGCTACTAGCACCTCGGCGTCGACGGCTGCTAGCGCGGTATCTACCAGTGCAATCGATGTGGCTAGCATTGTTGCCTCATTAATGACGATTGAAAACAAGCCATTAACAAGGTTGCAGGATCAGGTTACTAATAGTCAGGCGGTTATTAGTGACCTTGGCACCATAAAAAGCAAGATATCCACCTTACAAACTGCTCTGTCTACATTTGAGGATCCATCAACTTACAATAATCCAACAGTAAGCTCTAGTGATTCCTCGGTGGTGACGGCAACCGCGAGCTCAACTGCGGCAATTGGATCGATTAAGGTTGCTGTTACTCAGGTAGCATCGCCTTCGCAACTGATTTTAAGAAAATATGCTGGGACAAACTTTAGTTCGGCTAGTGACCTAGTAAGTTTTGATTCCACAACGGGATTTAAATTAACCGTAGGCACAACTGTATACAGCACTAAAAATGCCAGCACACCAATTCAGGGGACGGGCCCAGGTGGCGCAACATCAGTTTCCGACTTGAAAAATTGGATTAATAGTTTGGGCGCCAATGTATCGGCTGCCGTATTACAAACCACTAGCTCTAGCGATTGGGTGCTACAGATTTCTGGTACTAAGTCTGGGGAAGCCAATGCTGTCTCAGTCGACACTGGTGCAAGTGGATCTGGCTCTGCAATTAGCAACCTCATATTTCCAATTAGCCCATCACAATCATTTACCGCAGCGGGAGCTACAGGCGGCGTTATGACAGTAGCGCTTGCTGGTGGATCCGGTAGCGGGGCTACTGCAAATGTGAGTTATGACACTCTTGGGAACGTCACTGGAGTGGAGCTTCAAAATGCAGGCTCAGGATATAAAGCAGGCGATGCATTAACAATCTCTTCCTCCTCCTCTAATACCGATGCAAATAAAACTTCATTTTCAGCCTTGGCTGCAGGTAAGACCGTCATTCTGGATGGACTAACATTTACTGCCGGTGCCAGTGGTGCAACGGCTGCGCAAGTTGCTAAAGCATTTGCGAATATTGGGGGTGGAACTTCCTACGCGTCGATCAATACCAGCAATGGATTAACTGGAGCAAGTACTGGTGGCTTATTTACCGCAGGAACCTCTACTGTAGGTTTGAGCTCTGGATTGGTCAATGGCAGTAATGGTGACGCCATTGTTTTTAATGGTCCAGGCTATGTTGCCAATAGTGGAACCGGTGTTGTTTCAAATATAACAACATCAGCTGTTGACACAACGGCGCTCACTAGCATTGTTGCTGGTGGCGAGCCGTATTATGATTCAGCTATTAGTACTGCCGCGAAAGATGCTATCGCCAATATTAATGGTCTTACTGTACAGCGCTCAAGTAATACGATCAGCGATGTTGTCAGTGGTATCACCCTTAATTTAGCAGGCCCATCAGCGACATCCACAACGTTTAGTACCGTAATGGTCAATCAAGGCGCAGATAACTCTAGTGGGATGATTAACACTTTGATGCTAGCCTATAACGATGTGATTAATACTTATAACTCGATGACGGCTAATGCAAGTAACTCATCGACACCTGGTAATTTCGCAAATGATCCAACAATGCTTTCATTTGTTAATAATATTAAATCGATGTTTGCTTATGGCGCTACCGATGCATCAGCAGCGAAGATTACAGGGTTTGCTAGTGCTAGCGATCCAATGAGTATGCATGTCGATTCCGTTAACTCGGTTGTGGATGGCTATCTGCAGGTTGGATCTACAAAATATAAGTTTTCGAGCATACCAACACAAGCAGGAGTTGCGCCTACTGTCAGTCAATTTATTACTTGGGCCAATGGTCTTGGCGCTGGCATAACAGCAACATTTGATGGATCTGCTATTTCTATATCTGGAAGTAAAGCAAATTCAGGAATTGCGGTTGATTTCTCAGGTCTAAACAATGCAATAACGAGATCAACTACCAGTCTAGCTGGCATGGGAATGGATTTGCAATTAGATGGAACCATTCAATTTAATACTGCAACCTATCAAACCGCAGTTACAAATGGTCTCTATAACAAGTTGGCAAGTGGATTAAAGCTTGGTTTTTCTAGCTCAACGAGTAACCTCGATACCTTTATTAAGTCTGAGATCGATCCTAGTTCAGGGGCATTAGTTTCTCAAATTGCAGCTCAACAAACCTCTATTTTAGATTTGCAAAAAAGAGAAACTGATTTGCAGACGCGACTAAATTCAATTCAACAAAGTTATATAACTCAGTACTCCGCGTTAAATGCACTTTTGTTCCAACTCAATTCAACGAGTACGTCTTTGGCGAGCGCATTGGCAGCGGTAACAAATATTAATGCTGGTAAATAAATAATTCAATAGACTGAATCAAATTAAGGAAAAATCATGAATGCAAGAGCTGCGAGAGCCTACGCTGAAAATGAAGCAGACAGTAGTGTTGCAAGTTATGAACCAGGGCAATTGGTTGTCTTAGTTTATGAGCGCGTTATTGATCATTTAAAAATTGGTAAGAGCGCTTTGCAAGGTGGCGACTATGGTGTTGAGTCATTTGCCAAGGCAAATGACCTCATACAAAAAGGCCTATTGGCATGTTTGGATGCCAGCGCAGGTGAGGAAATAGCAATGAATTTAGGGGCGATATATGAATGGTCCTTACGTGAAATCGTTAAGGCTCGATTGGATCGCTCTCCGGAGAAAGTTCAGGAAGTCATTGACGTGCTGACCCCTTTATATGAAGCTTGGTTAAGTTTGGCTCCTAAAGAGCAACTGCATAGTGTTCAAGATCATCAGAGTTCAACTAAATCAGGACAATTGAATAGCTTAAGCGTAGTCAATGCATAATTAGTTTAGTAGCTTATCGATTCTGGCTTAATCAGGTCGAAGATTTAGAAGGAGGGGTTGTAAATGACGATACCAATTCCCTCGGGTTCTCCAGTGAATCCTGTAATGGATTTTCGTCGCAACGATTTGGTAACGCCTCCCACTGCTCCCGCAATTATCGAGAATGTGCAAGCGATTGATCCCCGCGTAGCACTCAATATGCCAATACCTGTAGCTAGCTCGCCTGATAGCGCTGCTCTCAGGGATGCACTCTTAGCAAGCCAGCCGAACAACGCAGTATTGTTGGAGCTATCTGGAACTCAGGCTCAGCAAGAAACAGTGCTAGATCCTGTGCTCGCACAGAGTCTGAGCAAAATGGATTCACTGGGTAGCTTGGCTTTGGGCCAATTACTATCCGATAGTTTGGTTAATGAAAGTGCCAATGCAGGTAATCAAAGCACGCAAGTCCATTGGCCCGGGAGTCTAAATAACAATCCAAATGCCTTAGCTACAGACCCTAAGGCTGCCATGAATACGCTTTATCAAAATCTACAAAATTCTGGAATCTTTGCGGCTGATCAATTAAAAAAACTACTCATGCCTGCAGGTTCTATGGATGAGCAGCATTTACAGGTATTAGAGTCAACGCAGCAACAAGTTGGTGGATTGCTTGAGCAATTAGCTACCGATAATCCGGCCATGAAAGATGCTGTGAAATTACTCCTTCGCGGAGATTTGCTGTGGCAGGGCCAGTTAACACCGAACGTACAGGCAAGGATCTATCGTAGCGATGCTTGGGAAACTGATCCACAAAATTCATCACAACTACTTAAGGGTAGCCGCCTCACAATGGAGGTGAATCTACCCAATCTTGGCAAGATAGAAGTGGTTGGCGTTCAATTTGGCGACCAACTGAATATTCAAGTCAAGGCGAGCAATGCCAGCAATCAAATTTTATTGCCACAATTTGATGTTTTGCTTGAGCAAATGCATGATCAAATTGATGCACAGGCTAATGTGAGTTTAATAAAATCAGATTCGGTATAAAGACTAAAAATTATGCCTACTCTAGAACCCAAAAAAACACTCAAGGCTGTGGCCCTCAAGTACGAGGTCAACGGCGCTGCCCCAAGGGTAACCGGTCAAGGGGAGGGCTTTGTTGCAGAAGCTATTTTGGCTAAAGCGCAAGAGATGGGTATACCTACGAGAACTGAGCCTGAGTTAGTCGAATTTTTAATGCAACTCAAACTCAACGATTTGGTGCCACCAAAGCTTTATGCCGCAGTAGCAGAAGTGCTGGCTTGGGCCTATGAGATTGACGGCAAAATTGAGCCACGGGAATTGCCACCTGAACTTTCTGCCGAGTCTGCGCATAAAAACTGATAGTCAAGTAAATACTCCAGTAGGTCTGGACGCACCAGACAAGGCCCCTAAACAGCTATTCGTTTTATGCCGTTAATACCTTACAGCCTACTGAGATTGAGTAGGGCTGTTAGGTCTTACAGAGCAGCTGAAAAAAGTGAGAGAGCGTTTTATGCCGGCAATTAGTAAACAGAAATTAGAGAAACAAAATAGTCCTATATCAAGGTCTACGCGCACTAGGACGGAAAAGACTTTAGCCTCTAAGCAAATCGGTACGCCTAGTCATTCATTGAAATCGGGCGCTTCAGTTGCCCGATCTGAATCATTTTTAAAAACCCGCCTAGATCTGATGTCTTCACTACGCCAAAGCCTAGGATTCACTAAAAGCTAGCACCTTAGCGGGCATTATTAAGACTCAATGAAAGAGTGGCCATGTAGCTTATGAGATTTCAGGGTGGGGCTATATTCTTCTTCTTGATTGGCTAAAACATATACCGTACCGTCTTTTTGAAAGCGGATAGCGGGTCTAAAAGGCGCTTGGAATGCTCTGATTCTAAGATCAAGTTCTGAGCGATCAATATCTTCGGTGATGATGCAGTAAGCGGAGTAATCACTTCTGGTAAATTTCTTATGCCCCCATTCGATGGGCAACTCAATTAAATCATGTGTACTTTCAACAAGTTCTTTTAGGTGCTGAGTAAATAAATTGAGTAAATTTTGAAAAGCAAGATCGCTTAGGGTTTTTCGATTGCACCCTGCTGGAATGGGAAACAAATTTATGGCGATGATAGGACCAGCATCTACATACTCATTCATGAGATGTAGCGTGGTTCCGAATGCTTGATCTTGGTCGTAAATAGCCTTTTCGATTGCGCCCCAGCCCGGTCTGGATGGAGGTCCAGGGTGAAAGTTATAGGCACCATACCCTAATAAGCCCAATATTTTGGCTGGAACAATATTCGAGCTTGAAAAAGAAATGAGCCTGGATTTTTTTAGGGTTGAAAAGGGTATGGCAATGAGCTCGGACAGATCATTGACCAGAATGATATTCAGCTTTGGATATTCCATCGATAGCATTCCCAGCAGGGTAATGCCGTACGCTTTTTCAGCCTGCAAAATAATGGAATCAATCATCTCAAAATTTTACCCATGAGAGATGACATGTAAAGCAAGCAGCGCACCAAATGTATTCCCAGTTTTAATAAGCAATCAGAACTACCAATTAGAGTGAAGCCTTAAACCTGGAGATTGGTCACTTCTTTATAAGCATCTACAAGCCGATTGCGAACCGCAATCATGCCTTGTAGAGATAGATTGGCTTTTTGGAGAGACACAATTACTTCTTCAAGTGAGGTGTCTGAACTGCCCGAAGAAAAAGACTGGGCTTTTGCTTGGGCGTTGTTTTGAGCGCTGTTGACATTCTCAATGGCATTTTTAAGGATACTTTGGAAATCTACGCCTCCTGCAGCTGGCTGAGAATTCGAGGGCGCAACATTACCACTCGCTGCTGCGGCGAGCGCTTGCATTCTTGCGACCATCGAATCTACGTTTCCTGCATCCATACTCATATTATCTAACACAATCAATCATTAAAGTAGCCCGCATCCCGGTAGGATTTAAGCTTGTAGCGTAGCGCTCTATCGGAGATGCCTAAGATTTGTACGGCTTTACTACGGTTACCGTTTACTTCTGCCAAAATCTTCAAAATATGCTCACGCTCAACTGTTTCAATATCCTTACCGCTATTACTAGGTATTGATGCAATTACTGTGC
>CANGEC010000109.1 GCA_947452625.1 Burkholderiaceae bacterium
ATTCGTACCGGTGAAACCGGCGCGTCAGCACTTTAAAGAGAGGTTCAAAATGTTAACTTGGATGAAACGACTCGTTGCTGGTGGTGCTATGGCCTTGGCTATTGGCGCTGCTGGTGTGATGGTTACTTCGCCAGCGCATGCTGATGAAGTTAAAAAACCCGCTGTAACAGCCCCTGCTGCAACTCCTGCTGCTGCAGAGCCTGCCCCTGTGCTTTGTTCTGAAAAGTGCAACAAGGGCGACACCGCTTGGATGTTAGTTTCTACAGCATTAGTGCTGTTGATGACACTTCCTGGTTTGGCTTTGTTTTACGGTGGTTTGACACGTAGCAAAAATATTCTGTCAATTTGCATGCAATGTTTTATGGTGTTCTCTGTCATTACGGTGCTGTGGGCAATCTATGGCTACAGTTTTGCGTTTACAGAGGGCAGCGCATTCATTGGTGGACTCGATCGACTCTTCTTGGCTGGTATGAACCCAGACTCAGTTGCTGCAACCTTTAGTAAGGGTGTTGTGATTCCTGAGTATGTATTCATGGCATTCCAAGCAGTATTCGCAACGATCACATGCTGTTTGATCATCGGCTCTTTTGCTGAGCGTGCTAAGTTCTCTGCAATCTTGGTATTCATGATTGTTTGGTTCACATTTAGCTATTTACCAATCGCTCATATGGTTTGGTTCTGGCCTGGTCCTGATGACATTAAAGATGCAGCATCACTCGAGGCAATCACTGCTCGTGCAGGTTGGTTATGGCAGAAGGGTGTTCTCGACTTTGCTGGTGGTACTGTTGTGCATATCAATGCTGCGATCGCTGGTTTGGTTGGATCTTTTGTAATTGGCAAGCGTTTAGGTTACGGCAAAGAAGCAATGAAGCCACATAACTTAGTTTATGTAATGTCAGGTGCTGCACTCTTGTGGTTTGGCTGGTTTGGTTTTAATGCTGGCTCAGCTCTTGAAGCAAATGGTAGCGCTGCATTGGCATTCGTTAACACCTATTTAGCAACAGCTGCTGCAGTGTTGGGCTGGTCAGTTGCCGAGTGGGTCCTCAAAGGAAAGCCATCAATGTTGGGCGCTGCTTCTGGTTGCGTAGCTGGCTTGGTTGCGATTACTCCTGCAGCTGGTTTTGTAGGCCCAATGGGCGCTCTTGCAATCGGTGTTTTTGCTGGTGTTATTTGCTTGTGGGGTGTTACTGGTCTCAAGAGGATTTTGGGTTCAGATGACAGCTTGGACGTATTTGGAGTGCATGGCGTAGGCGGTATCTCTGGCGCATTGTTAACCGGTATTTTTGCTGACCCAGCTTTGGGTGGCACAGGTATCTGGGATTACGTGGCTAATGCTGCTGCTCCTGACTACTCTATTGCTAGCCAATTATGGATTCAGTCTCAAGGTGTCATTACCACTGTAATCTGGTCTGGCGTGGTTTCTTTCATTGCCTTCAAATTGATCGACATTGTCATCGGTTTGCGTGTTAAGGAAGATGAAGAGCGCGAAGGCTTGGATATCAGTTCACATGGCGAGTCTGCTTACGAGTCTTAATGTGTAGATTTACCCCTTACTAGGCCGCCCTGCTTGGGTTGCCTAGTTTTTAAGCGCGGGATCCTTGGATCCCGCGTCTTTCTTTTAAAAATCTTACAATGGTGGAATGGTCCCACATCTCATCACTGCCCTTAGCGGTCCTTTACTCGAATTAGAGTCCAAGGTCTTAGAAGCAACCCCAACCATTGAGCGCTGGTTTAGGCTTGAATGGCAGGAGCACACCCCCCCTTTTTATTGCTCGGTAGATCTGCGTAATTCGGGTTTTAAGCTGGCTCCGGTGGACACTAATTTATTTCCGGGCGGTTTTAATAATCTCTCGCCCCAAATGTTGCCTCTGGCAGTGCAGGCTGCAATGGCTGCTATTGAGAAAATTTGCCCAGAAGCCAAGAATCTCTTGTTGATTCCTGAACGACATACTCGTAATACCTTCTATTTGCAAAATATTGCACGCCTATCATCGATTTTGCGTCAAGCCGGCTTGAATGTGCGTTTAGGCACATTGTCCGATGAGATTAAAAAACCCACTTGGATTGAATTGCCTGATGGCAATCGATTATTGATGGAGCCACTCTCGCGCATTGGTTTAAAGAAGCAACGTTTAGGTTTGAAGGATTTTGATCCTTGTTCAATTTTGCTAAACAATGATTTATCGGCAGGCATTCCGCCGATCTTAGAAAATATTCATGAGCAGTATTTATTACCTGGCTTGCATGCTGGTTGGCATGTGCGTCGTAAGTCGGCTCACTTTGCAGCTTATGAAGAGGTTGCTAAGAAATTTGCCAAATTGGTCAATATTGATCAGTGGATGATCAATCCTTATTTCACGAGTTGTTCGAACGTTAATTTTCATGAGCGCAAAGGCGAAGATGAATTGCAAACGGCGGTGGAGCAGGTTCTTAAGAAAACTGCCAAGAAGTATCGTGAGTATGGAATTAAAGAAAAGCCTTATGTTGTAGTCAAGGCCGATGCTGGAACCTATGGCATGGGCGTGATGGTTGTGAATGACCCGTCGCAATTAAAGGGGCTTAATCGCAAAGATCGCAACAAGATGAGCGTGGTCAAAGAAGGCTTAGAAGTGAGTGATGTTTTGATTCAAGAGGGTGTCTACACCTTTGAGAAGGTCAATGAAGCCGTCGCTGAGCCGGTTGTTTATATGATCGATCGCTATGTGATCGGTGGTTTTTATCGAGTGCATACCGATCGCGGTCCCGATGAAAATCTGAATGCTCCTGGAATGCATTTTGTGCCATTGGCCTTTGAGCAAAACTCGATGCCAGATCTCGGCGCAAAGCCTGGAAGTGCCGCCCCCAATCGATTCTATTTGTATGGGGTTGTAGCGCGGTTGGCATTATTGGCCTCTTCGTTAGAGCTAGAGCGTACCGACCCAGATGCTGAAGCCGCATGATCTTGCAGAATTTAAATAGGTAATAGTCAATGGATTTTTTATTCATCGCCGATCCCTTAGAGTCATTTAAGATTAGCAAGGACTCTACGTTAGCGATGATGCGAGTTGCGCAAGAGTCTGGACATCGTTTATGGTTTTGCCAAAGTCGTAATATCTTATGGCGGGACAATCGCGTTGTAGCCGATTGCCAAAGCCTGGCGATCAAGCCTAGTGGAACAACATGGTTCGAGTTGGGTGATTTGGAATCTCGGGCTCTCAATACATTTTCTGCGGTACTGATGCGCACCGATCCTCCATTTGATATTGAGTATCTCAATACTACTTGGATGCTATCAGCGGCAACTAGGCAGGGCGCGAAAGTATTTAATCATCCTGCAGCTATTCGGGATCACTCCGAAAAATTATCGATCACTGAGTTTCCTGAGTTAATTCCGCCTACCTTAGTAACGCGAGAGCTTAGCGCTGTAGAGGTGTTTCATCAGACGCATCAGGATATTGTGATTAAACCTTTGGACGGCATGGGAGGCATGGGCGTTTTCCGTGTTGGTCCGGATGGTCTAAATTTGGCAAGCATTGTGGAAACCTTGGGGGAGAATGGCGCAAGAACTTTAATGGTTCAGCGTTTTCTGCCTGAGATTGCTCAGGGCGATAAGCGGGTGCTGTTAATTGGTGGAGAGGTGGTGCCATATGCTTTGGCTCGCATTCCTCAGGGTAGTGAAATCCGAGGCAATCTCGCTGCCGGTGGTAAGGGGGTAGCGATGCCTCTGAGTGCTACAGAAAAGGCGGTAGCGGAACGATTGGCTCCCATCTTAAATCAGCGTGGTTTATTCTTAGTTGGATTAGATTTGATTGGTGGTTTTGTGACAGAAATTAACGTTACTAGTCCTACTTGTTTTGTGGAGATCACTGAGCAAACCAGCTTTAATGTTCCGCAGTTTTGGTTAAGTGCACTTGAGAAAGCATTGGGGTAAATATGACTGGGATTGTCATTGTTGCTCACACTCCGCTGGCGAGCGCAATGTTGAGTTTTGCTGAGCATACTTTTGGTGTGGTGCCCGAGCGCGTTAGGGCGGTTGATATACCACCACATGAAGATACTAAAGTCAGTTTTGATCGCGTCATGAAGGCCGCTTACGGTGTTAATAACGGTAATGGGGTCTTGATTTTGACTGATGTGATGGGCGCGACTCCTGCAAACGTAGCCTCCAAGCTTGAGAGTCTCGGGCCTTTGTCGGGCTTAAATGCCCCAGTCATTGTGTTGGCGGGTTTGAATTTGCCGATGCTAATGCGTTGTATTTCTCATCGAGGTGAGGGCTTAGAGGAGTTGGCCCAAAAAGCGCTTGCTGGCGGACAGAATGGCATTCTGCGGCTGGGTTCGAAAGCCCACCTAGAAAAAACGGAATAATAAGGTTACTAATGCCAATTGCCGAAATACAAATTGTGAATAAACTTGGTTTGCATGCGCGAGCATCCGCCAAGCTCTCTCAGCTAGCTGCACAATTTCCCTGTGAAATTCTGTTGTCGCGTAATGGTCGACAAATTAATGCCAAGAGCATTATGGGCGTGATGATGTTGGCTGCTGGAATTGGTAGTACGGTCACCTTGGAGACTATTGGCGATCAGGCGGAAGAGGCGATGCAAGCCTTGACTGAATTAATTCATAACCGGTTTGGTGAGAGCGAGTAAGCATGACTTTTGCCTTACATGGAATCCCGGTATCAAAAGGTATTGCCATTGGCAGGGCCGTCCTGATTTCACGTGCGGCCTTAGAGGTCAGTCATTATTTGATTGAGCCTGGTAAAGAAGATGCTGAGGCACAAAAGTTATTGGATGCGTTTGATCAGGTGCGCCTTGAGTTAGATCAGTTGCGCCTGGGTTTGCCTAAAGATGCACCGCAAGAGATGGCGGCATTTTTGGATGTGCATGGCATGATATTGGCCGATCCAGCCTTGGCTGAAAAGCCGTTAAAGTTAATTCGAACACAACGCTTAAATGCTGCCTGGGCTCTCACAACAGAGCTGAATGATCTTTTAGAACAGTTTGCCGAGATTGAGGATGCTTATTTAAAAGAACGCGGCAACGATATTCGTCAGGTTGCAGAGCGCGTACTGAAGGCCTTAAATTCTAGACAGAAAGATGCTGTTGAGGATCCTGAATTTATCGCGCCCACTGATCTTGGTACCGATGCCATCATCGTTGCGCACGATATTGCCCCGCACGATATGTTGCGTTTCAAGGATCATTTATTTACGGGGTTTGTGACTGATCTCGGTGGCAAGACATCTCATACTGCCATTGTGGCACGCAGTATGGAGATCCCGGCGGTAGTGGGCGTGCGCCATGCTAGTGAAATGATTCGCCATGGTGATTGGCTAGTGATTGATGGCGAGCATGGTGTCGTTGTAGTGTCACCCGATGAGCAGTTGCTATCTGAGTATCGGCTCTTGCAGACGCAGGCCATTGAGGAAACGCGCAAGCTACAGCTACTCAAACACTCTAGAACGACTACTGCTGACGATGTTGCGATTGAATTATTTGCCAATATTGAATTACCAGATGATGCTACTCAAGCTGTAGAGCTTGGTGCTGTTGGTGTTGGCTTATTTCGCTCTGAGTTTTTATTCATGGATCGCCATCAGGCATTACCAGATGAGGAGCAGCAATACCAAGAATATCGTCGTGTAGTGGATTTGATGCATGGCTTGCCGGTCAATATTCGGACGATTGACGTTGGTGCCGATAAGGCCTTGGGGGCAGGAACTGATTTGTCTCAGACCGGCACGTCTCCCTTGGGTTTGCGAGCGATTCGCTGGTCATTAACCGAGCCTGAAATTTTTCTCACACAGCTAAGAGCAATCTTGCGTGCATCAGCTCATGGCCAAGCACGCATCATGATTCCGATGCTGGCACATGCTAAAGAGATTGATGAAACGCTACGCCTGATCGAGAAAGCCAAATCACAGTTGCATCAGCGAGGTCAGGCATTTAATCCCAATATTCAGGTGGGCGCTATGATTGAGATTCCAGCTGCCGCCTTGGTGTTGCCTCTGTTTATCAATCGCTTTGATTTTTTATCAATCGGTACGAATGATTTAATTCAGTACACCTTGGCTATTGATCGCGCAGACCATGCGGTTGCGCATCTTTATGATCCACTGCATCCTGCTATTTTGAATTTACTTTACAGCATTATCAGTCAAGCGAAACGAGCCAATATTCCGATTGCAGTGTGTGGTGAGATGGCTGGTGATCCTACGTTAACAAAGTTGTTATTAGGCTTAGGTTTAACAGATTTTTCAATGCACTTTAGTCAGTTGTTGTTGGTGAAAAGAGAAATTCTCAAAGCGGATGTGGGGCTACTCAAGTCCCTTATGCCTGCTGTGCTTGCTGCGATTGAGCCCGAAGCGCAATCGCAAGCGTTGGAACGTTTGTTGACTTAAATTTTTGAGTAGATTTAGTGCTTTGCGCCGCAAACTAGACACTCGGGATTACGGCTGATGCGTATTTCATCTATTTGAGTGTTACGAGCATTCCAAAGTAGCATGCGACCTATGAGGGGTTCGCCAAATCCAATCAATACCTGCAGCGCTTGAGCAGCTTGCATGCTACCAATAATCCCCACCAGAGGAGAAAAAACTCCCATACTGGCGCAATTCACTTCTTCGAATTGCTCTGCTGGTGAAAAAATGCATGCATAGCAGGGTGAGGTACTGTTGCGTGGGTCGAAGACGCTAATTTGCCCATCAAAACGCAAGGCCGAACCTGATACCAAAGGGGTTTGGTGTTTTACACACAGGCGATTAATCAATTGCCGAGTCGCAAAGTTATCGGTGCAATCTAGAACAATATCAACGGTCGGTAAAAGCTTATTGAGTAGGCTTTCG